>NZ_BAAGTD010000020.1:0-138372 GCF_054782095.1 Streptomyces capparidis | reverse complement strand
TTGTGCCTTCCGATTGTCTTCCTAGACCGCTTGGCCTCCGACTTCGTCGCCGGGGCCGCCCGGGGCCGTGAGTTCCCGAGCCGCGCGCCGGCCCGCGGGCATCCGCCCGGGGGCGGCCCGCCCACCTCCTCCCGTCCCGCGTTCGCGCCGTGTTCCCGCCCGAGCCGCGGTCGAGGCCCGCTCGCGGCGCGGTCGGGTCCGGCTGCCGTCCGGGTCGGGTCCGCCCGGTCCGCCCGGCGCCCCGGACCGCCCCCGCCCCTCTAGCGCGGGAGCGCCGACCGCCCCCGCGCGCCCCGCCCGGGCACGGCCCCCCGCGGCCGGGGCGCATCCCGTCGGCCCGCCTCCTCCCCTCCCGTTCCCCATTGACGCCTCACCCTCCGCACCATACATTCCGACCATCGGTATGTAGGAGGCGTGATGAAGTATCAACCCCGCGGCACGGAGGGCACCGCGTCGCGCGGACCCCTTCCGCTGCTGCTGCTCGCGTCCGGCGCGGCGTTCCTCGCCGTGCTCGACGTGACGATCGTCAACCTGGCCGTCCCCGACCTGGCCGGCGACTTCGAGGACGCGGACATCGCCGACCTGTCGTGGGTGGTGACCATCTACGCGTCGCTGTTCGCCGCGCTGCTGGCGCCCGCGGGCCGGCTCGCCGACGTGGTGGGCAGGCGCTCCCTGTTCGTCGCGGGCGTCGGCGGCTTCACCCTGATGTCGCTGCTGTGCTCCCTGGCACCCGGCCTCGAGGTGCTGCTCGCCGCCCGCGCGCTCCAGGGCGCGTCCGCCGCGGCGATGATCCCGGCGTCGCTCGCCATCGTGCTCGCGGACACCCCGCCGGAGCGCCGCCGCGCCGCCATCGGCCAGTGGAGCGCGGCCGGCACGCTCGCCGCCGCGGTCGGCCCGTCCCTCGGCGGCGTCCTGGTCGACGCCTTCGGCTGGCGCTCGCTGTTCCTGATCAACGTCCCGCTCGGCCTGGCCCTGCTGCTGTGCGCGGGCCTGGTCCCGCGCACCGCCCGGACCCCGGGGCGCCGGCTCCCCGACGCGTGGGGCACCGCGCTGCTGGGCCTGGGCATCGGCCTGCTGTGCCTGGGCATCACCGAGGGCGACGGGTGGGGCTGGACCGGCCCGCGGACCCTGGCCTGCCTGGCGGGCGGCGCCGCCGCGCTCGGGTGGACGCTGCTGCGCTCCGCCCGGCACCCGGTGCCCGCCGTGGAGACGTCCCTGTGGCGCAGCCGGGCCTTCGCGCTGTCCAACGCGGCCTCGTTCGCCTACGGCGCCGCCCTGTACGCCTGGCTGCTGGTCGGCGTGCTGTACGTGACCGGCGTGTGGGGCTACTCCGAGCTGGAGGCGGGCCTGGCGATGACGCCGGGCGCGCTGGCCGCCACCGTCACGGCGCTGTACGCGGGCAGGCTCCAGAGCAGGTGGGGGGTGCGCCCGGTGGTGGTGGGCGGCGGGCTGCTGCTGGCCGCCGTGGGCCTGGTGACCGCGCTCACCCTGCCGGAGGAGCCGGACTTCCTCACGTACTGGCTGCCGCTCGGCGTCCTGGTCGGCATCCCGATGGGCCTGGTCACCACCGGCACCTCGACGGCGGCGGCGCTGTCGGTGTCCCCGCTGCGCTTCGCCGGCGCCACCGGCCTGAACCAGACGGCGCGTCAGGTCGGCGGCGCGCTCGGCATCGCCACCATGGCCACGCTGCTGACCGGCACCGACGTGGGCACCGGCGACTTCGCCGCCGTCTACCTGTTCTGCGCCGCCGCCGCGGCGCTCAGCGCCCTGGCCGGGCTCGGCCTGGCCGTCCGCCCGCCCGCGCCCGCCGCGGCCCCCGCCGCCGGCCGGCCCGCGCCCGCCCCCGCCACCCAGGGAGAACCCGGCTCATGAACACCCCGCACACCCCGCGCACCGCGCACCTGACCCCCGCCGTCGCCGACCCGTACTGCCTCACCGACGAGGAGGCCGTCTTCCTGCTGGCCGGCGCCCCCTGGCGGCGTTTCGCCGTGCTCGGCGACAGCATCGCCGAGGGGGCGCGGGAGGCCGTGCCCGGCTACCCGGACCTGGGCTGGGCCGACCTGGTGGCCGAGGCGCTGCGCCTGGTCGCGCCCGCCGTGGAGTACCGCAACCTGGGCCGGCGGGACCTGGTGGCCGCGCGGATCCGCGAGACGCAGCTCGGCCCCGCCCTGGACTTCGGCCCCGACCTGGCGGCGGTGACCGCGGGCGGCAACGACATGCTCGGCCGGACGTTCGACCCGGAGGCGGTGGAGGCCGAGCTGCTCCGGCTCGTCCGGCCGCTGCGCGACGCGGGCTGCACCGTCGTCACCCTGGGCCTGTTCGACAACACCGGCTCGCCGTACGTGCCCGAGCGGTTCCGGGCGGCCATCGCCGAGCGCCTGCGGGTGCTCAACGGGCTCACCGCGGACGTCTCCGCCCGCCTGGGCTGCCTGCACGTGGACCTGTCCGGCCACCCCGCCGAGGCTCAGGACATCCACGCCACCGACGGCCTGCACCTGAACACGCGCGGCCACGCGGTCGTCGCCGCCGCCACCGTGCGGGTGCTGGCCGCGCACGTGGACGCCGCCCGGCCGGGGAGCCCGCGGCCGGGGAGCCCGCGGCGGGGCGGCGGCGCGCACGGCACGCTCGGCCCCCTCGGCCGCGGGGGTCAGCGCGCGGAGAAGGAGTAGACGGTGGTGGAGGTGTAGGTCTCGCCGGGGCGCAGCACCGTGGAGGGGAAGGACGGCCGGTTCGGGGAGTCGGGGAAGTGCTGGGTCTCCAGGCAGAAGGCGTCCGACTGCCGGTAGGCCGTGCCGCCGGTCCCGGTGTACGTCCCGTCGAGCCAGTTGGCGGTGTACACCTGCATGCCGGGCTCGGTCGTGGACACGGTCAAGGTGCGGCCCGATGCCGGGTCCGCGGCCTCGGCCACCGGTCGGGGCGCGGCGGTGGCGCCCTTGTCCAGCACATAGTTGTGGTCGTAGCCCCGGGCGATGAGCAGTTGCGGGTGGCCCGCGCGGATGCCGTCGCCGATCGAGGCGCCTTCGCGCAGGTCGAACGGGGTGCCGGCGACGGGCGCGAGCTCGCCGGTCGGGATCAGGTCCGCGCCCACCGGGGTGTAGCGGGACGCCGCCACCTTCAGTCGCTGGCCGTGGACGTCGCCGCTGCCCTCGCCCGCCAGGTTGAAGTAGGCGTGGCTGGTCAGGTTGACCACGGTCGCCTTGTCTGTGGTGGCGCGGTAGTCGATCCGCACCTCGCCGTGCGGGCCGAGGGTGTAGTCCACCCGCACCTGGAGCGTGCCCGGGAAGCCCTCCTCGCCGTCCGGGCTGGTGCGGGTGAGCCGCAGGCCCACGTCGCCGCCGCCGCGCACCGGCGACACCCGCCACACCCGCTGGTCGAAGCCCCGCTCACCGCCGTGCAGGTTGTTGGGGCCGTTGTTCCGCGCCAGTTGGTGGACCTCGCCGTCGAGGGTGAACGCGCCTCCTGCGATCCGGTTGGCGTAGCGGCCGACGATCGCGCCGAAGCAGGGGCCGGGGTGGTCCAGGTAGCCCTGGAGGGCGTCGAAGCCGAGCACCACGTTCCGGGTGCGGCCCCTGCGGTCGGGCACCTCCAGGGACTGGATGATCCCGCCGTAGGAGAGCACCCGCAGCCGGGTCCTGCCGTTGGCCAGGGTCCAGCGTTCCACGGGGGTGCCGTCCGCCAGCTCGCCGAAGGGCTCCTTGGTGACGGAGGCCTCGCCGGGCGGCGCCACGGAGCCGTGGGAGCGCTCCCGCGCGGCGGCGGATCCCACGAGGGTGGCGGTGACGGCGACCGCGGCCAGCGAGGCCGCCGCGGCGGCGACGGTCCGGGCGCTCGGTGTTCTCCCGGCGGGCGCTCTCCTGATCATGGTGGCTCCTGCTGGAATCGGTTTGGATGTGTTTGGTGATGTTGGTCTGCGTGCAGCAGGGTGGCGCGTGAGAGGTGCTGACGTACAGAGGTGCGACGGGGGTTAGCGTGTTCTTTGCCGGGCACAACGGACAACCGTCAGTTATCCGCCAGCCGTCCCCCAGCCACCCGCCAGCGAAGGAGACCCGAGCCGCATGACCGACATCCCCGCCACCGGCCGCGAGGTACGCCTGATCACCCGCCCGCGGGGCTGGCCCGAGCCGGAGGACTTCGAGCTCGCCGAGGTCCCCGTCCCCGAGCCGGGCCCGGGGCAGGTGCTCGTCCGCAACCTCCACCTGTCCGTGGACCCCTACATGCGGGGCCGGATGGACGACCGCAAGTCCTACGTCCCGCCGTTCGAGCTCGGCCGGGCCATGGACGGCGGCGCCGTCGGGCGGGTGGTCGCCTCGCAGGTCCCCGGGCTGCCCGTGGGCACCCACGTCCTGCACGGCCTCGGCTGGCGGGAGTACGCCGTGCTGGACGCGCGGCACGCCACCGCGGTCCGCACCGACCTGGGCGGCGGCAGGTCCGTGCCGCTCAGCGCCTACCTGGGCGTGCTCGGCATGCCGGGGCTCACCGCCTACGCCGGGCTGGTGGAGGTCGCCCCGATGAAGGAGGGCGACGTGGTGTTCGTCTCCGGCGCCGCGGGCGCCGTCGGCAGCACCGCCGGGCAGATCGCGCGGCTGCGCGGCGCCTCGCGGGTCGTCGGCAGCGCCGGTTCGTCGGAGAAGGTGCGCCTGCTGCTCGACGAGTACGGGTTCGACGCGGCGTTCGACTACAAGGAGGCGCCCGTCGCCGAGCAGCTCAAGCGGGCCGCGCCCGACGGCATCGACGTCTACTTCGACAACGTCGGCGGCGACCACCTGGAGGCCGCCCTCGCCTCCTTCCGCACCCACGGCCGCGCCGCCCTGTGCGGGATGATCGCCCAGTACAACGTCACCGAGCCGCCCGCGGCCCCGCGCAACCTGGCGCTGGCCATCGGCAAGCGGCTCACCCTGCGCGGCATGATCGTCACCGACCACGCCCATCTGAAGGACCGGTTCCTCCAGGAGGTCGGCGGCTGGGTCGCCTCCGGCGAGCTGAAGTTCCGCGAGACCTTCGTGGAGGGCATCGACAACGCCGTGGACGCCTTCCTCGGCATGCTGCGGGGCAAGAACGTCGGGAAGATGGTGGTCTCCCTGCCGGAGGGCGAGGGCTGAGACCGGGTCAGCCCCGCTCCGGCCGCCGCCGGGGGAGGCCCGCCGCGCCGCCCCCGGCGGTCAGTCCCGCCCGTCCCGCTCCCGCGTGAACGCCGCGTCCTCGAACACCGCCTCGTACAGCACCCTGGCCAGCTCCGCCTGGCCCTCCACGCTCGGGTGGAACCAGTCCCACGGGCTCAACTGCTCCTCGGTGAAGCGGTACTCGTGCACCGCCCCGCCGTCGTGGACGCACCCGGGGACCTCCTCGCAGGAGGTCTGGAGCACCTCGTTGTACCGCTCCACCCGCTCCGTGACGGCCGCCCTGCGCCGCTCGTCGGCGGGGTCGGTGGACTCCGCGTCGGCGAGCATCGACGGGCAGATGCCGAGCCGCCACACCTGCCGCGCCGTCGGGCTCTCCCGGCCGACCCGCCACAACTGCTCCAGGTCCGGGACGCTGCCCACGACGATCCGCGCCTCCGGCAGTTCGCGCCGCACCGTCGCCAGGGACTCCTCGAAGTCCGCCCGGAAGTCGTCCACCGGCGTCATGGCCTCGGGGGTGGCCCGGCACGCGTCGTTCGCCCCGATGAGGATCACCACTAGGTCCGGGTCCTTGGCCGCGGCCGCGCGGACCTGGCCGGGCAGGTCGGCCATGCGCGCGCCGCTCCTGGCCAGGTTCCAGCTCCCCCCCGCGGCCGGGCCCGAGGAGCCCGCGGCCGCCTTCGGCAGCAGCCGGGAGGCCAGGCTGTCCACGCGCGCGTCGGAGCCGGTGACCCAGGACACCTCGGGGCAGTCCGACAGCAGGCGGCAGGCGTCGAACCCGCGGGTGATGGAGTCGCCGACCGCGGCCAGGGATCTCGGACGGTCCTGCCAGGCCCGCGCCCCGGCCGCGGAGGGGGACTTCGGCCCGGGGGCGGCCGTGGTGACCGGCGCGTCGGAGGAGCGGTCCCCCTCCTGTGTGCAGCCGGTGGCGACGGTCGCGGCGGTCAACAGGGCGGCCAGCGAGGTGAGCACTCCTCGCGGGGCTGACAGGCGCATCGCGTTCCCCTCGGGCGAGCGGGTGATATCTGCGGTTGGGCCCGACGGTACGTCACTGCACAGGTACCGAGGCACGGTAGCGTTTTCCCGAGTGTCGGGGAGAAACTGTTCCTTTACGGCGTGAACAAGATCACGGAGTGTGCGTTTGGGCGATGTGGAGCTACGCTTAGTCAGGTACTGTCCTATTTGTGGCTTTTGTGGGTTGGTAACGTTTACGGAAAGTCACTTAGGGAACTGGTATGACAGTGACCAATGGGGCAGAATGACTGCTCGCACCGGGATGCTCCGGGAACGGGATCGAGGCCGCTGGGGAAGGCGAACCTCGTCCACAGCCTGGAGGTCCCCGTGACGACACGTGGAGTTCTTTACGTGCACTCCGCGCCGCGCGCGCTGTGCCCGCACGTCGAGTGGGCCGTCGCGGGCGTGCTCGGCGTGCGCGTCAGCCTTGACTGGATCCGGCAGCCCGC
This sequence comes from Streptomyces capparidis, assembly GCF_054782095.1. Classification (NCBI taxonomy): domain Bacteria; kingdom Bacillati; phylum Actinomycetota; class Actinomycetes; order Kitasatosporales; family Streptomycetaceae; genus Streptomyces; species Streptomyces capparidis. The sequence goes on along the minus strand of NZ_BAAGTD010000020.1, from coordinate 131,792 downwards.
CTCACCAGGGACGTGGCGGGCCGAGTTCTCCTGGCAGGGCGAGCCCGGCACGGCGTCCAAGCTCGCGTCGGCGCTGCGCGGCTGGCACCTGCTGCGGTTCGAGGTCACGGCCGAGCCGTGCCCGACCGCCGAGGGCGAGCGCTACAGCAGCACCCCGGAGCTCGGCATCTTCCATGCCGTCACCGGCATGCACGGCGACATCCTCATCCCCGAGGACCGGCTGCGCGCCGCCCTGATCCGGGCCCGCAACGGCGAGGCCGACCTGGAGGCAGAGATCTCCAAGCTGCTCGGCAAGCCCTGGGACGACGAGCTCGAGCCGTTCCGCTACGCGGGCGAGGGCGCGCCGGTCAGGTGGCTGCACCAGGTGGTGTGAACGCCGGGCGGGTCCGGGGAGCCGGAGCCGGACGGGTGAACGCGGAAGGGCGGCCGTCACGGACGGCCGTCCTTCGTTCGAGGGAAAACCCCGCGGATGCGCCACCAGGGCCGGGCCGCGGGCGGTACGGCACACGACGGCGGCGGGACCCCCACCCGGTGGGGGTCCCGCCGCCGTCGTCGTCACCGCTGTCCCGGCCCGGGGCCGGGGAGCGCTCAGGACCGGCGGAAGGCCAGCACGACGTTGTGCCCGCCGAAGCCGAAGGAGTTGTTCAGGGCGGCGATCGGCCCGTCCGGCAGCGGCCGGGGCTTGGCCTGGACCACGTCGGCGTCCACCTCCGGGTCCAGTCGGTCCACGTTGATGGTGGGCGGAGCCGTCCTGTGGTGCAGGGCGAGCACCGTGGCCACGGTCTCCAGGCCGCCCGCGCCGCCGAGCAGGTGGCCCGTCATCGACTTGGTGGACGACAGCGCCATGTGGTCCAGGTCGTCGCCGAAGACGCGGCGCAGCGCCTTGGTCTCGGCGACGTCGCCCTGCGGCGTGGAGGTGGCGTGGGCGTTGATGTGGACGATCTCGGCGGGCTTGAGGTCGCTCGCGGCGAGCAGGTTCTCCACCGCCTGGGCGATGCCGCGCCCGGTCGGCTCCGGCTGGGCGATGTGGTGGCTGTCCGCGGTCAGGCCCTGCCCGACCGCCTCGCAGTACACCCGGGCGCCGCGCGCCGCCGCGTGCTCGGCGGACTCCAGCACCACCAGGCCGCAGCCCTCGCCGAGGACGAAGCCGTCGCGGCCCGCGTCCCAGGGGCGGGAGGCGCCCTGCGGATCGTCGTTGTTCTTCGACAGCGCCATCATGTTGGCGAACGCGGCCACCGGCAGCGGGTGGATCGCCGCCTCGGTGCCGCCCGCCACGACCACGTCGGCGCGGCCGGTGCGGATCATCTCGATCGCGTAGCCGATGGCCTCGGCCCCGGAGGCGCAGGCGCTGACGGGGGTGTGCACGCCCGCCCGCGCGTTCACCTCCAGGCCCACGTTCGCCGCCGGGCTGTTCGGCATGAGCATGGGCACGGTGTGCGGGGACACCTTGCGGTAGCCCTTCTCCCGCAGCACGTCGTACTGGTCGAGCAGCGTGTGCACGCCGCCGATCCCGGACGCGACGACGGCACCGAGCCGCTCGGGCGCGACCTGGGCACCGTCCGCCGGCGCGGTGAAGCCCGCGTCCGCCCACGCCTCCTTGGCGGCGATCAGGGCGAACTGCGCCGCACGGTCCAGCTTGCGCGCCACGGGGCGGGGGAGCACCTCGGCGGGCTCGACGGCCACCGGCGCGGCGATGCGCACCGGCAGGTCCGCCGCCCACGCGTGCTCGAGGGTCCTGACGCCGGACGCGCCGGCCATCAGGCCATCCCAGGTCGATGCGCTGTCGCCGCCCAGCGGGGTGGTCGCGCCGATACCGGTGACGACCACGGTGCGGTTGGTCGCGTTCACAGGAAATGTCTCCACGTGTCGGTGTGGGCGGCGCGGCGCCGCCCCGCGGGGCGGCGGCTGACGCGTCGTCCTGGTGGGCTCGCCCGGCGGTGGCCGGGCGATGCGGATCGCGTGCGGGACGCGGTCGCCCCGCGTGGACTACTTCTGGACCTGGACGTTGAGGATGTAGTCCACGGCGTCGCCGACGGTCTTGAGGTTCTTCACGTCGTCGTCGGGGATCTTCACCTCGAAGCGCTCCTCGGCGGCGACGACGACCTCGACCATGGACAGCGAGTCCACGTCCAGGTCGTCGGTGAAGGACTTGTCCAACTGGACGTCCTCGGCGGGGATGCCGGCGATCTCGTTCACGATCTCGGCGAGACCGGTGACGATCTCGTCCTTGGTGGCGGCCATGGGGGCGCTCCTTCTCGGTTGTCGCGTGTTGCGTGGTGCTGTGGTGTGGTGCGATTGCTGCGGTTACAGCGTCTTCGGTGCGGACCGCGGGGGACGCGGTTCCGCTAGGGGAGGGTAACGACCGTCGCGGCGTAGCTCAGACCCGCCCCGAACCCGATGCACAGGGCGGTGTCCCCGCTCTTGGCCCGGCCCGTGGCCAGCAGCCGCTCCATGGCCAGGGGAATGGAGGCCGCGGAGGTGTTGCCGGTGGTCTCGATGTCCCGGGCGACGGCGACGTGCTCGGGCAGCTTGAGGGTCTTCACCATCGAGTCGATGATCCGCATGTTGGCCTGGTGCGGGATGAACACATCCAGGTCGGCGGCGGAGATCCCGGCGGCGTCCAGGGCCTGCTGGGCGATCTTGGCCATCTCGAACACCGCCCAGCGGAAGACGGCCTGGCCCTCCTGGCGGATCGCCGGGAAGCGGACGTCCTCGCCGCCGTCACGATAGACGTCCCAGGGCAGGGTCTGCGAGATGGTGTCGCACTTGTCACCCTCGGAGCCCCAGATCACCGGGCCCATCGCCGGCGTCTCGGACGGGCCGACCACGACCGCGCCCGCGCCGTCGCCGAACAGGAAGGCCGTGCTGCGGTCCTCCAGGTCGGTCAGGTCCGACAGCCGCTCGGCGCCGATGACCAGCACATGGCGGGCGCTGCCGCCGGTGACCATGTCCTTGGCCAGCGTCAGCGCGTGGCCGAAGCCGGCGCAGCCCGCGTTGATGTCGAACGCGGCCGGGCGGCCCGCCCCGACCCGGTGCGCGATCTCGGTGGCCACGGCCGGGGTCTGCTTGAAGTGGGACACCGTGGCCACGATGACGGCCTCGATGTCCTGCGCGGCCACGCCCGCCGCCGCGACGGCCTTGCCCGCGGCGATCACCGACATCTCGGCGACGGTCTCCTCGGGGCCCGCCCAGTGCCGGGTCACGATGCCCGACCGGCTGCGGATCCACTCGTCGCTGGAGTCGATGTGCTGGAGGATCACCTCGTTCGGCACCACGCGGGACGGGCGGTACCCGCCGACTCCGAGGATGCGCGCGTGAGCGGCGCCGGTGGCCGGCTTGATCGTGGCGGTCATGCGGGACGTCCCTTCCTGGGGCGGCTGCGTGGACGAGGGCGGTGCCGGTCTTACGCCGGGGACGCCTGCGGCGCCGCGGGCGCCTGCTCGCCGCCGAACTCGGCGACGACCTCCCGGGCCGCGTCGAGGTCCTCCGGCTTCTTGACGGCCACGGTCCGCACGCCCGGCAGGGCGCGCTTGGCCAGGCCCGTGAGGGTGCCGCCGGGGGCCAGCTCGACGATCGCGGTGACGCCGAGCCCGCGGAAGGTCTCCATGCACAGGTCCCAGCGCACCGGGCTGGACACCTGCGCGACCAGGCGGCGGGCGATCTCCTCCCCGGTGGCGACGACCGCGCCGTCCGCGTTGGACACGTAGGCGGTGGCGGGGTCGCGCACCTCCACCCCGGCGACGAGGCGCTCCAGGACGGAGACGGCCGGGGCCATGTGCTCGGTGTGGAAGGCCCCCGCGACCCGCAGCGGGCGGATGCGGGCCTTCTCCGGCGGCTCGGCGGCGAGCGCCGCCAACTGCTCCGTGGTGCCCGCGGCCACCACCTGGCCCGCGCCGTTGCGGTTGGCGGCGACCAGACCGTGCTTGTCCAGCACCGCCGTCACCTCGTCCGGGTCGCCGCCGAGCACGGCGGACATCCCCGTCTCGGTGACGGAGGCTGCCTCGGCCATCGCCAGGCCGCGCCGCCGGGCCAGCACCAGCGCGGCCTCGGGGCCGATCACCCCGGCGGCCGCCGCGGCGGTGATCTCGCCGACGCTGTGCCCCGCCGTGGCGCCGAAGGCGCGGGCGCGCTCGGCCGGGCCGGGGTGCAGCGCCAGCGCCGCCATCAGGCCCGCCGCCACCAGCAGCGGCTGGGTCACGGCGGTGTCCTGGATCTCGTCCGCGTCCGCCTTGGTGCCGTAGTGGACGAGGTCGAGTCCGGCCACCGCGGACCACCAGTGGAGGCGGTCGGCGACGCCGGGGACATCGAGCCAGGGAGTGAGGAAGCCGGGCGTCTGGGCGCCCTGGCCGGGAGCGACGAGTACGAGCACCCCAACACTCTCTCCCGTACCGGGGGGTCGATGCCCGTACGGACAGGGACGAAGAACTCACTAGCGATTTGTGGATGTCCAACAAAACCTTAGGGCGACTGTTCGGCGTCCGCGAGTCGTCCGAGGATCAGTGCGGTGCGGAGGGTGAATGCCGAACGCACATCCGACGGAGACCAGCCGGTGACATCCGTCACACGTCGCAGCCGGTAGCGGACGGTGTTGGGGTGGACGAACAACATCCGCGCCGCTCCCTCCAGGGACGAGGCCTGCTCGAGGTAGACGGAGAGCGTCTCCAGCAGCGCGGAACCTGCTTGGGCCAGCGGTCTGTAGATCTCCTCCACCAACTGTTCCCGGGCCGTGGTGTCTCCCGCCATGGCCCGCTCCGGCAGCAGATCGTCCGCGAGCACCGGCCGGGGCGCGTCCGGCCACGCCGCGCACGCCCTCAGCCCGGCGGCCGCGGCCTGGGCCGAACGGGTGGCCGACAGCAGGTCGGGCACCACCGGGCCCACCACCACCGGGCCCTGCGCGAACGGTCCGATCAGCGCGCGCGCCGTGTACAGCGGATCCTCGGCCCCGCCCGCGATCACCGCGAGCCGGTCGCCGAACACGCCCGTCAGCACGTGCAGCTTCGCGTGCCGCGCCGAGCGCCTGATGGCGTCCACCGTCAGCTCGCTGTCCCCGTCCGGGGCCGTGCCCAGCACCACGAGCACCTGGTCGGGGGCGCTCCAGCCGAGGGCCGCGGCCCGCGAGAGCAGGCCCTCGTCGGCCTCGCCGGACAGCACCGCGTTGACCACCAGCGACTCCAGGCGCGCGTCCCAGGCGCCGCGCGCCTCCGCGGCCTGCGCGTACACCTGCGCGGTGGCGAACGCGATCTCCCGCGCGTACACCAGCAGCGCCTCGCGCAGCAGCGCCTCGTCGCCGGGCGCCGCCACCTCCTCGATCGCCTCCTCGACGACCTCGATGGTGGTGCGCACCATCTCCACGGTCTGCCGCAGCGTCACCGCCCGGGTCAGCTCGCGCGGCGCGGTGCCGAACACGTCGGTGCTGATCGCCTGCGGCGCCTCCGGATGGCGGAACCACTCGGTGAACGCGGCGATGCCGGCCTGCGCGACCAGGCCGATCCAGGAGCGGTTCTCCGGCGGCATCGCCCGGTACCACGGCAGCGCCTCGTCCATCCTGGTGATGGCGGCGGCGGCGAGGCGGGCCGCCGACTTCTCCAGGCGGCGCAGCGTCTCGGCGTGGCCCTGGGGGACGGGAGCGGTGACGTGGTCGGTGGGAGCGGAGGCTTCAGACACAACCCAAGCGTGCCCTACCGGGGGCGGTGCCCGGATACGGGGTGCGCGAGGATGGGACACCCTGGCCGGAGGACGGCCCTGACGCACACGCTCGGCGGTGGGACGGCATGGCAGTGCAGATACGCAGGGGAACCGAGAGGTACCCGGGGCACGGCGAGGGCATCGAGTCGCGGTACGCCTTCTCCTTCGGCGCCCACTACGATCCGGCCAACATCCACTTCGGCCCGCTGATCGCCGTCAACGAGGAGCGCCTCGCCCCGGGCGCGGGCTTCGCCGAGCACCGGCACCGCGACACCGAGATCGTCACCTGGGTGCTGGAGGGCGCGCTGGAGCACCGCGACTCCACCGGCGGCGGGGGCGTGCTGCGGCCCGGCACGGCGCAGCTCATGAGCGCGGGCGCCGGGGTGGCGCACAGCGAGCGGAACGCCGGGCCGGTCCCCGTCCGGTTCCTCCAGATGTGGCTCCGGCCGGACGCGCCCGGCGGGGAGCCCCGCTACGCGCGGCGCGAGGTCCCCGCGGACGAGCCGCACGCGGTGCTCGCCTCCGGCCTGCCCGGGCGCCCCGCCGGGGCGGCGCCGCTGCGCAGGGGCGACGCCGCGCTGCACCTGCTGCGCCGCCCGGCGGCGGGCGCCGAGCTCGGCGAGCTGCCGCGCGCACCGCTGCTGTACGCGCACGTGGTGCGGGGGACGCTGGAGTTCACCGCGGACGGGGACGGGGACTCACACGGGGACGCGGCCGCCCCCGGCGGACGGCCGGCCCGGCACGTGCTGCGCGCGGGCGACGCGGTGCGGGTGCGGGACGGCGGCCTGCGGGAGCCGCGCTCGGGGGAGGGCGGGGTGGAACTGCTGGTGTGGGAGATGGGCGGCGACCCGGCGTACGGGTGAGCCGCGGGCGGGCGAGCCGCCGCGGGGCTCACCCGTACGCCGGGTCGCCGCGCGGGCTACAGCTCCGCCAGCACCGCGTCCGTCAGCGCGGGCCAGACCTCCACCGCCCAGGGCCCGAAGTCCCGGTCGGTCAGGCACACGCACGCCGCGCCCGCCCGCGGGTCCACCCACAGGAACGTCCCGGACTGCCCGAAGTGGCCGAAGGTCTCCGGGGAGGAGCCCGCGCCCGTCCAGTGCGGGGCCTTGCCGTCGCGCAGCTCGAAGCCGAGCCCCCAGTCGTTGGGCCGCTGGTGGCCGTAGCCGGGCAGCACCCCGTGCAGGCCGGGGAAGGCCACCCGGGTGGCCTCCGCCAGCGTCGAGGGGTCCAGCAGGCGCGGCGCCTGGAGCTCGGCGGCGAACGCCGTCAGGTCGTCCACCGTGGACACCCCGCCCGCCGCGGGCGAGCCGGGCAGGGAGGTGGCGGCCATCCCGAGCGGGTCCAGCACGGCCTCGCGCAGATACGCGTCGAACGGCATCCGCGCGGCCTTGGCGACGGTGTCGGCCAGCACCTCGAACCCGGCGTTGGAGTACAGCCGCCGGGTGCCCGGCGCCGCCATGGCGCGGTGCTCGTCGAAGGCCAGGCCCGAGCAGTGGGCGAGCAGGTGCCGCACGGTGGACCCCTCGGGCCCGGCCGGGTCGTCCAGCTCCACCGCGCCCTCCTCGACGGCTATCAGCGCCGCGTACGCGGTGAGCAGCTTGGTCACCGAGGCCAGGCGGAACGGGTGGTCCGTCGGCCCGTGCGCCCCGCGTACCGCTCCGTCCCGTCCGACCACCGCCGCAGCGGCGGTGGTCACCGGCCAGCTCTCGATCACCCGCAGACTCTCCATGCAGGCGACTGTACTGGCGGGCCCGCCCCCGTACGGCCCCGGGCCGGGCGGGGAGGGCGCGGGCGCGGGGGGCGGGGGGTGCCTCCCGGCGGGGTGCTTGCTTAGAGTGCACTCCAACTGATTAGCGTGGCGGTACCGCGAACGAGCGCGGTTGCGGAGGGAGCGGGGACCATGACGGTAATGCTCGAGGACCAGCTCAGGGAGATCGAGGAGCAGATCCCGGCCCTCAGATCGTGCGCGGACGGCGAGCCGCGGTTCCCCAAGCCCGACGGCGAGGACCGCTACCTGATCAGCGAGGTCGTGGCGCTCACCGGGCTGAGCGCGCACACCCTGCGCTGGTACGAGCGCATCGGCCTGATGCCGCACGTGGACCGCTCGCACACCGGCCGGCGCCGCTACAGCAACCGGGACCTGGGCTGGCTGAACTTCGTCGGCAAGCTGCGGCTGACCGGCATGCCCGTGGCCGACATGGTGCGCTACGCCGAGCTGGTGCGGGAGGGCGACCACACCTTCCCCCAGCGCCGGGAGCTGCTCGTCGCCCACCGCGAGCGCGTGCTGCGGCGCGTGCTGGACCTGCGCGACACCCTCGCGGTACTGGACTACAAGATCAACCTGTACGGCGACGTCCCCGAGGCGCCGCGGAAGGACCTGACCGCCACATGAGCGACACGACCGCGAAGCTGCCCACCACCGTCCTCGGCACCGACGGGCCCGAGGTCGGGGTGCAGGGCCTGGGCTGCATGGGCATGAGCGACTTCTACGGGGCCGCCGACGAGGCCGAGTCGCGGGCCACCCTGGAGGCCGCGCTGGAGGCCGGGGTCACCCTGTTCGACACCGCGGACATGTACGGGTACGGCGCCAACGAGGAGTTCCTGGCCCCGTTCGTGCGCGCCCACCGCGACGAGGTGGTGCTGGCGACGAAGTTCGGCATCGTGCGCAGGCGGGAGGACCCCTCCTACCGCGGCTACCGCGGCGACCCGGCGTATGTGAGGGCCGCGGCCGAGGCCAGCCTGAAGCGGCTCGGCGTGGACGTCGTCGACCTGTACTACATGCACCGCCTGGACCCGCAGGTGCCGATCGAGGACACCGTCGGCGCCATGGCCGAGCTCGTCGCCGAGGGCAAGGTGCGCCACCTGGGCCTGTCCGAGGTGACCGGCGACGAGCTGCGCCGGGCCTGCGCGGTGCACCCGATCGCGGCGCTCCAGTCCGAGTGGTCGCTGTTCAGCCGCGACGTGGAGCGCACGGCCGTGCCCGCGGCCGAGGAGCTCGGCGTGGCGTTCGTGCCCTACTCGCCGCTCGGCCGGGGCTTCCTCACCGGGGCGTTCGCGGACGCCGCCAAGGACCTGACCGCGGACGACACCCGCCGCGCCTTCCCCCGGTTCACCGGCGACAACGCCAGGGCGAACGCCGGGCTGCTGGAGCCGGTCCGCCGGATCGCCGCCGACCGCGGGGCCACGCCCGCTCAGGTGGCGCTGGCCTGGGTGCAGCAGCGGGCCGAGGTGCACGGGCTCGCCGTGGTGCCCATCCCCGGCACGCGCAGGCGGACCCGGCTGGCGGAGAACGTCGCCGCGGCGGCGCTGCGGCTCACCGCCGAGGAGCTGGCGCTGCTGGAGCCCATCGCCGGGCAGGTGGCGGGCGACCGCTACCCGAACATGGGGCCCGTGTCGGCCGGCCGGGAGTGACGGCCGCCGGTCCCGCGGCCGGCCGCGCCCCGCGGCGGGGCGCCGGTCAGCGGCGGGGCGCCGGTCAGCGGTCGGAGGCGGGGGAGGGCACGGGGGTGTCCCCGCCTCCGGCCCGCACGGGGGGCTCGGCCAGGACCTGGTTCAGCCGCGTCAACTGCGTGCGCAGCTCCTGCACCTCGGCCACCAGCTCCTCCACGGTCCGCTGGCCGCGCCGGGACTCGGCCTCCTCCTGCTCGAACCGGGTGATGAACCAGGCCGCGATGTTCGCCGTCACCACACCGAGCAGGGCGATGCCGGACAGCATCAGGCCCACGGCCAGCAGCCGCCCCCGCCCGGTGGTCGGCGCGAGGTCGCCGTAGCCGACGGTGGTCATCGTGGTGAACGCCCACCACAGGGCGTCGCCCAGGGAGTGGATGTTGCCGTCCGGGGAGCCGCGCTCGGCCTCCAGCACGCCGAGCGCCCCGAAGAACAGCAGCGCCAGGACGGTGCCCAGCACATAGACGGTCAGCCGGACCTGGGCGGCGATCCGCACCCGCTGCCCCACCAGCATCAGCGCGGAGACGACCCGCAGCAGCCGCAGCGGCTGGAGCAGCGGCAGCGCCACCGTCAGCAGCGCCAGCGGGTTGCGGCGCACGAAGCGCCACCGGTCGCCGGACAGGGCCAGCCGGGTGAGGTAGTCGGCCGCGAACGCCGCCCACACCACCCACTCCACGGCGGTGGCGGTGCGGTGCACCGCCTCCCTCGCGTCGGGCCGCAGGATCGGCACGGCGTAGGCGGCCGCGAACAGCACCGCGAGGACCAGCAGGGGCGTGCCGGTCCTGCGCTCCCACCGGGTCAGACGGTCGTCGCCGCCGCTGCCGCTCATGGCGTCATCGTAGGTGGCCCGGCGACGGGGCCCGGCCGGGTTCCCCATGGGCCGCTCCTGTGGGGGACGGGGCCGGGTGGCCGACCCGGGTGCCGCCTCGCGCGGGCGGCTGTGCGGGGGTCGCCCCGGTGGGGGCGGTCGCGGCGGAGCCGGCGGTTCGGGGGCGGGTCAGGCGGTCGCGGCCAGGTCGGCCGTGCAGGCCGGGTCGGTGCCGGCGCAGGAGACCGCCCCGTACTCGCCGAGGGCCACCCGGGTGAAGTTGCGCAGGCTGGCGGTGCCCGGCTCCAGGTAGCCGGTGTGGCCGCGGGCGTCGTGCGCGCTCAGCACCCGGGCGCCGAACTCCCGGGAGACCGGGTCGGTGCCGTGGCCGAACCCGGCGAACTCCAGGTTCGGCACGTCCGCGATCCAGTCGTCGGGGTCTCGCGCCGCCCACACCCTGGCGTCGGTGCCGAGGTCGGCCGCGCGGTCGGCGCGTATGCCGGGGCTGCCGAACACGGCGATGTCCGCCACCCGCCCCCGCGGCAGCCCGGGCGCCGCCACCCCGCAGACCACCGAGCCGTACGAGTGGCAGAACAGCGAGACCCTCGCCCGCCCGGGCAGCGCCGCCACCATCCGCCGCAGCAGCGCCGCCCCCCGCTCCGCCAGCGTCCCCCGGGCCGCGTCCACGTCCAGCCCGTCGGGCGTGGTGTAGCCCGCCCAGGCCACGACGGCCACCCGCCGCTGCGGGGCCCGCTGCCGCAGCGACGCGTACAGCGCCCGCGCCATCCCGGCCGGCGCCTCGCGGGAGCGCCGGGTCCGCTCGAACGACAGCAGGTCCACGCCCGCGCCCGGCACCAGCACCGCCACCCGCTCGGCGGTGGACAGGTCCCCCAGCACCTCGGCCGCGGTGCCCCGGCCCGTCGGGTCGAAGGCGAGGATCCGCCGGTCGGGGCTCAGCAGCGAGCGGTACCGGTTCACCAACTGCCGCGACTGGCGCCGCCCGCTGCTGGTGAGCTGCGCCGTGCGCCGGCGGCGGAGCTCGGCGGCGATTGCCCGGTTCAGCGACAGGCGGTTGGCGCGGTAGCGCAGCGGCAGGGGCACTCCGTCGAGGTTGCCGACGACCAGGGGGTGGCGGGCGGCCAGTCGCTCCTGCTGCCGCTCGCCGAGCGAGGCGAAGAACCGGGCCACCGTCGGGGGCGGGGCGTCCGGGCGGGGCAGCCGCCGGTGGTCCACGGTGCCCCGCTTCCACGCCTCCACGGCGGCGGCCCGCGGGCCGTGGCTCCGGTTGGCGTGCCGGTTGGCGGTCCAGCCGCTGGTGGCCAGCATCACCAGCACCACGAACACGGCGAGCGCGGCCCGTCCCGGCGGGGGCGTCTCCCGCGCCAGTGCGCGCAGCCAGTACCACGGCGGCACCGTGGTCGAGCGGGACGCGCCGGGCGGCTCGTCGGGGGAGTTCACACCATTCACCGCGGACCACCCTAGGAGAGCCGCCGGGCCGTTCGCAGGCACCGAGAGTCACGCCACGTGGGGATTCGGCCGATCCCGGGCAGGTCCATCCGATCGCCGCAGCAGCATCGGCCGGACGGGTGACGGCGGACGGCCGCCCGGGCTCAGCGCGGCTCCCCGCCCGCCGCCCAGTCCCCCTGGAGGGAGGGGAGCAGCAGGTCCAGGTGCTCCTCCAGGAGCCTGACCATCTCGTGGGCGTTCGCCTCGCCCGACCGGCTCCAGGCGCGGCTCGCCACCCGGCAGGCGGCGCCGAAGGCCGCGGTGACCAGGCGGGGCCGCGGATCCACGGCCATGTCCACGCCCGCCCGGCGGGCCAGCTCCGCGGCGATGCGGTCCTCCAGCTCCTCCGCCCGGCGCAACTGCCTGGCCAGCAGCACGGGCGTGTCCTCCACCAGCCGCAGCAGCCGCAGGTGCAGCGCGGCGTCCACGAAGGTGGACTCCTCGGCGCACAGCTCGGCGTTGACCGTGCGCATCGCGGCACGCAGCGCGGCGAGGGGCTCCTCGCCCTCGGGGCGACGGCACAGCTCCTGGTGGAACAGCTCCTCCGCCGCGGCCACCGCCCCGAAGGCGACGTCCTCCTTGCTGGCGAAGTAGCGGAAGAAGGTGCGCTGCGAGACCTCCACCGCGTCGGCGATCTGGTCCACGGTGGTCTTTTCGTACCCCTGTGCGAGGAAGAGCCGGATCGCGGCCTCGATCAGCTCCTCGCGGGTGCGCTGCTTCTTGCGCTGCCGCAGGCCGGACGCCGGCGCCGCCACCTGCTGGGTCACCCCTCCGACACCTCCTGCCCGCCTCGAGTCGATCACGATACATTGCCACCTGGTGTCAGTTACGCGCGCTTGGATATGTTTGTCAATTGTCAGTGACTGTCATAACCTCCCGCACATGAGGACCACTCCTTCGACGGACCGGGGAGAGAGCCGATGAGCCAGGCGGTAGCCGACGAGCCTCACAAGGGGGCCATACCGGACCGGTCCGGGGGGCTGCGCGGCCATCCGTGGCTGACGCTCCTCGCGGTGGCCATCGGCGTGATGATGGTGGCCCTGGACGGCACGATCGTCGCCGTGGCCAACCCGGCCATCCAGCGCGACCTGGACGCGTCGCTCGCCGACGTGCAGTGGATCACCAACGGTTATCTGCTCGCGCTCGCCGTCTCGCTGATCACCGCGGGCAAGCTCGGCGACCGGTTCGGGCACCGGCAGACCTTCCTCGTCGGAGTGACGGGCTTCGCCCTGACCTCGGCGTGCATCGGCCTGTCCAACGGCGTCAGCATGGTCATCGCCTTCCGCGTGCTCCAGGGCCTGTTCGGCGCCCTGCTCCAGCCCGCGGCGCTCGGCCTGCTGCGCGCGTCCTTCCCCACCGAGAAGCTGAACATGGCCATCGGCATCTGGGGCGCGGTGATCGGTGCCTCCACCGCGGCCGGCCCGATCATCGGCGGCCTGCTGGTGGAGCACGTCAACTGGGAGTCGGTGTTCTTCATAAACCTCCCGGTCGGCCTGATCGCCCTGGTCGCCGGCCTGTTCATCCTCAAGGACGTGCGGGCGGAGAACGCTCCCCGCTCCTTCGACATCCCCGGCATCGCGCTGCTGTCCGGTGCGATGTTCTGCCTGGTGTGGGGGCTGATCAAGGCTCCCGAGTGGGGCTGGGGCGACCGGGACACGCTGCTGTTCCTGGGCATGTCGGCGGTCGGCTTCGTGCTGTTCGCGCTGTGGGAGACCCGCTCCGGTGAGCCGCTGATCCCGCTCCGGCTGTTCCGCTCGGTGCCGCTGTCGGCCGGGACCGGGCTGATGATCCTGATGGCGTTCTCGATGTTCGGCGGCATCTTCTTCGTGACGTTCTACCTTCAGAACCTCCAGGGGATGGGCGCCGTGGACAGCGGTGTCCACCTGCTGCCGCTCACCGCCATGATGATCATAGGTTCGCCGATCGCCGGTGCGCTGATCACCAAGTACGGGCCGCGCGGCCCGATGATGGCCGGCATGCTCTTCACGGGCGCGGCGATGTTCGGGATGAGCACGCTGGAGGTGGACACCGGCGCGGGCCCGACCTCGCTGTGGTTCGCCATGCTCGGCATAGGGCTGAGCCCCGTGATGGTGGGCGCCACGGAGGTCATCGTCGGCAACGCGCCGCTGGAGCTCTCCGGGGTCGCGGGCGGCCTTCAGGCGGCGGCCATGCAGGTGGGCGGCAGCCTCGGCACGGCGGTCCTCGGCGCGCTGATGGCCGCCCGGGTGGACGACGTCTTCCCGGACAAGTGGGCCGACGCGAACCTGCCGCCGCTCAGCCCCGAGGAGACGGCGCACATGTCGGAGGCCGCGTCGGTGGGCCTGGCGCCGGTGCCCGAGGGCACGCCGGAGCAGGCGGCCCAGACGATGACCGACGTGTTCCACTCCTCCTTCATGAGCGGCATGGGGCTGTCCTTCACGGTCGCGGGCTTCGTGGGCCTCGCGGCCGCGGTGCTGGCCACGCTCGCCAAGCGCGGCGAGCGGGAGAGCGGACCGGCCGTGCACATCTGAGCCCGGAAACCGGCGTTCGGCGTGTGTCATGCGTCGAGCGTGCGCCGGCGAGCAAGGGCGGATGCGGTTGTCCACAGGGCGGGCGGGCCCGATCACTCGATCGGGTCCGCCCGTGACGTTTCTCCACACCCGTTCCATCACGCGTTCGAGTGGCGGTGGGGCCGGGATCTTGGCAGGGGTGTCGGCGCGGGCAACTCTGGTCGTGGCCGCCGGGCATCGGGTCCGGCGCCGTGACTCGGGGGAGATGATCGCCATGCGCCGTGCCGTCACCGCGGCCCTGCTCGCCGTCGCCGTCCTGCCGGCCCTGCTCGCGGGCGGCCCCGCGGCCACCGCCACCACCGCCGCACCGCCTTCCGCCTCCCCCTCCGCGCGGGGGAGCTGCGACTCGGGGGAGCTGTGCCTGTGGGCGGGGACCGGCTTCCGGGGCGCCCGCAACGCCTGGGACCTGGCGCGCGCGGGCGTCGAGTCCTGTGTGCCGCTGCCGGAGGGGGCGGCGGCGAGATCGCTCGCCAACCGGCTGGGGCGGCCGGTCACGGTCTACCAGGACCGCGAGTGCGCGACCGAGGGAGAGTTCGACACATATCCGGGAAGCGGCACCTGGGCGCCGGAGACGCCGTTCGTCGTCCGGGCATTCCAGGTCTGGGAAAGCTGAAAACGGAATGATCCGGGAGAAGACGGGTGTGTTCGCATCGACGCGGGGCACGCGCATGGGTGTAACGGAGGAACCGAGAGTCACCGAACGTTGGAGATGACATGGCGGGCTTCGGACACAGCAGACGTACGACCACCACGCGCGCGGACGCGTCGGGTCTGGCGATCGCCGGACTCGTCTGCGGCATCGTCGGGCTCTTCGTCCTGGGCATCGTGCTCGGGCCGCTGGCGATCATCCTCGGGTGGATGGCCATGGGCCGCAAGTGGCGCGGCGGCAGCGGCATGGCGGTCGCGGCGTTCGTCCTGGGCTGGGTGGACACGATCTTCGCCGTCATATGGCTGACCACCGCGGCGAACACCGGTCTGCTCTTCTAGCGGCCCGACCGCGGGCAGCCCACACATCCGCCGACGAGCGGCCCGGCCGAGCCCCGGCCCCCGGCCTGACGGACGCGGCGGACGGCGAACGACGGACGATGGACTACGGACCAGGGCCGGGCACACCAAGGCCCGGCCCCCCGGCCGGAAGGACCCAGCGGACCGGGCGGACCGGTGGACCCACGAGCGGTCCGAACGGACCGGGAGCCCCAGGCAGAGCCAGCGGGTTGCCCCTGGAGACCGAGCGGCCCACGAGAGGGCCGGGTGGGCCGGGTGGCACAGGTGGACCGGGTGGCCGAGGAGGACTCCGGCCGCGCGGACTGCCCAACCGCCCAGCCGGGCGGACCACGAGCGCTCCGGATGGACCGGGTGCCGCAGGCGGACCGGGCTCGCGGATGCTCAGCCGGGCGGGCCACGAGCGGCCCAGGCGGACCGGGTGCCAGCGGACCGGGCTCGCAGACTGCTCAGCGGCCGAATCGCTCAGCCGCTTCCGCCGAGTGGCCGGAGCGGACCCGGCCGGTCATGTCCCTGCGAGTCACCGCACAGAGTCACCGTGCACCGGGCAGGCGGACGGCTCAGCCGGCCAACCGGGCCAACCGAGCGGACCGGGCGGACCGGGCCCGCAGGGGATCAGCCCGCCAACCGCGCAGTCGCTCCACCCGAGTGGCCCGGGCGAGCCACCGCTCAGGCGGTAACACACCCCAGCCCTCACACGCCGCGGCCTCCACCAGCTCTCAGACCAGCCCACGCACCAGCCCCCCGTCCACCGCACCCGCTCCTCAGGCCCTCCGCGTCGGCAGGGCGGTGGCGGAGGACGGTGGCCGGGTCGGTCCCGGGGCCCTCACAACCCAACCCACAACCCAACCCACAACCCCACTCGACCCCAGCCCCCGAGCCCTCACCAACCCCCTCAGAGCCGAGGGGCGGCCGAGCGGGCCGGGAGGTCCGCTCGGCCGCCCCTCGGGAGGAAGCGCCGGGTGTTCCCGGGCCGGTGGCTGCCGGCCCGGGAGGGTCAGGCGTCGCCGCCGGCCGGGCCCGGGTCGGCGGCCCGGACGTCCAGGAGCTGGTAGCGGTCGATCGCCGCCTTCAGGGCGGAGCGGTCGATCTTGCCCTCCCTGGCCAGCTCGGTGAGCACGCCCAGCACGACCGACTGCGCGTCGATGTGGAAGTACCGCCGGGCCGCGCCGCGGGTGTCGGCGAAGCCGAAGCCGTCGGCGCCCAGGGACTGCCAGGTGCCCGGCACCCAGCGGGCGATCTGGTCCGGCACCGCGCGCATCCAGTCGGACACGGCGACGAACGGGCCCTGGGAGTTCTGGAGCTTGCGGGTCACGTACGGCACCCGCTGCTCCTCCTCCGGGTGGAGCAGGTTGTGCTCCTCGGTGGCGACCGCGTCGCGGCGCAGCTCGTTCCAGGAGGTCGCGGACCACACGTCGGCCCGCACGTCCCAGTCCTCGGCGAGGATCCGCTGGGCCTCCAGCGCCCACGGCACGGCCACGCCGGAGGCGAGGATCTGCGCCGGGATGGAGCCCGCCTGCCCGGCCCGGTACCGGTACAGGCCCTTGACGATGCCCTCGACGTCCACGTTCTCCGGCTCGGCGGGCATCTTGATCGGCTCGTTGTACACCGTCAGGTAGTAGAAGACGTCCTCGCCCTGCGGCTGCTCCGGCGAGGAGCCGTACATCCGCCGCAGGCCGTCCTTGACGATGTGGGCGATCTCGAAGCCGAACGCTGGGTCGTAGGCGACGCAGGCCGGGTTGGTGGAGGCCAGCAACTGCGAGTGGCCGTCCGCGTGCTGGAGGCCCTCACCGGTCAGCGTGGTCCGGCCCGCCGTGGCGCCCAGCACGAAGCCGCGCGCGAGCTGGTCGGCCATCTGCCAGAACTGGTCGCCGGTGCGCTGGAACCCGAACATCGAGTAGAAGACGTACACCGGGATCAGCGGCTCGCCGTGCGTGGCGTGGGCGGAGCCCGCCGCGATCAGGGAGGCGGTGCAGCCCGCCTCGGAGATGCCGTCGTGCAGCATCTGCCCGGTGGGCGACTCCTTGTACGCCAGCAGCAGCTCGCGGTCCACGGACTCGTAGGTCTGGCCCATCGGCGAGTAGATCTTCGCGGAGGGGAACAGCGAGTCCATGCCGAAGGTGCGGTACTCGTCGGGCGCGATCGGCACGAACCGCTTGCCGATCTCCTTGTCCCGCATGAGGTCCTTCAGCAGCCGGACGAACGCCATGGTGGTGGCGATCTGCTGGTTGCCGGACCCCTTCTTCAGGGCCGCGTACGCCTTGTCGTCGGGCAGGTTCAGCGGCTTGGACCGCACGACGCGGGTGGGTACGTACCCGCCGAGCGCCTTGCGGCGGTCGTGCATGTACTGGATCTCCTCGGAGCCCCGGCCCGGGTGGTAGTACGGCGGGAGCCCCGACTCCAGCTCCTTGTCGCTGATCGGGATGTGCAGCCGGTCGCGGAAGCGCTTGAGGTCCTCGACGGTCAGCTTCTTCATCTGGTGCGTGGCGTTGCGGCCCTCGAAGTTCGGGCCGAGGGTCCAGCCCTTGACCGTCTGCGCGAGGACGACGGTCGGCTGGCCCTTGTGCTCCTTGGCCGCCTTGAACGCCGCGTAGATCTTGCGGTGGTCGTGGCCGCCGCGCCCCAGGTGCAGGATCTGGTCGTCGGTGAGGTGCTCGACCATCTTCCGCAGCCGGTGGTCGTCACCGAAGAAGTGCTCGCGGATGTACGCGCCGGTCTCGGTGGCGTAGGTCTGGAACTGGCCGTCGGGGGTGTTGTTCAGCTTGTTCAGCAGCACCCCGTCCACGTCCTGGGCCAGCAGCGGGTCCCAGGTGCGGTCCCAGATGAGCTTGATGACGTTCCAGCCCGCGCCGCGGAAGATCCCCTCGAGCTCCTGGATGATCTTGCCGTTGCCGCGCACCGGGCCGTCGAGCCGCTGGAGGTTGCAGTTGACGACGAAGGTGAGGTTGTCCAGGCCCTCCCGGGCGGCCAGGCCGAGCTGGCCGAGCGACTCGGGCTCGTCCATCTCGCCGTCGCCGAGGAACGCCCACACGTGCGAGCGGCTGGTGTCGGCGATGCCGCGCGCCTGCATGTAGCGGTTCATCCGGGCCTGGTAGATCGCGCCCAGCGGGCCGAGGCCCATGGACACGGTCGGGAACTCCCAGAAGTCCGGCATCGAGCGCGGGTGCGGGTAGCTGGACAGGCCGTGCGGCGCCTTGGAGTGCTCCTGGCGGAACCCGTCCAGGTTCTCCTCGGTCAGCCGGTCCAGCAGATAGGCACGGGCGTAGATGCCGGGGGAGGCATGGCCCTGGAAGAAGATCTGGTCGCCGCCGTCCCCCTGGTCCTTGCCCCGGAAGAAGTGGTTGAAGCCCACGTCGTACAGGGAGGCGGAGGAGGCGAACGTGGCGATGTGGCCGCCGACGCCGATGCCGGGGCGCTGCGCCCGGGACACCATGACGGCGGCGTTCCAGCGGGTGGCCGCGAGGATCTTGCGCTCGATCTCCTCGTTGCCGGGGAAGAACGGCTCGCTCTCGGTCGGGATGGTGTTGATGTAGTCGGTGCTGCGCAGGCCGAGGCCGCCGATCTGCCGCTCTCGGGCGCGCTCCAGCAGACGCAGCATGAGGTAGCGGGCACGCTCACGGCCGCGGGCATCCGCGACAGCGTCGAGCGATTCAATCCACTCGCCGGTCTCCTCCGGGTCGATGTCCGGGACCTGGCTGGGCATGCCGCCGATGATGATCGGGTTGCGATCGGATCCGGAAGCCACGCTGTTCCTTCACTGTTCGGTCTAACACTGGGGGGTCGCGCCGCCTCCATCGTGTACCGCGTCCGTAGAAACGTCACCTCTACTGGACGGTAACCGCCACGCTGTGAGACGTAGGCCGGGAAGTCGCCCTCCTGGCCAGGCAGGCCAAATCGCCACTCTACGCCCGTGGGGTCGATGGCCGGGACACGGCCACTGGAGCGACGCGCCCGGCCGGTGGGCGTACCGCCGTTCGGCGGTGCCCGGGCGCGGCACGACACACCTCGGCGACCGGGTACAAACTGGGAAGAATCCGGGAAGAAATCCAGCGGGAACCTGTGATCCGCGCCACCGGGCGGCGTGCGTCTTGGGATGAGACGTCAACGTTTGGGCGGGATCGGCCGTCGGGTACTTGCGCGATCCGCCCGGCACGTGTGGACTACGGGCCACAGCCCCGGCCGCGACCGGGGCGGAAGAACATACCGAAGACAGGAGGCAATCCGTGAGCGCGACCGCGGGCCACGCGGAGTCCAACCCGGCAAGCCGGCTCGGATTCCAGCCCGGACAGGTGGTCCAGGAGCTTGGTTACGACGAGGACTGCGACCAGGAGCTCCGGGAGAGTATTGAGGAGCTCACGGGCACGGAGCTCGCAGACGAGGACTACGAGGACGTCCCCGACGCCATCGTGCTGTGGTTCCGCGAGGATGACGGCGACCTCACGGACGCGCTCGTGGACGCGACGTCCCTCGTGGACGACGGCGCCCCGATCCTCCTGCTGACGCCGAAGACCGGCCGTTCGGGATACGTGGAGCCCAGCGAGATCGGTGAGGCGGCCACGACCGCCGGGCTGGCGCAGACCAGCAGCTTCAACGCGAGCAAGGACTGGTCGGGCAGCCGCCTGGTGACGCCGAAGGCCGCGCGCTCCGCCAAGCGCTGAGCCGTGCGGCGCGCCCCGCGCCCGCCGTCGCCCCCCTTACACGCAGTCGTCCCCGAGGGGCCCCGCCATCGCGGCGGGGCCCCTCGGCGCGTGCGCACACCTCCCGGCGGCCGCCCCGACCACTCATCCCCCGACCGCGCCGCGCGTCTCCCCGACCGCCTCCCGACCACTCCGCGTCCCCGCTCTCCCACACCGGCCCCGCCGCTCACGCCAGCCCCGCCCCTCACACCGCCCCCGCCCCCCACGCCCGCCCCGCCCCCCGCGCGCGCCCCCGCGTCCGCGGGCGGCCCCGCGCGCGGGCGTCCCGTGGCCGGTACCGCCGCTCCCCCCGCCCCCGGGGTGCCAGACTGTCCCCTGCCGTCCGGCGCCGCGCCGGACGGCGTGACCAGCTTCGGAAGGGAAGTGCGCTCATGGCGATAGAGGTCGGCACCCAGGCCCCGGACTTCGAGCTCAGGAACCAGCACGGGGAGGCGGTCCGCCTGGCGGACTTCCGCGGCCGCAAGAACGTGGTGCTGCTCTTCTACCCCTTCGCGTTCACCGGCGTGTGCACGGGCGAGCTGTGCGCGATCCGCGACGAGCTGCCCAAGTTCGTCAACGACGACGTGCAGCTCCTCGCGGTGTCCAACGACTCCCCGTTCACGCTCCGGGTGTTCGCCGAGAAGGAGGGCCTGGAGTACCCGCTGCTGTCGGACTTCTGGCCGCACGGAGCCGCCTCCCGCGCCTACGGCGTCTTCGACGAGGACAAGGGCTGCGCGCTGCGCGGCACCTTCGTGATCGACAAGGAGGGCGTGGTGCGCTGGAAGGTCGTCAACGGCCTGCCGGACGCCCGGGACGTCGACGAGTACGTCAAGGCCCTCGCGGAGCTGTGACGCCGCGCCCGGGCCCACGGCCCGGGCACCCGCGGGCGATCGTGTGCAAAAGCACGTGTGCAAAAGCAGGGGAAAACCGCCTGGGGAGACCTGTCCCCAGCCCACCCCCCGGGCACTAGGATCGACCCACCGAACGGACATCGACGCACGACGGGGGCACCGGGCGGTGCTCCTCGACAAACGGGAGGACTCGTGGGAGTCAGCCTCAGCAAAGGCGGCAACGTCTCGCTGACCAAGGCCGCGCCGAACCTGACGGCCGTGGTCGTCGGGCTGGGGTGGGACGCGCGTACCACCACCGGCACGGACTTCGACCTGGACGCCAGCGCGCTGATGACGAACGCGGACGGCAAGGTCATCTCCGACGGCCACTTCATCTTCTTCAACAACCTCAAGAGCCCCGACGGCTCCGTGGAGCACACCGGTGACAACCTCACCGGTGAGGGCGAGGGCGACGACGAGCAGATCAAGGTGAACCTGGCCACCGTGCCGCAGGACGTCGCCAAGATCGTCTTCCCGGTCTCGATCTACGAGGCCGAGGCGCGCCAGCAGAGCTTCGGCCAGGTCCGCAACGCCTTCATCCGCGTGGTGAACCAGGCCGACAACAACGAGCTGGCCCGTTACGACCTCACCGAGGACGCCTCCACCGAGACCGCCATGGTCTTCGGTGAGCTGTACCGGCACGGAGCCGAGTGGAAGTTCCGCGCCATCGGCCAGGGCTACGCCTCGGGCCTGCGCGGCATCGCCCAGGACTTCGGCGTCAACGTCTGAGCCCGAAAGCGGTACCGCCACCGGTTCCTCCGCCACGGCGCCGTACGCCCCTCGGGCGTGCGGCGCCGTGCGCACTGACGGGGGCGGTGCCGCGCTCGGGCGCGCCCGGGGACCCCGGGGCACGCAGGATGAGAACCAGGGGAGGAACAGCACATGGGTGTGACGCTCACCAAGGGTGGCAACGTCTCCCTCACCAAGGCCGCGCCGAATCTCACCCAGGTGACGGTCGGCCTGGGCTGGGAGGCCCGCGCCAGCACCGGCGCGCCGTTCGACCTCGACGCCAGCGCCTTGCTGTGCGGCGGGGGCCGGGTCCTCGGCGACGAGTACTTCGTCTTCTACAACAACCTCACCAGCCCCGAGGGCTCCGTGGAACACACCGGTGACGAGCTGGTGGGCGGCAGCGGCGGGGACGACGAGGCGATCGTGGTGGACCTCCCCCGGGTCCCGCCGGCCGTGGACCGCGTCGTCTTCTGCGTGTCGATCCACGAGGCCGACGCCAGGCGGCAGAGCTTCGGCCAGGTCCGCGACGCCTACATCCGCGTGGTCAACCAGTCGGACGGTGTCGAGCTGGCCCGCTACGACCTCACCGAGGACGCCTCCAACGAGACGGCGATGATCTTCGGCGAGCTGTACCGGTACGGCGGAGAGTGGAAGTTCCGTGCCGTCGGCCAGGGGTACGCGTCCGGGCTGAGGGGCATCGCTCTAGACTTCGGGGTCAACGTCTCGTAAAAAGCTTGCGGACAGCGCGGGGGATCATCATGTGTCAGGCCAGTCAAGCCGGCGTCCCCTCCTGGCGCGGAAGCATCGCCCGGATACCGACCTGATCTATAAGGAAAAGCAGTGATCCTCCGAACTTTCGGCTGGTCCTTCGGCGTCACCGCCGCGGGGCTGGCGTTCGCCGCGTGGCAGTGGGGATGGACGGCGTTCGCCGTCGTGGGCATCCTCTCCATTCTCGAGATCTCGCTGTCGTTCGACAACGCGGTGGTCAACGCCGGCGTGCTGAAGAAGATGAACGCCTTCTGGCAGAAGATCTTCCTCACCATCGGCATTCTCATCGCCGTCTTCGGCATGCGGCTGATCTTCCCGGTGGTGATCGTCGCGATCAGCGCCAACCTCGGGCCCATCGAGGCCGTTGATCTCGCGATCAACGACAAGGAGGAGTACGAGCACCTGGTCACCGCCGCCCACCCGGCGATCGCGGCGTTCGGCGGCATGTTCCTGCTGATGATCTTCCTCGACTTCGTCTTCGAGGAGCGCGAGCACAAGTGGCTGGCGTGGCTGGAGCGCCCGCTGGCCAAGCTCGGCAAGGTGGACATGCTGTCGGTGACCATCGCGCTGATCGGGCTGCTGGTGACCGCCATGACCCTGGCCACCAGCGTGGCGCACAGCCACGAGGACAAGTCGGCGACGGTGCTGCTCGCCGGTGTCGGCGGTCTGATCACGTACCTGGTCGTCGGCGGCCTGTCCGGCTACTTCGAGGACCGGCTCGAGGACGAGGACGAGGACGAGGACGAGGAGGACGGCGAGGAGGCCGCCGAGGCGGAGCCGCGGGAGAAGCAGCCCGCCGCCGCCGGGGACCGCCGGCCCACCGCCATGGGCATGGCGGGCAAGGCCGCGTTCTTCATGTTCCTCTACCTGGAGGTGCTGGACGCCTCGTTCTCCTTCGACGGCGTGATCGGCGCCTTCGCCATCACCAACGACATCTTCTGGATGGCGCTGGGCCTGGGCATCGGCGCGATGTACGTCCGGTCGCTGACCGTGTACCTGGTGCGCCAGGGCACCCTGGACGACTACGTCTACCTGGAGCACGGCGCCCACTACGCGATCGGCGCGCTGGCCGTCATCCTGCTGATCACCATCAAGTGGGAGATCCACGAGGTGATCACCGGCCTGATCGGTGTCACCCTGATCGCCGCCTCGTTCTACTCCTCGATCCGCCGCAACAAGCGCATCGCGGCCGAGGGCGGCGAGGGCACCGAGGCCCGGACGGAAGTCAAGGTGTGACGGCAGGGGTGTGACGCGACCCCGTTTGCGGAACGCTTGCTGAGGGGCGGCGCGAGGCACGGCCTCGTGCCGCCCCGTCGTCGTGCCGCCGAGGGAGCGGCCGGGGCTCAGGGGAGGACACGCGATGTTGGACCTGTTCCGGCGGGCCAGGATGGCGACCGTGGACAGCTTCAGTCCGCACAAGGTGACGCTGACCAAGACGCGACCGCTGCTGTCGCTCACCGAGCACGGACTGGACAACGGCACCCTGCGGATCAACCTGGCGTGGACGATGCGCTCCAGCGACGCCCTGCCCCGGCAGCGCGGCAGCCTGCTGCGCCGCCCGCTGAGCCTGTTCGAGCCCCAGGTGGTCTCCGCGCAGGGCCCGGCGCTGGTCAACGTGGACCTGGACCTGGGGTGCATGTACGAGCTCGCCGACGGCAACAAGGGCGTGGTGCAGCCGCTCGGCAGGCTGCTGGGCGGCCTGCACAAGCCGCCGTACGTCGAGACCAGCGGCGACGACAGGTTCGGGGCGCCGTCGGGGGAGACGCTGTACGTCAACTTCGACAAGAAGGACGAGCTCCGGCGGCTGCTGGTGTTCGTCTACATCTACGACGGCACGCCCGCGTTCAGCCGCGCCAACGCGGTGGTGACCCTGTTCCCGAACTACGGGCCGCGCATCGAGATCCCGCTCGAGGAGACCGCGCCGGAGGCCAGGTCCTGCGCCGTGGTGCTGTTCGAGAACCGCAAGGGCGAGATGCTGGTGCGCCGCGAGGTGAAGTACGTGTACGGCTTCCAGTCGGAGCTGGACCGGCTGTACGGCTGGGGCATGCAGTGGGAGCGGGGTTACAAGAGCTAGTTCTCACGGGACCGCGCACGCCCGCGCACGCGGGTCGGCGGCTCAGCGGCGGCCCGCCCGCGACGGCTGGAACTGGGGCCCCTGCGGCGGCAGCGCGAAGCCCTGGCCCGTCGGCAGCGACTGCGGAGCGGGCTGCGGGGCCGGGGGCTGGTAGGGCGGCGGCGGGGGCGGGTACCCGTAGCCCGGCTGGGGCTGGGGCTGGGGCTGGGGCGGCGGGGCGGCCGGAGGCTGCGGGTAGCCGTAGGAGCCCTGCGGCTGCGGATAGCCGTACGCCCCGGCGGGCTGGGGCTGGGGCGGATAGCCGTAGGAACCGGCCGGCTGCGGCCCCGGCGGGTAGCCGTACCCGCCCGCGGGCGGCGCGGCGGGCACCGGGGGCGCGGGCGGCGGTGACAGCGGCTCGGGAGCGGGCGCGGGCGTCGCGGGCTCGGGCGCCGGGGCGTGCGGGGTCCCGGGTTCGGCCGCGGCGCCGTCGTCCACGGCCACGCCGAAGTCCGTGGCCAGGCCGATCAGCCCGTCGGTGTAGCCCTGCCCGACGGCCTTGAGCTTCCACTGGTCCCTGCGCCGGTACAGCTCGGCGCAGTTCAGCGCCGACTCCTCGCCGGTCTCCGGCACCACGTGGTACTCGGCGAGCGGCTGCGCGTCGCGCCCCGCCGCCAGGTCGTACACCAGCACCCGCAGGTCGCCGACGGCGGTGAACGTCCCCACGTCCACGGACGCGGCGATCACCACCCGGTCCACCGAGGGGTCGAGCGTGCCCAGGTCCACCTCGACGGTGTCGGTGATGCCGCCGGAGTCGCGCCGCTTGGGCCGGTGCCGGACCAGGCCCGAGGGGTGGCGGGGCTGGTTGTAGAAGATGAAGTCCTGGTCGGAGCGCACGCGGCCGTTCTCGCCGACCAGCAGGGCGGAGGCGTCGATGTCCGGCACGCCCGCGTTCGGGCTCCAGCGCAGGACCACCCGCACCGCGGAGGCGCTCAGCGGGATGTTCGACCCTTTCACCATCGCGTGCGTCATGACGGCAATCCTGCCCTCCCGGCGGGTGGTGGGACAACGCGGGGGCCGCCCCTCCGCGTCACCGGCCGGTCCCGGTCCGCGCGTCCCGCGGCGCGCCGCCGGGCCCCTCCCGTGGTTGGCGTGGTGGAAACCTGCTTGTCTTGAGGTCTTCACATGGCGGCGGATCTCGAGGGCAGAGGATGTACGTACGATAATCGGCCAGTCGATGGCCGGAACGGCCGAAAGAAAAGCGGGGAGATATGCGTCATTTCGGGCATCTGGCGGAGGGGGCACGCGAAAGGCTGTTCCACCGTCAGCCGCGGAGCTTCGGCGCCGACGCGCCGGCCGACACGCTCGCCGTGGCGCTGGGGGCCACCCTCTACAGCCCCGCCACCCGCCTGGGGCTCGCCGACGACGTCGTCAAGCTCGCCGCCCGCGGGGTCGTCTCGATGGTGCTGTGCCTGGAGGACTCCATCGGCGACGAGGAGGTGGCCGGCGCCGAGGACAACCTCGTGCGCCAGTTCGCCGACCTCGCGGACCGCGCCGCCGACCTGCCGCTGCTGTTCATCCGGGTGCGCCGCCCCGAGCAGATTCCCGACCTGGTGCGGCGGTTCGGCGAAACGGTTCGGCTGCTGTCCGGATTCGTACTCCCCAAATTCACCGAAACCACCGGAACCCCGTTCCTCGAGGCCCTCGCCGCCGCCGAGTCCGAGTGCGGCCGCCGCCTGTTCGCCATGCCGGTCCTGGAGTCGCCCGAGCTGCTCCACGTGGAGACCCGGCACGAGACCCTGTTCGGCATCGCCCGCGCCGTGGAGAAGTACCGCGACCGCGTCCTGGTCCTGCGGCTCGGCGTCACCGACTTCTGCTCCGCCTACGGGCTGCGCCGCCCGCCGGACCTGACCGCGTACGACGTGCAGGTCGTGGCCTCCGCCATCGCCGACGTGGTCAACGTCCTCGGCCGCGCCGACGGCACCGGACACGTCGTCACCGGCCCGGTGTGGGAGTACTTCAGGGCGGGCGAGCGGATGTTCAAGCCGCAGTTGCGCCGCTCCCCGTTCACCGAGGTCGCCCCGCGCGCCGAGAAGCTGCGCGCCCAGTTGATCGAGCACGACATGGACGGCCTGCTGCGCGAGATCGAGCTGGACCGCGCCAACGGCCTGCTCGGCAAGACCTGCATCCACCCCAGCCACGTCGCGCCGGTGCACGCCCTGTCCGTCGTCACCCACGAGGAGTACAGCGACGCGCTGGACATCCTCCAGGAGGACCGGGCGGGCGGCGGCGTGCTGCGCTCCGCGTACACCAACAAGATGAACGAGGTGAAGCCGCACCGCCCCTGGGCCGAGCGCACCCTGCGCCGCGCCGACGCGTTCGGGGTGGCCCGGGAGGACGTCTCGTTCGTCGAACTGCTCGACGCGCTCCTGCCCTCCTGACCCGCGCCCGGGAACCGACCCCCGCACCACGCCGCACACCCACACGACGGAGCCGCCCCCGCATGCCCGAAGCCCCAAGCGCCACCCGGGACCACATCTGGCCCGGCACCTGGGTCGCCGACCGCCTGGGCCTCGCCCTGCGCGGCGACGGCCTGCCCGAGCTGCTCGGCCTCGCCCTGCGCCGCAACCCCAGGCGCGCCCACCTGCTGGTCTCCGAGGTGCTCGGCAAGCACGTGCCGCAGTCGCCGTCGCGGGTCGTCGGCGCGGGCGCCGCGCTCGGCGCGCGGGTGCGCGCGCTGCTCGGCCCGGAGCGGGCCGGGCGCGCCGTCGTCCTCGGGTACGCCGAGACCGCCACCGGGCTCGGGCACTGCGTCGCCGACGCCGTCGGGCCGGTGACCTATCTGCACTCCACCCGCCGCCCGGTGCCCGGCGTCGCCCCGGTCGGCGGCTTCGAGGAGGAGCACTCCCACGCCACCTCCCACCTGCTGCTGCCGCAGGACCCGGAACTGCTGGCGGGCGGCGGGCCGCTGGTGCTGGTGGACGACGAGTTCTCCACCGGCCGCACGATCCGCAACACCATCGCCGCCCTGCACGCCCGCCACCCGCGCGAGCGGTACGCCGTCGCCGCGCTGGTGGACCTGCGCTCGGCCGCCGACCGCGCCGCCATGGAGGAGTTCGCGGCGGCGCTCGGGGCGCGGGTGGAGGTGACCGCGCTCGCCTCGGGCGAGGTGGAGCTGCCCGGCGACGTGCTGGAGCGCGGCCGGGCCCTGGTGGAGCGGTACGAGACCCCCGACGCGCCGCCCGCCGCGCACGGCACGGTGGCCCGGGTCGCCCTGGACTGGCCGGACGGGCTGCCCGACGGCGGACGGCACGGCTTCACCCCGCGGCACCGGGCCGTGCTCGAGGAGGCGCTGCCCGGCATGGCGCGGCAGGTGGCCGCGGCGCTGCCCGGCGGCGGGCGGGTGCTGGTGCTGGGCTGCGAGGAGTTCATGTACGTGCCGGTCCGTCTGGCGCAGGCGCTTCAGGCGCGGCTGCGCGGCACCCACGAGATCCGCTTCTCCACCACCACCCGCTCCCCGGTGCTGGCGGTGGACGACCCCGGCTACGCCATACGCACCCGGCTCACCTTCCCCGCCCACGACGACCCGGCGGACGGCCCGGGCCCCCGCTACGCGTACAACGTCGCCGCGGGCGCCGATCCCGGCCGCGGGTTCGACGCGGTGGTGCTGGTGGCCGACTCCGCCGCCGACACCCCGCGACTGCACGCCCCCGGCGGGCTGCTGGACGCGCTGCGCGGCGCGGCCCCCCGGGTGCTGCTCGCCGTCGTCCCCTCCCATGTCCCCGCCGCGGCGGACCCCGGGCCCACCCCGCACACCCCGAACGTGAGGCACCCCGCATGACCACCACCGACGCCGCCCCGCCGCCCGTGCTGCCGACGCCGCTGCGCGGGCCGCACTTCTCCTCCTACGCCCCGGACGAGGTGGCCTGGCTGCTCCAGGACCTGTCCGGCGTGGCGCTGGAGGCCCCCACCGAGGAGCGCGAGGAGGCCATCCAGAGCGGCGGCGCGCACTACGCCGAGTCGCTGCCGGTGGAGTACCAGCCGAGCGAGGACTACCAGCGGCTGTTCCGCGCGGCGCTGGACGCGTCGGCGGCGCGGATCGCGCGGGCGGTCGGCGTGGTGACGGACACGGTGCTCGCCGAGCGGGGCCGCGGCGCCGTGCTGGTGTCGCTGGCCCGGGCCGGGACGCCGGTCGGCGTGCTGATGCGCCGCTGGGCCCGGCACGCCCACGGGGTGGACCTGCCGCACTACGCGGTGTCCATCGTGCGCGGCCGCGGCATCGACACGGTGGCGCTGCGCTGGCTGGCCGCGCACCACGACCCCGCCGACGTGGTGTTCGTGGACGGCTGGACGGGCAAGGGCGCCATCACCCGGGAGCTGGCCGCGGCCCTGGCGGCGCCCGGGGTGCCGCGCGGGTTCGACCCGGGCATCGCGGTGCTCGCCGACCCGGGCCGCTGCGTGCGGGTCTTCGGCACCCGCGACGACTTCCTGATCCCGTCCGCCTGCCTGAACTCCACCGTCTCGGGGCTGGTCTCGCGCACCGTGCTCCGCGCCGACCTGGTGGGCCCGGACGACTTCCACGGCGCGAAGTACTACCGGGAGCTGGCGGACGCGGACGTCTCCGGGCTGTTCCTGGACACCGTCTGCGGGCGCTTCGCCGAGGTGGGGGACGCCGTGGCCGCCGACCTCGCCGCGCTGGCCGCCGCCGACCGGGAGCCCACCTGGGAGGGCTGGGCCGCCGTGGAGCGGATCAGCGAGGAGTACGGGATCGGGGACGTGAACCTGGTCAAGCCCGGCGTCGGCGAGACCACCCGGGTGCTGCTGCGCCGGGTGCCGTGGCGGGTGCTGGCCCGCCGGGGCGCGGGCGCCGACCTGGACCACGTGCGCCTGCTCGCCGCGCAGCGCGGCGTCCCCGTGGAGGAGGTGGACGACCTGCCGTACTCCTGCGTGGGCCTGATCCACCCGAGGTACACCCGCGGCGCGGTGGGCGCCTCCGGCACCGTGGCCGCCCCCGGGGGTGAGCGCGCGTGACCGCCCTGCCCCTGGTCGCCAGCGACCTGGACCGCACCCTGATCTACTCCACCGGCGCGCTCGCCCTGGACATGCCGGACGAGCTGGCCCCGACCCTGCTGTGCGTGGAGGTCTACCAGCGCAAGCCGCTGTCGTTCATGACCGAGCGGGCCGCGGCGCTGCTGCGGGAGCTGGCCGGGGCCGCGGTGTTCGTGCCGGCGACGACCCGCACCCGCGAGCAGTACCGCCGCGTCCGCCTGCCGGGCCCCGTCCCGCCGTACGCGATCTGTGCCAACGGCGGCCATCTGCTGGTGGACGGCAGGACGGACTACGACTGGCGCGCGGCCGTGCAGGAGCGGCTGGCCGCCTCCTGCGCGCCGCTGGCGGAGGTCCGCGCGCACCTGGCGGCCGTCGCCGACCCGGCGTGGCTGCTGAAGAACCGGGTCGCCGAGGACCTGTTCGCCTACCTGGTGGTGGAGCGCTCCGCGCTGCCCGCCGCCTGGCTCGCCGACCTCACCGGCTGGGCGGGCGAGCGCAACTGGACCGTCTCCCTCCAGGGCCGCAAGGTCTACGCCGTGCCCGGGCCGCTCACCAAGACCGCGGCGCTGGAGGAGGTGGTGCGCCGCACCGGCGCCACCACCGTGCTGTCGGCGGGCGACTCGCTGCTCGACGCCGAGCTGCTGCGCGCCGCCGACGAGGCGTGGCGCCCGGCGCACGGCGAGCTCGCCGACACCGGCTGGACCGCGCCCGGCGTGACCGCGCTCCCCGAGGCGGGCGTCGCCGCGGGCGAGGAGATCCTGCGCCGCATGCTGGCCCGCGCCAGGAGCACCGCCGGGGCCGCCCCCGCCGGCGCCGCCCCCACCGCGGAGGCGGCGCTGCCGTAGCGCCGCCCCCACCGGCTGACCCGAGGCCGCGGGTGGGGACGCCCCCACCCGCGGCCCGGGGGCGTCCCGGCCTGCCGCCGCGCCGCCCGCGGCCTACGTTTGACGGGCATGAAGGCCATCACCGCCACACCCGGCCGCGTGACCGCGGCCGCCGCCGCGGGCCTCGCCGTGCTCGCCGCCTCCCTCTCCGTCCCGGCCGGAGCCTCCGCCGCGCAAGCGGGCGGGGCGGGGCCCGGCCCGGCCCGCTTCCACGACCAGCGCCTGGAGTGGGGCGGCTGCGCCACGGGACCCGACGACGAGCAGGGCAGGGAGCTGGAGCGGGCCGGCGCGCGGTGCGCCGAGCTGACCGTCCCGCTGGACCACGCCCGCCCGCACGGCCGCACCATCACCGTCGCCGTGTCCCGGATCGCCGCCGCCGACCCCGCCCGCCGCGTCGGCGCCCTCCTCGTCAACACCGGCGGGCCCGGCGGCCAGGGCATCTTCGACCCCCCGTTCGTGAGGAAGGCGATGAAGCGGATGGGGGAGCGCTGGGACGTCATCGGGATGGACCCGCGCTTCGTCGGGCGCAGCACCCCGCTGGACTGCGGCTGGCCCACCGGCACGGCCGTCCGCTCGGCCGGCCCCGACCGGGCCACGTACCTGCGCGCGGCCGCGTTCGCCCGGGACCTGGCGGACCGCTGCGCGCGGGCGCACGGGGACGTGCTGCCGTACGCGAGCACCCGCGACACCGCCCGCGACATCGACGTGCTGCGCGCCGCGCTCGGCGAGCGGAAGCTGTCCTACCTGGGCTACTCCTACGGCACCTACCTGGGCACCGCGTACACCCAGATGTTCCCCGGCCGCACCGACCGGGTGGTCCTCGACGGCGCCATCGACCCGGGCGCCTACCGGACCCGGCTGCTGTTCGGCGCGGAGGGCGAGAACGAGCGGGCGCTGGCCGCCTGGGCGTCCTGGGCGGCGCGCCGCCACGCCGACTTCGGCCTCGGCGCCACCCGGGAGGCGGTGCTGCGCACCGTGGACGGCATCGCGCGGGCCGCGGCCGAACGCCCGCTGCGCGTCGGCGCGTTCCGGGTGGACGCCACCGAGGTCCCCGCGCTCCTCGTCAACGGCACCGCCGACGACCGCGACCCGGCCCGGGCCGAGTTCGCCTCCGCCGTCGCCGTGCTGCACCGGGCCGCCCGCGACGGCCACGCCGAGCCCACCGCCTCGTTCGCCGAGACCCTCGCGTTCTTCCTCACCGGCGTCCACTCCTCCTACGGCAGCGCGCAGACCGCGATCCTGTGCGCGGACGTGGCCGAGCCCCGCGACACCGAGGTCCAGTGGCGGGACGTGGAGCGGGTGCGCGCCCGGCACCCGCTGTTCGGCCCGCTCACCCGCAACGTCACCCCCTGCGCGTTCTGGCCCACCGCGCCGCGCGAGGAGCCGGTGCGGGTGCACCGCGACACGCCCGCGCTGATCGTCGCCGCGACCGGCGACGCCCGCACCGCCTACACGGGCAGCGCGGCCCTGCGCCGGCAGTTGCCCAGCTCCCGGCTGGTGACCCTGCGCGGCGCGTACACGCACGGCGTCTACGGGGAGTACGGGAACGCCTGCGTGGACGGCCACGTCAACGCCTACCTGGCCACGGGCCGCCTGCCCGCGGGCGACCGCACCTGCGCCCGGTGATCCCGCGCAGTACAGTGCCCGCACCCGCGACACCGCGGGGCCCACGGCCCGAGAGGAACAGCGCCGCCATGACCGACGACACCGTGCCGAAGCAGGTCCGCCTCACCCCGGAGCTGTTCGCCTACGTCATGGAGCACAACGAGCCCCTGGACGAGCACCAGCGGGCCCTGATCGAGCGCACCCGCGCCCTCGGCGACGTGGCGGGCCTCCAGATCAGCCCGGTGCAGGCACCGGTGCTCGCGTTCCTGGTGCGGCTCACCGGGGCCCGCAGGATCGTGGAGGTCGGCACCTTCACCGGCTTCTCCGCGCTGACCATGGCCCGCGCCATGCCCGCCGACGGGCGGCTGCTGGCCTGCGACATCTCCGAGGAGTGGACGGCGATCGCCCGCGAGGCGTGGCGGGCGGCCGGGGTCGAGGACCGGGTGGAGCTGCGGCTCGGCCCGGCCGCGGACACCCTGCGCGCGCTGCCGGAGGAGCCGTGGATCGACCTGGCGTTCCTCGACGCCGACAAGCCCGGCTACATCGCCTACTGGGAGGAGCTGGTGCCCAGGATGCGGCCGGGCGGGCTGATCGTCAGCGACAACGTCCTCTACCACGGGGAGGTCACCGACGCCGAGCCGGGCGCGACGGCCCGCGCGGTACGGGAGTTCAACGCGCACGTGCGCGCCGACACCCGCGCCGACTCCCTGCTGCTGCCCATCGCGGACGGCCTGACGGTCAGCCGCAGGCTGGGCTGACCCGGTCGGGCCCGGCGGCGCCGCTCCGGGGCGGCGCTGTCAGGAGTCTTTCGCCGTCACGAGCAGCAGCCTCCTCCGCAGCACCCTCCCCCGCCCCCCGCGGCGGGGGAGCCCGCGGCGGAGGACGGGCCTCCCCCGGCCCTGCCGGTCACGGCCACCGTGGACAGCAGCTTCACCGTGTCGGCGTGCCCCTCGGGGCAGACCGCGGGCGCCGACGACTGGTCCATGGGGCGTCGCAGCTCGAAGGTGGCGCCGCACGCCTTGCACCGGTACTCGTAACGAGGCATGGCGCAAGGATATCCGCGCCGCCCCGCGGGGGAAGGGCGCTCAGCGGCCCCCCGCCAGGTCCTCCCTGATGGCGGCCACCACCCGGCTGGTGGCCTCCCGGATCTCGGCCATCTCCCGCAGGAAGTGCCACCAGTCCGGGTGCGGCGCGTCCAGCGCGGCCACCGCCCGGTCGATCCTGGCCACCGCGGCGTCCAGCGGCCGGGCGTGCCGCGGGTCCGGGGTGGTGCGGCCCGTCATGGCCAGCCGCTGGGCGTCGCGCAGGGCGAAGCGGGTGCGCTCCACCTCGGCCGAGGGGTCCCGGGCCACCTCGTCCAGCACCCGCAGCCGGCCCGGGACCGCCGACAGCGCCTCGTCGGCCTGGTTCAGCAGCGCCCGCACCGTGCCGAGCAGCGCCGTCGCGTCCGGCCACCGCTGCTCGGCGCGGGCCGCCGCCGCCTCCCGCAGCCGCTCCTCGGCCCGCGCCACCGCCTCCCCGGCCCGCTCCGGCGCGCCCTGGAGGTCCAGCCAGCAGGCCGCGGTGTAGCGGCGGCGCAGCTCGCTCAGCACCGGATCGACCGTCTCGGCGCGGCCCTGGAGCGCCTGCACGCGGGTGCGCAGGCTCACCAGGCGGCGGTCGATCTCGCGGACCCGCTGCGGCAGTCGCTCGGCCTCGGCGCGCACCGCCTCCGCCTTGGCGCCCAGCTCGTCGGCGCGGCGCAGGGTCTCCCGCACACCGTGGACGCCCGCGCCCTGGTTCAGCTTGGTCAGCTCGGGCGCGAGCGCGGCGAGCCGGGCCGCCAGGTCGTCCGCGCGCAGCCCCGCGCCGCGGGCGGCGTCCAGCGCCTCGGTGGCGGCGAGCAGGGTCCGCTTGGCCCGCTCCACCGCGGGCACCAGCCGGGACAGCTCGGCCTCGGCCTTCTCCAGCAGCGGGCCCAGGGTGCCGGCGAAGCGGTCGAGTTCCTCCTGGGCGCGCCGCAGCTCCTCCTGGGCGCGGCGCAGCTCCGCGGTGGCCCGGGCGGCCGTGCCCGCGTCGAGCTCCTCCGCCTCCAGGTCGTGGGCGTCCACCGCGCTGATGTAGACGTGGCTGGCCTCGTCGATGCGGCGGGAGACGGCGGCGAACCGCTCGGCGACGCCGCGGGCGGCGGGGGAGTCGTCCACCGCCTCGATGGTCTCCACCGAGATCCGCAGCTCCCGCTGCGCCGAGTCCAGCTCGTAGAACGCCTGCGCGGCGGCGTCCCGCGCGGCCCTGGCGCCGTTCCCGTTGTCGCCGCGGCGCCACCAGGAGCGGGTGCCGCCCCCGGCGAAGGAGGCGGCGCGGAGCGTGACGAGGAGGGCGCTCGCCAGGAGCGGCGCGGCGAGCAGCGCCCCGAGCGGTCCCGCCGCCGCCGGTTCCGCGGGATCCGCGCCGTCGGCCGGTCCGCCGCCGTCCGCGCAGGGCCCGCGGCCCTCGGGCGCCCTGTGCTCCTGCGGCGTCCCGCGATGTCCTGGCGTGTGTATCGCCGTCACATCTCTCTCCCGTCCCGCCCCGGTGCCGGGTTCCATCCTTCCACCAGCGTCCACGATCGCCAGGTGATCGCCGGTTGCGGGAACGGTTCGCGGGCGGTTCGAGCCGGGCTCGTGCCCCGGCCCCGGCCCCGCCCGGGCCGGGCTCAGCCGCCGTTCAGGCGCAGCGAGACGCTGCCGTTGGCCGACTTGGCGGTGACCGAGTGCCGGCTGCCGTCGTCGCGGGGCACGCCGACGCGGACGCTGCCGTTGGAGGCCTTCGCGTCCACCCGGTACTCCGCCCTGGGCAGGTGGATGCGCACCGCGCCGTTGTCGGACTCGGCGCGCACCACGTCGGGCACCTTGGTGAACCGCAGCTCCACCCGTCCGTTGTCGGCGTCGGCGTCCACCCGCGGGGACCGCACCCCGGTGGCCTTCACCGAGCCGTTGTCGCTGCTCAGCCGAAGTTCGCCGGAGGAGTCCCGGACGACGACCCGGCCGTTGCCCGAGTCCAGGTCCAGGGCGGTGGTGAACCCGGAGGCGGTGACCGAGCCGTTCTCGGCGTCCACGGACACCGCGACGCCCCGGGGGACCAGCACCCGGTGCCGGGCCGCGCAGTCGTTGATCAGGCCGACCCCGCACCGGACGGTCAGCCGCAGGGTGCTGCCCTCCATGGACCACTTCACCTCGGGCCGCTTGCCCCCAAGCACCGTCCAGGCGTCGAACCAGCGCGTCACCCGGACCTCGTCCACGTCGGCCGGGCGGATCTCCACGCTGCTGTCGTCGGCCTTCACGGTCAGCCGCCGGCCGTCCAGCGGGAACGAGCGGTGCTCGGGGTCGCCGTCCTGGCCCGGGTCGGCGCATCCCGCGGCGGCCAGCGCGAGGAGCGCGGCGCCGGCCGCGAGCATCCGGGTGGGGTGGGGCCTGGCCACAGGTGCCTCCGGGGGTCTGGGGTGTGCCGTGCGCCGTGCGCACACCGGGACGGTATCGGGGCTCCCGCCCCGCCTCGATCCGGCCGCCCCCCTGGGTCCGGGTGGGGTTATCCCCCCGTCGGCATCCGGTGGATTCGGGTTTGATGGGGCGCCGCGGGGACGTTGTACGCTGTGCACTCGTGCTTCGCGCCCTTCGCGGGCGCGCGCGGGCGCATAGCTCAGTGGTAGAGCGCTGCTCTTACAAAGCAGATGTCGGCGGTTCGAATCCGTCTGTGCCCACCGTCTCCTTCCCCCGGCCGCGCCGCGTCGCCGCAGGTCACCGGGGTCGCCCCGGGTCCCGGCCCACTCCGCGGCCCCGCCCCGGAAAACCGTTTCCGTTCCCCGCCGCCCCCGTGTCAGGGTCGGGGGGTGAGTGCTTCCCGACGTGAGCTGCTGCGCTGGCAGTTCGAGTTGTCCTGGTCGCTTTTCGAGTACCACCTGGAGCGACTGGAGCTGGCGGATCTCCTGTGGGAGCCCGCGCCGCTGTGCTGGACGGTGCGCGAGCGGGCCGACGGCACCTGGGTGCCCGACTGGGCGGACACCGAGCCGGACCCCGTGCCGGTGCCCACCGCCGCCTGGCTCACCTGGCACCTCGGCTGGTGGTGGTCCACGGCCGTGGACCACGCGCGGGGACGCGCGCCCCGCGGCCGGGAGGAGGTCGCCTGGCCGGGGGACGGCGAGGCGGTCGTGGCGTGGCTGCGCGGGCTGCGCGACGAGTGGCTGGCGGCGCTGGACGGCCTCACCGACGCCGACCTGGACGCCACCGCCCCGTTCCCGTGGCAGGACGACCCCCGGCACACCGTCGCCCACATGGCGGCGTGGGTGAACGCCGAGCTGATGAAGAACGTCGCCGAGATCGGCCAGCTCCGCCTGCTGCGCGCGGCGTCCTCCGCCTGAGCGGGGCCTTCCGCCCGAGCGGCGGTCCCCGCCCCGGCGGGCGGCCTCCGGCCGGGACCGGCCGCCGCGGTTGCGCGGTCCGGCGGCAGGATGCTGCACGGCAACTGGCGGCCAGTGCGGGCGGGGTCCGCTTCCCCGGCCCCGGTCGGTATCGTTCTTCCCGGTGCCCCGCTGCTGTTCCCCCGTCGGTAGCGGGGCGCCTTCGTGTCCGCGTCCCTCCCTCCGGGGCGCGGTCACCCGGTCGGACGGCCACCGCTCGCGGGCGGCCGGCCCGGCGGTGACGATGAGGGCGCCGCCCGGCGGGAGTCGCCGGGCCCCATCGGAGGGACAGCGATGACCACCGCCGGACAGATCATGCACCCCGGTGCCCAGTGCATCGACCAGGGGGAGACCCTCGCCCGCGCCGCGCAGCTCATGCGGGAGCTCGACGTCGGCGCCCTGCCCATCTGCGACGCCGACGGACGGATGACCGGCATCGTCACCGACCGGGACATCGTCGTGCACTGCGTGGCCGTGGGCCGGGAGCCGGCCCAGGTCCAGTGCCGCGACCTGGCGCACGGCACCCCGGTGTGGATCGACGCCGACGCCGACATCAGCGAGGTGCTCCACACGATGGAGCGGCACCAGATCCGCCGCCTGCCGGTGGTGGAGAACAAGCGGCTCGTCGGCATGATCAGCGAGTCCGACCTCGCGCGGAACCTGCCGGAGGACCAGATCGCGGAGTGGGCCGAGCGCGTCTACGCCAAGGGCTGACCCCGCAGTTGTCCGACGACCCCACGGAGTACCGATGCTTGCTGCTTGGATGGCGGCCGGCGCCGTGATG
This sequence comes from Streptomyces capparidis, assembly GCF_054782095.1. Taxonomy (NCBI): domain Bacteria; kingdom Bacillati; phylum Actinomycetota; class Actinomycetes; order Kitasatosporales; family Streptomycetaceae; genus Streptomyces; species Streptomyces capparidis. The sequence continues at coordinate 94,943 of NZ_BAAGTD010000020.1, read as the reverse complement.
GCGGCGACGACCGCCCAGCCGGTGGTCCTGGCCGACGCGGAGTTCGCCCGGCCCGCCGCGCCGCTGCCGAAGGCGGTCACCTATGACACCGCGGCCGTGCCCGGCGGCGCCCGCGTGCGGCTGACCGAGGAGACCGGCGACCGCACCACCCGGCTCACGCTGCGGCTGCGCGGCCTGAAGCCGGGCCGCACCTACGGGGTGCACGTCCACACCGGGCCGTGCGGCGCGGACCCGGCCGCCGCCGGCCCGCACTACCAGCACCGCCCCGACCCCGGGGGCCCGTCCTCGGGCGACCCCCGCTACGCCAACCCGCGCAACGAGGTGTGGCTCGACCTCACCACGGACCGGCGGGGCGACGGAACCGCGCACGCCGTGCAGCAGTGGCGGTTCCGGCCGGGCGGGGCCCGCTCCCTGGTGGTGCACGAGCACGGCACCAGCACCCACCCCGGCCACGCGGGCACGGCGGGCGACCGGGTCGCCTGCGTCACCGCGCGCTTCAGGTAGCCGCCGCCCGCGGGGCCGCGCGCACCGGTGACGCCGCGTGCCGGTGACGCCGCGCCGGTGCCGCGGGCGTCACCGAGTCCGCCCCCGGCCGCGCCCCGGGGGTGCGGGCGCCCGTACCGGTCGAGCACCCGGTGCGGGCGCCCGGTCACGTCCCGGCCCGCCGCGGACCGGGCACGAGTGGGCGGCGCCCGGTCGGGCCGTCAGACGACCAGCGCCTCCTCGATCCTGCGCAGCCCGTGCCGGGCCAGCGCCAGGTTGGCCCGCTGCCGGTCCAGGGCCAGGTACAGGAACAGGGAGCCCTGGGACTGCCGGAGCGGGCGGATCAGGTGGTACTGCCGGGTGAGGGTGATCAGGATGTCCTCGACGGCGTCGTCGATGCCCAGGCCGGCCAGGGTGCGCGCCTTGGCCCGCACCACCTCGGTGTTGCCCGCGGCGGCCAGCTCCAGGTCGAGGCCGCCCCCGCCCAGCGTCCCCAGCGACATGCCGCTCTCGCAGTCGACGAGGGCCGCGCCGATCGCGCCGTCCAGCGCCATGGCCTCCTTCAGGGCGGCCTCGATGTTCATCAGTGCTTCCTCCGGGTCCGCGCCGGGCCCCGCGCCGCTCGTCGGACACCGGCACGGCGCCGGCGGGGACGAGGGGGACACCCGGCTGTGCTGACAGGTCCGCACGGGGCAGGAAAGCCGGGCGGATCCACCGCCGGGTGAAGACGGGCGAGAACTCCTCTTGCCGGACGGGAGTCGCAGGGTATCGTCGCGCCCCACGGAAAGTGAAGGGGGGACCGTGTCCCGACTGGCCGACGCCTTAACGGAGTTGCTGGACTTCCCGGGCCTGGTCACCGCGGTTCTGGTGGACGGTGTGACCGGGCTGGAGTACGGCAGCGCCGGTGACCGCGGCGCGCTGCCGGACGCCGCCGCGCTCTGCGAGGAGGTCCGTCGGGTTTCGGACACCGCGCTGGCGGCGCGCGCCGAAGGGGAGGTGGAGGGCCTGGTCCTCACCACGGCCCGCCGCCACCACCTCACCCGGGTGCTGCCCAGGGCGCACGGTGACCCGCTGCTGCTCGCGGTGGCCCTCGACCGCGGGCGCACCAACCTGGCCCTGGCGGTCCGTGAGATCGACGCGCGCGCCGGAAGGCTGCTGGCATGAGCGGGCACCCCGGGGACGAGACCCCCGGGGACGAGACCCCCGTGGACGAGACCCCCGTGGACGGGACCCCGGCCCCCGGCGGCCCCGAGCCGCCCGGCGCGCTCCACGCCGGGCTGCGCGCCCTGGCCGAGCGGGGGTTCACCGGGCCGCTGCGGGTCGCGGGCAGCCCCGGCGGCACCCTGCACCTGCGCGACGGGCTCGTGGTCGCGGTGGCCACCCCCGGGGCGCCCGGGCCTGACTCCCTGCTGCTGCGCTCCGGGCGGGTCACCGAGCGGGCCTGGTCGGCCGCGTTCGACGCCGGGGCCGCCGCCGGGCGGGTGGGGGAGCACCTGGTGGCGGCGGGCGCGGTGGGGGCCGGCGAGCTGGAGGTGGTCCTCCTGGCGGCCCTGTACGACGGGGTGTTCGCGCTCGCCGTGCACCCCCCGGACGGCTGGTCCGCGGAGCCGGGCCCGCCCGGCCACCCGCTGCCGCTGGACCGGGGCGTGCACCCCGACGCCCTGCTGGAGGAGAGCCGCCGCCGCCTCGCCGCCCTGTCCCGCGGCTGGGGCCCGGCGCGGCGACTGGCCCGCGAGCGGCCGGTGCCCGCGGCCGCCGTCGCCCCGGGCGGGCCGCGCGGCGCGGAACGCGACCTGCTGACGCTGGCCAACGGCCGGCGCACCCCGCGCGACCTGGCCTTCCTGCTCGGCCGCGGCACCTACGCGGTGATGTGCGACGTCGTCTCGCTGGCCGGGCGCGGCCTGCTGCACTGCCGTCCGCCGCAGCCGCCCACCGGGTCCGTGACGCTGACCCGCCGCCTCCCCGAGCCGCGCGGCGGCCGCCCGCAGCCCGGCGCCCCCGCCCCGCTGCCCCGCCGCCGCCCCGCCGCGGGCCCCGCGCCGGGGAACCGCGGGCAGGGCCTCACACGTCCGTTTGATCACGGTCCACGGCAGCAGGAGGAGTCACCGCGTTGAGCGACAAGGAACTGGTACTGAAGGAGCTGAAGGCCCTGCGGGAGCAGGTGACCGGGGTGAGCGAGAGCCTCGTCGCCACCTCCGACGGCCTGCTGGTGGCCGCCGACAGCTCGGAGATCCAGGCGGAGTCGGTGGCCGCCCTCGCCGCCGCGTCACTGGGCCTGGCCCGCCGCACCGCGGCCGAGGTCCGCGTCGGCGCCCTGCGCGAGGTCGTCATCCGCGCCAGGACCGGGCACATGGCCGTCTACGCCGTCGGCCCGAACGCCCTCCTGGCCGTCCTCGGCGACGAGGGCCTGGACCTGGACACCCTCCACACCCACTCCCGCACCACGACCGACCGCCTGGCGGCGCTGCTGGAGACGGACGCGGAGGACTGACGGGGCGGCCGGCGGGCGGGGCCGAGAGCTCTCCCGGCGGCCTCCCGCCACCGGACTTCCGGGGCGGCGCCGCGGGGTGCCGGGCCCACCGGGCGGGCCCGGGGCCGCGGCGGTCACGGCGGTCGGGCGGCAGCCCTGCCACGACCGGGCCCGCCCGGCGCGGGCCCGCCGCACGTGCCGGAGGACAGAAAGGAGACGCGGGCGTTGAACGTCCCGAACGACGGTGCGTGTCCGGAGCGGAGGGAGCCCGCCGCGCCCGGTCACACGCCGGTTCCCGACGGCTTCGCGGAGCCGCCGGCGGAGCACCCCGACGCGCGGGCCCGCAGCTACTACCTGCTCGAGTTCTGTTTCGAGCAGACACCCAACTCCTACGACATGGGCTACCTCTCCGCCGATCCGGCGGAGATTCGCACCGCGCTGGAGGACCAGTACCGGGCGCCGCGGAGGCCGGGTACCGGGATCGGCGAGCAGGTGTGCCTCTGGGTGGCCCAGCGCGGCGTGCTCACCCACGGCCTCGACCTGAACCCGCTCATCCGCGCCCGGTGCGCCGACGGGGCCACCCGCTCCCTCGCCGAGCTCCGGCGCCTGCACGGCGAGGGGGCGGGGGAGCGCGGCGCATTCCCGACGGGACGGACCTTCACCGTCGACTGGGAGGCCATCGCCGCCCTGCTGCCGCCGCTGCCGGCTCCGCTGGCCGCCCCCGGGGACGAGGAGCTCCACCTCGAGGTGCCCGACCCGTCCCCCGTGTCGGGGGTGCCCCTGTCGATCGACGACCGGGAGTGGCTGGAGCACGGGTGGACCGACCTGTGACGGGGCGGCGCGCCCGCCCGGGACCGGCTCGCCGCCCGCCGGGTCATCCGGCGTGGTCGAGGCGGGTGGCGTCGTCGTACGCCTCGCGGGCGTCGAGCAGTTCCTCCCAGTGCTCCTCCGCCCAGGCGCAGGCGGCCGCCATCGGCTGGAGCATGCTGCGGCCCAGCGCGGTCAGCTCGTACTCGACGCGCGGGGCGGCCCCCGCGTGGACGGTCCGCTTGACCAGGCCGTCCCGTTCCAGGGACCGCAGCGACTGGGTGAGGACCTTGGGCGTGACGCGGCTCAGCGGCACGCGCAGCTCGGAGAACCGGCGCGGCCCGTGCTCCAGGCAGCGGATGACGAGCGCCGCCCACTTGTCGCCGAACCGGATCGGATTGAGCGACGACGGGCACACCTCGTCGAACATGTCGGCGGGCAGCGGTTCCCTCATGTCCTCACCCTAGGAAACCGAGCCGCGGCTGACCATCCCCGGCCGGTATCCGCGTGGTAACCGGGGCCCTCGATAGCGTCCGGGAACCGACCGGGGCATCAGGGCTCCGGCGCTGGTGAGAGGCGGTTCGTCATGGAGATCGTGGTCTTCGGCGCGGGTGGCAGGGCAGGGCGGCAGGCGGTCGCCGAGGCGCGGCGCCGCGGCCATGGCGTCACCGCCGTGGTGCGCGATCCGGCGCGCCACGGCGACCTGGCCGACGTGCGGATCGTGGCGGGCGACGTCACGGACCCGGCGAGCGTGGAGCGGGCGGCCGCCGGGCACGACGCCGCCGTCAGTGCGGCCGCGGACCTGTCCGCGCCGCCGCACGAGTTCTTCACCGCGTCGTCCCGCGCCCTGACCACCGGTCTGGCGAAGGCGGGCGTGCGCCGCCTGGTGGTCGTCGGGCTGGCGTCGATCCTGCCCGGCGCGTCCGGTGCTCCCCTGATGGACGAGCCCGGCTACCCCGACGAGTACCGCTCCTTCTACCTCGGCCACGCGGCGGGCCTCGACGAGCTGCGGGCCGGTGACCTGGACTGGGCCTATCTGGCCCCGGCCGGCGACTTCGACCACGACGGCACGCGCACCGGCCGGTACCGCATCGCCGAGCACGGCGACCCGGCCGACCGGATCACCTACCCGGACTTCGCGATCGCCCTGCTCGACGAGATCGAGACCCCCCGCCACCACCGCGCCGCCGCCAGCGTGCGCGAGGCGTGACCCGGCGCGGGCTGCCGTCCGGGGCCCGCCGCGTCCCTCACCCCCGCCTCCCCCGGTAGGCCACCCGTCGCGGGTCGGGCTGTTCCGTCAGGTACTGCCCGAAGGTGATGCGTCCTTCGGCGTGGTCCGGGGTGAGGTTGTGGCCGGAGCGGAAGGCGGTGAACGCGGCGCCGGGCAGGCGCACCGGGGCCACCGGGCGGCGGCGGCCGGTGGCGCGCAGATAGGCGCGGGCCAGGTCGCGGGCGTCGCGGACCTCGGGGCCGCCCATGTCGGGGACCCGGCCCGCGGGCGGGGCGGTGGCGAGGCGGGCCAGGCGGGCGGCCACCTCGCGCACGTCCACCGGCTGGAAGCGCAGGCCGGGCACCGGCATCACCGGCAGCCTGGCGCCCGCCGCGAGCACGGTGCGGACCAGGTCGTGGAACTGGGTGGCCCGCAGGATCGTGTACGGCAGCCCCGAGTCCGCGATCAGCCGCTCGGCCGCGAGCTTGCCCCGGTAGTAGGGGAACGGGATCCGGTCCACGCCGACGATGGACACGTACACCAGGTGGGGCCGCGGCCGCCCGGCGGCGAGCGCGGCCTCCACCAGCGCCCGCACCTCGTCGGCGGGCCGCCCCCGCCGGTGCGCGGTCACGCAGTGGACGATCACCTCCGCGCCCGCCACGGCCGGGGCCACCCCCCGCCCGGTGCTCAGGTCGGCGACCGCCCAGGCGGCCGGTCCCGGCTCGCCCGCGGGGCGGGGGCGCCGCCCGGTCGCCCGCACCTCGTGCCCGTCCGCGGCCAGCCGCCGGACCACCTCACGCCCGAGTGTGCCCGTGCCTCCGGTCACCAGGATCGGTGCTCCCACCTCGTGCTCCTCGCTCTCGTCGCAGCCCGTTCACCGGTGAGGACAGCGCGGGCCGGGGAAGTGTGACATCCGGCCGCCGCACCCGCGGGGCGCCGCCGCTTCCGTTCTTCCCCTTCCGTTTGCCGTCCCGCCATCCGGTCGCCTGTTTGCCCGCGGCCCCGCCGGTGGTACTTTGTATAGCGCGGAAACAAACGCAGGAACACCTGGTTCCGTGCCTCACCCCGACCACCCCTCCCGCTCCGTTTCCCTGACAGGACGGGCCGGGAGGCAGGCGAGGCACGGAACCTTCCTGTTGGCCCTCGTATCCACGGCCCTCCCCGGCCCCCGCCCGCGATCCCGCGGCCCGGCGCCCGGCCGCCCCACCCCGGCGTGAGGAGAATCCCACCCATGACCGCACTCACCGCGAAGGCCCTGCTCCTCGACATGGACGGCACGCTCGTCAACTCGGACGCGGCCGTGGAGCGCTGCTGGCGCCGGTGGGCCGCGGAGGTCGGCCTGCCCGCGGAGGAGGTGCTCGCGGTGGCGCACGGGCGGCAGGGCCACGCCACCATGGCGGAGCTGCTGCCGGACCGGCCCGTGGCGGACAACCTCGCGGACAACGCCCGGATGCTGCGCTGGGAGGTCGCCGACACCGAGGGCGTCGTCCCGATCCCCGGCGCCCCCGAGTTCCTCGCCGCGCTGCGGGGCGTGCCGCACGCCGTCGTCACCTCCGCCACCGGCGACCTGCTGCGGGCCAGGATGGGCGCCGCCGGGCTGCCGCTGCCCGAGGTGCTGGTCACCGCCGAGTGCGTGAGCGCGAGCAAGCCCGACCCCGAGGGGTTCCTCAAGGGCGCCGCCGAGCTCGGGTTCGAGCCCGCGCGGTGCGTGGTCTTCGAGGACTCCCAGGCCGGAATCGCGGCCGGGCTCGCCGCCGGGATGCGGGTGGTGGGCGTCGGCCCGCGCGCCGGGGAGGGGCCGCACCGGCCGACCGTCCTGGTGCGGACGCTGGAGCAGGTCGCGGTGGCGGCCCTGCCCGGCGGCGGGGTCGAGCTGACTATCCGGTGACGGCCTCGTAGAGGCTGTACGCGGCCATGGCGAGCATCACGCAGGCCGCGATCCGGGTGACCACGGTCATCGGCACCACGCGCAGCAGCGTCCTGCCGCCGACGACGGCGAGCCCGGCGACGGCCCACAGGGCGAGCAGGGCGCCGACGCCGACGGAGAGCGGGTCGTCGAAGCGCGCGGCGAGGTTCGCCGTCATGATCTGGGTGAGGTCGCCGAACTCGGCCACCAGGACGATGCCGAACCCGGTCGCCGCGACCCGCCAGAACGTCGGCGCCTTCGCCTCCCTGGCCTCCCGGTCTTCCTCCTCCTCGTCGTCCTTGTTGAGCAGCAGCATCGCCGCCCCGCCGAGGAACAGCGCGGCGACGATGCCCTGGAGCAGCCGCTCGGGCAGCAGCGCCAGCAGACTGCCCGCGGCGACGGCGAGCGCGACGTGCACGGCGAACGCGGCGGCGACGCCGGCGAAGACGTGGGCGGCGCGGTAGCGGGTGCCGAGGACGAGGCCGGCCAGCGCCGTCTTGTCGGGCAGCTCCGCGAGGAAGACGACGCCGAAGGCGATCGCCGCGGTGGTGGGAGAGAACACGAGTCGAACCCGTTCCGGTCGGGCCGCCGTGCCGAACCGGGGACGCTTCGGCACGGCAGCGCTGTGGACACAACACTGCTGGCCGAAGGTCTCGCTGGCGCGCACCGCCCGACGGCGGTCCGCGCTCCGGGCGCCGGGCCCCCACCGCGGACGGCGGGTGGCCAGTATGTCGACGTTCCGGCGAGGAGCTACTCCCCTTCGTACGCGCCCCAGGGTACGGCATCGCGGTCCGGAGGCGGCCGGGGCGGGGCTCCGGGGCCCGGGACGGCCGGCCGGGCGGCTCAGCCCCGCGGCGGCCGGGTCAGGCGCCCCCGCGCCACCAGCTCGAGCACCACCGCGATCGCCGCCGCCTCCACCGCGACCAGCGCGACCAGCACGAACAACTGGACGGCCCCGGCCATCAGCGGTGAGGCGCCGCCCAGCAGCATGCCCACGAACGCGCCGGGCAGGGTGACCAGGCCCACGGTGCGGGTCTGGTCCAGGGCCGGGAGGAGGGCGCCGGAGGCGGCGGGGCGGGCGATCTCCAGGCGGGCCTCCCGGTCCAGGAGGCCGACGGCCATCGCCGCCTCCACCTCGCCGCGCCGGGTCTGGAGCTCCTCCAGCGCCCGCCGCCCGGCCAGCACCGTCGCGGTCAGCGCGCCGCCGACGAGGATGCCCGTCACCGGGATCAGCGCGATGCCGCGCACCGGCACCACGCCCAGGGCGGTGAGCAGGCCCACCACGGGGACGACGCCCACCGCCATCGGCAGCCCCGCCCAGGGCCAGGTGCGGTCGCCGGTGACGCGGTGCCCGGCCGTCCAGGTGGCGACCGCGTACATGACCACCAGGAACGCGAGCAGCACCGCGAGGGAGTGCAGCGCCCACCGGACCACGACCGCCACCGCGGCGAGCTGCACCGCGGCGCGCAGGCCCGCGGTGACGACGGCCCGCGCGTGCCCGAGCCTGGCCACCGCCGCCACCGCGGCCCCCGCCACCAGCAGCGCCGCCAGCGCGAAACCCAGCTCCGGGGTCACCAGGAGCAGGGTGGGGGAGGCCGCGAGCACGCCCTCAGCGTAGAACGCCGAGGGAGTGAACCCGCACCACCCGGCCGGGGAGTGCCGCCGCGTCAGCTCCGCGCGCCTCTTGTATCTGACGTGCACATGACCTCAGGCTGTTACCTGGAGCACGCCGGAGCGAAAGGTTCCGCCGAAACGATTCCCTCGCTCGACCGCAGCTCCGGGTTCCGCCTCGAGAGGAGTTCCGCATGCTCAGGTTCTACGCGCGTCGACGGGTCGCCGCGCTCGCCGCCGCCGTCGGCATCGCCACCGCCGCGCCCGTGCTGGCCGGCCCGCCCGCCCAGGCCGCGCCCCCCACCCCGCCCGACGCCTCCACCGCCCGCTCCTACCTGTCGGCCCTCACCGTCCGGGCCGAGGGTTCCTCCTCCGGCTACAGCCGCGACCTGTTCCCGCACTGGATCACCCAGAGCGGCAGTTGCAACACCCGCGAGGTCGTCCTCAAGCGCGACGGCAGCAACGTGGTGCAGGACTCCTCCTGCGCGGCCGTCAGCGGAAGCTGGTACTCGCCCTACGACGGCGCCACCTGGTCCGCCGCCTCGGACGTCGACATCGACCACATCGTCCCGCTCGCCGAGGCGTGGCGCTCCGGCGCGAGCGGCTGGACCACCTCCCGGCGGCAGTCCTTCGCCAACGACCTGACCCGCTCCCAGCTCATCGCGGTCACCGACGACGTCAACCAGGCCAAGGGCGACAAGGACCCGGCCGAGTGGATGCCGTCCCGCACCACCTACCACTGCACCTACGCGCGGATGTGGGTCTGGGTGAAGCACTACTACGGCCTGTCGGTCGACTCCGCGGAGAAGAGCAAGCTCAGCTCGGTGCTGAACGGCTGCTGAGCCCGGCCCCTCCGGCGGGGGTGCCGCGCCGGAAGGGAGCGCTCGGGGGGCGGGGGCCCGCGGTGACGGGGGCGGCGGGGGTGGCAGCCGTCGCCGCGGGACCGCCCGCCCTCCGCCCTCCGCCCTCGCCGTCCCGGGCGGGGCGGCGCCGCGCCGTGCGCGGGGGGCCGTGACCCGCTCCGGGTTGCGGGGGGTGCGGGCCGGACCTGCAATGGACGTGTGGAGGGAGCCCGGAGCCGAGGGCGGCGCGATGCCCGCTTACCTGGACGTGGCGGCGCCGATGAAGGCGGGCGCCTGGCGCCAGCGGGCCAGCGCCCACGTCGCCGCGCTCCAGGCGCAGCTCGACCGGATCCGCGCGATGGGCTCCTTCGCCCCGCACGACGACAAGCTCGCCGAGAAGGCCGAGTGCATCCTGGACGCCGCCCGGGAGGCGGCCGAGCGGTGGACCGGCCCGGTCTGGGCGCTGAACTCGGCCAAGGACCGGGTGCTGGCCAACATCCACGAGGCCGAGTCGATCCTCCTCCAGATCGCCCCCGAGGAGGAGCTGGCCTGGCGCGGCCCGGCCGTGCTGGCCAAGGGCATGCAGCACCTGGGCGCGGAGGACCCCCGGCTGCGGCTCCTGTCGGAGCACCTGGCCCGCAACGGCAACCGGCTCGACCCCCGGTACCGGGACCTGGCGGTGGGGGTGCTGCACGCCGCCAACCACACCGAGGAGGTGGAGATCGCCAGGGTGCGGAACTTCCGCGACATCCTGCTGGTCTGCTTCCTCGCCACCGCCACCCTGGCCACCCTGCTCATCCTCTCCGCCTACTGGGCGCCCGATGCGCTCGCGGAGAAGCTCTGCTTCGAGCGGCCCGAGCGCCCCGCGGACGGTGCCCGCACGGAGATGGTGTGCCCCACCCGGAACGGGCCGGGCGGCGGCGACGCGCTGCTCGTGGCGTCGCTCGGCGCCGGGGCCGCCACCCTCACCGGCGCCGTGGCGATCCGGCACCTCCAGGGCTCGGCCGTCCCCTACATGGTGCCGATGGGCCTGCTCCTGCTGCGGATCCCCGTCGGCGCCCTGTCCGCGATCCTGGGCCTGATCCTCATCCACGGCGACTTCATCCCGGGGCTGACCGCGCTGGACCGCAGGCCGCAGATCGCCGCCTGGGCGGTGATGTTCGGCATCGGCCAGGAGGGGCTGACCCGGCTGCTCGACAAGAAGGGCACCACGGTGCTGGAGAACGTGCGCGGCTCCTGGCGGGCCGTGGACGCCCCGCCGCCCGCGCCGCGGACCATGATGAAGGCGGAGAACCTGCCCGCGGGGCCGGGGGAGCCCGGGGCGCCGGACGCGCCCGCGGGCGCGGGGAGCGCGGGCGAGCCCCCGCCCGCCGGCCCCGCCCGCCCCCGCGGACGGCGGTTCCGCCGCCGCGGGCGGTAGCCGCGGCGGCCCGGCCCGGCCCCGCCGCGCCCCTCGGCCCGGCCCCGCCGCGCCTTCACGAACGGACCCCCCGTGCCCCCCCGGGAACCCGGGTTCGACGCCCGTACGTCCACTCAGTGCGTTCGGGCGTGAGGAAGGGGCCGGGGATGGCCGGGTTGGTGCTGGGGCCGCTGCTGCGGTACGCGGGGGAGCAGGGCGCCACCGTGTGGGTGGAGACCGGCGGGCCCTGCGAGGTGCGCGTGGTCACCGACTCGGGCGCGTCCGGCGCGGCGAGGACATGGCGGGTGGCCGGGCACCACTACGCGCTGGTGCCCGTGACGGGGCTGCCGCCAGGCACCGAGACCGCCTACCGGGTGGAGCTGGACGGCGAGCGGGTGTGGCCGCTGCCCGGCTCCCCGTACCCGCCGAGCACGATCCGGATCCCGGCGGGCGGGGACGCGCCGGTGCGGGTGGTGTTCGGCTCGTGCCGGTGGGCCTGCCCCTCGGTGGTGCACTCCTCGCCGCACGCCTCCCGGGTGGGGCCGGACGCGCTGGACACCCTCGCCGTGAAGCTGGCCGCGGAACCGGCCGCGTCCCGGCCCGACGTGCTGGTGCTGCTGGGGGACCAGGTCTACGCGGACGAGGTCTCCGACCGCACCCGGGCGTACCTGGACGAGCGCAGGGGCCTGGACACGCCGCCCGGCGCCCAGGTGGCAGACTACGAGGAGTACACCCGCCTGTACTACGAGTCATGGCTCGACCCGGAGGTGCGGTGGCTGCTGTCCACCGTGCCGAGCTGCATGATCTTCGACGACCACGACGTGATCGACGACTGGAACACCTCCGCGTCCTGGCGCGAGGACATCCGGGCCACCCCGTGGTGGAGCGAGCGCATCCTGGGCGGGCTGACCTCCTACTGGGTGTACCAGCACCTGGGCAACCTCTCCCCGCGGGAGCTGGCCGCCGACGGGCTGTACGCCGCGGTGCGGGCCGCGGACGACGGCGAGGAGCGGCTGCGCGCGTTCGCCCGCGAGGCCGACGCCGACCCGTCCGCGGCCCGGTGGAGCTACCGCCGCGACTTCGGCCGCACCCGGCTGCTGATGGTGGACGCGCGGGCCGCCCGGGTGCTGGAGGAGCGGGAGCGGGCCATGCTGGCGCCCGACCACATGCGCTGGGTGGCCGAGCAGGCGCGGGACGGCGACTGCGACCACCTGCTGGTGGGGACGTCCCTGCCGTGGCTGCTGCCGCAGGCCGTGCACGACGCCGAGGCGTGGAACGAGGCCCTGTGCGCGGGGCGGCGCGGGCCGCGCTGGGCGCGCTGGTCGGAGCGGTTGCGGCGGGCGGGCGACCTGGAGCACTGGGCCGCGTTCCGCACCTCCTTCGACGCCCTGGCGGAGCTGTTCGCCGAGGTGGGCGAGGGGGAGGGGGCGCCCGCGACGGTGTGCGTGCTGTCCGGCGACGTGCACCACGCCTATGTCGCGGAGGCCCGCTTCCCCGGGCGGCGGATGCGCAGCCGGGTGGTGCAGCTCACCTGCTCGCCCGTGCACAACGCGGTCCCGGCCGCGATCCAGCTCGCCTTCCGCCTCGGCTGGGGCCGCCCGGCGCGGTGGGCCGGACGGGCGCTGGCCCGGCACGGCGGGGTGCCGCCCGCGCCGGTGACCTGGGAGCGGCGGCACGGCCCGCACTTCGGCAACCAGTTGATGACGCTCACCCTGGACGGCCGCTCGGCCCGACTGCGCCTGGAACGCGCCGAGCCGGGGCGACCCGGCGCGCGGCTGGCGACGACGGTGGAGACGGAGCTGGGGGAGTAGGGCGCCGCCGACGGGCCGTCAGGCCAGGCCGCCGTGAGGGCATTCCGCCTTCGGGTCCCGCCGCCTTCGGGTCCCGGCCCGTCACGGCTCTTCGGTCTCGGCCTCCAGGGCGCGGCGGGTGGTGTGGCCGTAGACGCCCTCCGGGTCGGCCTCGATGCCGCGGTCCCGCTGGAACCTGGCGACCCAGTCGGCGACCTCGCCGTCGTACTCCCCGTCGACCGTGCCCCAGTACAGGGCGTACACCTGCTTGAGCCGCTGCTGGAGCTCCTCCACCTCGGGCCCGCTGTCGCCCTCCCGCAGCACGGGCGGGCCGGGGTCGACGGGCTTCTGGGTCTCCTCGTCCTCCTCCCCGCCCCCGCCCCCGCCGCCGTCGTCCGAGGGGGAGGGCACGGAGATGCCGCCGCCCGCGTCCCTGGTCGGCCGCGCGGAGGAGCTGGGGGAGGCGGCCGCGCTCCCGCTCGCCGAGGGGCTCTCGCTGGCGGAGGAGGAGGCCGAGGCGGACGGCGACGGGGAGCCGGAGCGGCTCGCGGACGGGGAGTCCGTGGGGTCGGCCGGGTCGTCCGGGGTCGCGGCGGTGGGGACGGCGTCGGTCGGCCGGGGCAGCGCGTGGTCGTCCTTGCCGTCGCCGCCGCCCATGCCGGTGAGGAACGCGATGGCGCCCACCCCGAGCACCGCGGCGGCCGCGGCGGCGGCCACGCCCCGGCGCCTGCCGGTCCGCGCCTGCCGGGTCCGCCGGGGCGCGGTGCGCACCACCAGGGCGGTGGAGTCGCCGCGCGGCGCCAGGACGGGCAGGTTGTCCCCGGAGTCCCTCGGCTCCCCGGCGGGCTCGGGCTCGGGCTCCGCGCCGCCGTGCCCGGCGGGACCGGGCTCCGGCTCGGGGAACAGGCTCACGTCCTCCGCGTTCGGGCCGCCGCCGAACTCCCCGCCCGGCCCGGCCGCGCCCGGCGCCGCCAGACCAGGTGCCGCCAGACCGGGCGCCGCCGGACCGGGCGCGGGGGCGGGCCCGTCGGGTCCGGTCCCCCCCGGGTCGCCGATCAGCGAGCGGCGGGGCTCCGGCGGGCGCGTCTCGATGTCGTCGTTCGACGCGATGTACGGCCGTACCCGCATCGGGCGGAACGAGTCGAACGCGGCCGCGACCGCCTCCTCGGCCGTCAGGGGAGCGCAGTCGCAGAGGGGCCTGCCGTCCGTGTCGAGACCGGCCCCGCAGACCGAGCACTGCTCTGCCGCCACTGGCGGTCCTCCTCGTGGAATTGCCGCGGACCGCGCCGCGGGACGTGCGCCGCCGCCTCGCGGCGGGGGTGGTCGGGCAGGCGTCCGGGGCCCTGATACGGGGCTCCCTGGTTCCGCTTGGCCGGGCACAGATTATGCAGAACCCGCCAGGGGACGGACAGGTTTCGCCAAGGCTCTGCCCGGTTTCGACACGGCGGCTTTACGGGATCTCACGAGATCGGGAGACGGCGGTTTCGGTGCGAATGCCGGTGGTACCCGGTTCGCTCAGCCGCCCATTCGGGGTCAGGTGTGACCATTCGTGCAGGTGCCGACGAGGCGACAGCGAGGGAGCGGGGAGATGGCCCAGGACCCCGCGGCGGCGGCCGCGGACCCGCAGGAGCCGCGGGCGCGCCCCGGGCAGCGGAAGGAGCGCGGCCTGTGGGTGGTCCTCGGCGCGCTCCTGCTCGGCATGCTGCTCGCCGCGCTCGACCAGACCATCGTCTCCACCGCCCTGCCCACCATCGTCGGCGACCTCGGCGGGATGGAGCACCTGTCCTGGGTCGTGACCGCCTATCTGCTCGCCTCCACCGCCGCCACCCCGCTGTGGGGCAAGCTCGGCGACATGTACGGCCGGAAGAAGCTCTTCCAGAGCTCGATCGTCATCTTCCTGGCCGGATCCGTGCTGTGCGGCATGGCGCAGAACATGGGCGAGCTGATCGCGTTCCGCGCCGTCCAGGGCCTGGGCGGCGGCGGCCTGATGGTGCTGTCCATGGCGATCGTCGGCGACCTGGTGCCGCCCCGCGACCGGGGCCGCTACCAGGGCCTGTTCGGCGCCGTGTTCGGGGCCACCAGCGTCCTGGGGCCGCTGCTCGGCGGCCTGTTCGTGGACCACCTCAGTTGGCGCTGGGTGTTCTACGTCAACCTGCCCGTGGGCGTGGTCGCGCTGGCCGTCATCGCCGCCGTGCTGCACCTGCCGGAGCGGCGCACCGAGCACCGGATCGACTACCTCGGCACCCTGCTCATCGCGTCCGTCGCCACCTGCCTGGTGCTGGCCACCTCGCTCGGCGGCGTCACCTGGGACTGGGGCTCCTGGCAGATCGTCAGCCTGGGCGTGCTGGGCGTGGCGCTGCTGGTGCCGTTCGTCCTGGTCGAGCGCCGCGCCGCGGAGCCGGTGCTGCCGCCGCGCCTGTTCCGGCTGCGGACGTTCACCCTCTGCTCGGTCATCGGGTTCGTGGTGGGCTTCGCCATGTTCGGCGCGCTCACCTACCTGCCGACGTTCCTCCAGGTCGTGCACGGCGTCTCGCCGACCATGTCGGGCGTGCACATGCTGCCCATGGTGGGCGGGCTGCTGGTGGCCTCGGTCGGCTCCGGGCAGGTCGTCAGCCGCACCGGCCGCTACCGGGTCTTCCCCATCGCCGGGACCGCCGTCACCGTCGCCGGGCTGCTGCTCCTGCACCGGCTGGACGAGAACAGCGGCACCTGGCAGATGAGCGGGGCGTTCCTCGTCTTCGGGTTCGGCCTGGGCCTGGTGATGCAGGTGCTGGTGCTCGCGGTGCAGAACGCGGCGAGCTACGAGGACCTGGGCGCCGCCACCTCGGGGGCGACGTTCTTCCGCTCCATCGGCGCCTCCTTCGGCGTGGCCGCCTTCGGCACCGTCTTCAGCAACCGCCTCGGCACCGAACTCGGCGACGCCCTGGCGGGACGCCCCCTGCCGGCCGGTGTCGACGCCGAGGCGCTGCGCGCCGACCCCGGTCTCGTCGACTTGCTGCCCGCGGGCCCGGCGGGGGCCGTGGTGCACGCCTACTCGGTGTCCATCACCACGGTGTTCCTGTGGGCGGTGCCGGTGGCGGCGGTGGCGTTCGTGCTCGCCTGGTTCCTCAAGGAGGAGCCGCTGCGCGGTTCGGTGCGGGCACCGGAGCAGGCCGAGACGCTGGGCGCCAACCCCGTGGAGCGGTCCTCGCTCGACGAGATCGCCCGCGGCCTGTCCCTGCTCGGCAGCCGCGAGGCCAGGCGCGGCCTGTACACGCGGATCACCGCGCGCGCCGGGCTCGACCTGCACCCGGCGGCGAGCTGGCTGGTGCTGCGCATGGCCCGCCACGGCACGGCGGAACCCGCGCTGCTCGCCGACCACGCCGCCGTGCCGCTCGACGTGGTCACCACCGCGGCCCGGCAGTTGGAGGAGCGGCGGCTCGCCGTGCGCGAGGGCGTCTCCATGGTGCTCACCGACGCGGGCCGGGCGGTGGCCGACCGGCTCCTGGTGGCCCGCAGGGAGACCCTGGCCGAGCTGCTCGGCGACTGGGACCCGGAGCGGCACGCCGAACTGGCCGCCCTGCTGCGGAGCCTGGCCCCGCAGTTGTGCGGGGACGACGCGGACCGGCCGCTGGGCGTGCGGCCGCGCGGCGCGCACGCCCGCCCCTGACCCGGCCGCGCGCACCCCGCCCCGGCGCCTCCGCGGGGACCCGCGGTGAAGCACTGGGCGAAGCGGGCGTTTGAGCCCGCATCAGGCGGTAAGCCGACCAGTAGCCGGCGACCGAGACGAACAGCCCGTGGAGAGCACCACAGGAGGCATGTGATGTCCGCAGGGACGATGGCTCTCGTCATCGTGGCAGCCGTCATCGTGCTCGCGGCGATCGTGATCGCCGCGATGTGGCCCCGGATGAGGACCCGGCGGCTGCGGCGGCGCTTCGGACCCGAGTACGACCGCACCCTCGCCCGCCACGCGGGCGACCGCAAGATCGCTGAGCGCGACCTGGAGGAGCGGCTGCGCCGCCACCGGGACCTGGACCTCAAGCCGCTCCCGCCCGCCACCCGCCAGGCGTTCCTGAGCCGGTGGGCGGAGATACAGGAGCGGTTCGTGGACGCCCCGGCCCAGACCGTGGCCGAGGCCGACGAACTGGTCGAGGAGCTGCTGAAGGAACGCGGCTACCCCGTCGGCCGGGGCGAGGAGACCATGGCGGTGCTCTCCGTGCACCACGCGGGCCCGCTCCAGAGCTACCGGGAGGCCCGGGTGGCCGTCTACCGCGCCCGGGACGGGCACGTGGACACCGAGGAGCTGCGGGAGGCCCTGGTGGGCACCCGGTCCCTGTTCCACGAGGTGATCGGCGCCAGCAAGGCCGACGACCGGCCGCTCGGCTCCCGCACCGGGTCCACCGCACGCGAGGACGGGCACCACGCCGGCGCGGGCAGCCGCCTCGGCGCCCTGGCCGGGCACCGCGGCCGGCACGACGGAAGGGCTGACCACCGATGACCCAGCACGAGACCGAGCACCGGGTGTACACCCTCGCCACGCACGACACCGGCAAGCACGGCGCCGGCAGGCCCGAGGACGGCAGGCCCGACGCCGACGGCGACGACGCCGGCAGGCGGGACGGCGGCAGCCACACGAGCGCCGGTGGGCACGGCACCGGCAAGCACGACAGCGGCTTCAGCGGCCTCCCCGACGGCACCGCTCCCGCCACCGGTACCGCTCCCGCCACCGGGGCCGTCCCCGCCACCGGGGCCGGCGCCACCGCGGCCGGCACCGCGCCCGCGCCCAACCGCATCCTCGCCGCGGGCACGGAGGCCGAGCTGCGGGCCCGTTGGAAGGAGATCCAGGCCGGGTTCGTGGACGGGCCGCAGCAGGCCGTGGAGGAGGCGGACGCGCTGGTCGAGGACCTGGTCAGGAAGGTCGAGCAGAGCATCGCCGCCCGCCGCGAGTCCCTGCGCGGCAACTGGCGCGAGGGCCGGGCCGAGACGGAGGAGTACCGGCTGAAGTTGCAGGAGTACCGCGCGTTCATGGGGGACCTGCTGCGACTGTGACACCGTGGCCGCCCCGCGTGGCCACAGCCCCCGACCGCAGCCCTCGAGCACAGCCCTTTGCGCACGGCTCCGTGAGCACGGGGGCTGCGAGCACGGCACAACCCCCGTAGTACGACGGGAGAGCCTCTCTCGAGGCCGCCCATCCCGACCGGGCGGGTGCGCGTCCCGGTCGGAGCGGCCGGACAGCCGGGTCCAGCGGCGAGGACCCGGCTGTCGCCGTGCCGCCGCCGGGTGGGAAACGCCCGGCGGCGGCACGGCGCGGGAGGCCGCTCAGGCTTCCTGGAGCACCTCGAAGGACCACAGCTCGGACCCGGAGGCCGCGGGCTTCGGCTGCTCGCCGCCCTCCCCGCCCCCGCCGCGGTGGGCCGCCTGCATGGGGCCCGACATCCACTTCTGGAAGTCCTCCTCGCTGCGCCACCGGGTGTACACCAGGTACTTGTCGGTGCCGTCCACGGGGCGGAGCAGCTCGAAGTGCTCGAAGCCCTCCGCGTTCTCCACCGCGCCGGCGCGGCCGGCGAAGCGCTTCTCCAGGGTCTCCCGCTGCTCGGGCGGCACGGTCAGCACATTGATCTTCACAACGCTCATGCGGTCCATCCTGCCGCACACCCGCGTTTGGGTCGGCTAAGTATGGATGTGGGATTCTCATAGCTCGAACAACGACGAGGACCACCGAGCAGGACGCGGACGACAGGCACCGGCGGCACGCACCGGTGAGGGGCGCCGACCGGCGGCACCGCCGGGGACCCCCGGCGGCGGACCGGGCGGCGGCGGCCCCGCCGGTCAGGTGACCGGAGGGTGTTTCGCGTCCCTCACAGGGGGTTCTCCACAAGGGTCCGCGACGGGCCGGCCGGCGTGGACCGCCCGACGCGATCGAGAGACGAGGAACAGCGGCACATGACGACGAACGCAGCCAGACGCGACCTGGGGGATCCGCGAGGGCCGCGCACCGTCGTGCTGCTGGGCGGACTGTGGCTCCTGACCGCGGTGCTCGCCGTGCGCCAGGCGGCCTCGGTGCTGCGGCTGCCGCCGGACCGGCGGCTGACCGACCTGGAGACGTGGATCGGCCCCGACGGGGTCCTGCACTTCGAGCGCGGCCTGTACGACAGCGACGCCTTCACCGGCACCCCGTTCTCCGGCCTGGTGCTCAAACCGCTGACCAGGGCCGCCGAGGACAGCCTCGGCGTGGCGTGGACGCTGGGCACGCTGCTGCTGGTGGCCGCGCTCGGCTTCGTCGTGGCGCGCGCCCTGCCCGGCCCGATGCCGGCGCGCACCGCCTCGCTGGCCGCTCCGGTGGCGATCAGCCTGCTGGTGCTCTCGCTGCCGGTGCGCGACACCTTCGAGCTGGGCCAGCTCAGCATCCTGCCGGTGCTGTTCGTGCTGCTGGCCTGCCTGCCCGCGACCTCGCACCGGCAGGCGGCGGTGCTGCTGGGCCTGGCCGCGGCGCTCCAGCCGGCGATGCTGCTGTTCGCGGGGCTGCTGTGGCTGACCGGGCGGCGGCGGGCCGCGGTGGGCGGCGCGGGCGTGTTCGCCGCCTGCACCGCGCTGGCCTGGGCCGCGCTGCCGGGCGACTCGGCGACGTACTGGGTGCACCATGTGGCGGGCGCCGGCCTGGGCGCGCCCGCGGACGACCCGTCCAACCAGTCCCTGCACGGGCTGCTGCTGCGCCTGGGCCTGCGCGGCCCGCTGGAGCTGGTGCTGTTCGGGGTGCTCGCCGGCCTGGTCGCCGTGGTGGGCCTGCGCCGGGCGGCGCACTACGGCAGGGACGGGCAGACGGTGCTGGCCGCCGCGCTGACCGGCTGTGTCGCGGTCGCCGTCTCCCCGGTGGCGTGGCAGCACCAGCAGTTGTGGATCCTGCTGGCGGCGGTGGGCCGGGTCGGGCGGCGCGGCTCGGACCGGCTGGTGTGGCCGGTGTTCGTGGTGCTGGTGATGACGTGGGGCAGCGAGGCGCTGCTGCCCCGCATCGACGCCCTCGCCCCGCTGGGCGACAACGTGCCGCTGCTCGCCGCGGTGCTGGCCGCCTGCGTGGTGCCGTTCCTGACCCGCCGCTCCGAGCTGTGGGACAAGCCCGAGCCGACGGTCGTCGCCGCCCCGCCGAGCCCCCGTCTGCGCTGGGTGCCGCTGGTGCGGGTCTGGCCGCGCCCGCTGCACCGGCCGAACCTGCTGCTCGAGCTGCTGCTGATCCGCGTCGGCTACTTCGTGTACTCCTATGTGCGCGGCTCCGTGCCTGACCAGCGGCACGTCGCCGAGCGGCACGGGCGGCAGATCCTCTCCATCGAGAACGCGCTGTTCATCGACGTCGAGCACTGGCTGAACCAGCACGTGGCCCGGATGGGGTGGCTGGAGAGCTCGATGAACTTCTTCTACTCCACCTTCCACTTCCTGGTGCCGCTGGTGCTGCTCGGCGTGATGTACGTGCGGCGGCCCACCATGTACCGGGCCGCCCGCACCTCGCTGGCGTTCGCCACCCTGCTCGGCCTGATCGGCTTCTGGCTCTACCCGCTGGCGCCGCCCCGGCTGATGCCGGGCCTGGGCTACATCGACACCATCCACGGCCCGCAGGACCTGGCCAACCCGGACTTCGGCGCGCTGACGAAGCTGTCCAACCAGTACGCGGCCATGCCGTCCCTGCACGTCGGCTGGGCGCTGTGGTCCGGGCTGATCATCGCGGCGCTGGTGCCGTGGCTGTGGCTGCGGGTGATCGGGCTGCTGTACCCGGTGCTGACCACGATCGTGATCATGGGTACCGCCAACCACTACGTGCTGGACGCGGTCGGCGGCGTCGCCGTCGTGCTGTGCGGCCTGGGCCTGCTGTACGCGCTCAGCGGCGCCACGCCGTTCACCTACCGGGCGCGGGAACCCGAGCCGGCGGCGGCCGGGGCCGCGCCACCGCCCGGCGGCGCGCCCGAGGTCGTCGCGCCCCGCGCGCCGGAACCCGACCCGCACACCGGTCGCACCTTGGCAAAACCGTAGGCAATTCTCGCCCGCGCGCCCTCCCGCCGCCGCCCTTCCGCCGGAAGGATGCGTTCCCGGCATCGCTGGATCAGCCGCCGCCCCGTACCGGGGCGGCGGTTCGGCTGGGGAGGGGACGATCGTGCGAAGGACGACGGTGCTCGCGGTGGCGGGCACCCTGCTGGCGGGAACGCTGGCCGCGGCACCCGCGGCGACGGCGCGGGGGACGGCCGGCGGCGACGGAGCGGGCCAGGGGGTCGCGGAGGCCGCCGGGGTGCGGATCGCCGCCGCCAGGGCGGCCAGGGCGGGCATCGACTGGTCGGCCTGCCCCGCCGACTGGGGCCTGCCCGCCGCCGTGGAGTGCGGCTGGGTGCGGGTCCCCGTGGACTACGCCAAGCCGTACGGCAGGCAGATCCGCATCGCGGTGGACCGCGCCACCGCCACCGGCACCCCCGCGCAGCGGCAGGGCGCCCTGGTGTACAACCCGGGCGGGCCCGGCGGCTCCGGGCTGCGCTTCCCGGTCCGGGTCACCGGCAAGAACCCGATCTGGGCGAAGACCGCGGAGGCGTACGACTTCGTCGGCTTCGACCCGCGCGGCGTCGGCAAGTCCGCCCCGATCTCCTGCCAGGACCCGCAGGAGTTCGTCAAGGCGCCCAAGATGGACCCGGTGCCGGACGACGAGGCCGACAAGCTCGCCCAGCGCAAGCTGGCCCGCGAGTACGCCGAGGGCTGCGCCGAGCGCAACCCGTGGATGCTGCCGCACATGACCACGCCGAACACCGCCCGCGACCTGGACGTCATCCGGGCCGCGCTCGGCGAGCGGCGGCTGAACTTCATCGGCGCCTCCTACGGCACCTACCTCGGCGCCGTGTACGCCACCCTCTTCCCCCGCCATGTGCGCCGCATGGTGATGGACAGCGTGGTCAACCCCAGCCGGGAGAAGATCTGGTACCAGGCCAACCTGGACCAGGACGTGGCGTTCGACATGCGCTGGAGCGACTTCAAGGAGTGGGTGGCCCGGCACGACGCGACCTACCGCATCGGGAGCACCCCGCAGGAGGTCGAGCGGGCGTGGCAGCAACTGCGCGCCGAGGCCAGGCGCGCGCCGATCGGCGGCGTGGTCGGCCCGGCGGAGCTGCTCGGCTTCTTCCAGGCCGCGCCGTACTACGACTCCTACTGGACGGTCGTGGCCGGCGCGTGGAGCAGCCACCGGGCCGGTGACCCGCGGCCGCTGCTGGACGCCGCCGCCCCCGACCCGTCCGACACCGCGGGCAACGCCGCCGCGGAGAACGGCAACGCCGTGTACACCGCGGTGGAGTGCACCGACGCGAAGTGGCCCACCGACTGGCGGGTGTGGGACCGGGACAACACCGCCCTGCACGCCAAGCACCCGTTCCTGACCTGGTCCAACGCATGGCTGAACCTGCCGTGCGCCACCTGGGGCGTGCCCCAGCGCACCCCGGTGGAGGTGCGCGGCGGCCGGCACCTGCCGCCGGTGCTGATCGTCCAGGCCACCCGGGACGCGGCCACCCCGTACGAGGGCGCGCTGGAGCTGCACCGCAGGCTGAAGGGGTCCCGTCTGATCACCGAGCGCGACGCGGGCTCCCACGGCGTGACCAACCTCGCCAACCCCTGCGTCAACACCCGCGTGGAGGCGTACCTCCTCCGCGGCGCCCTCGACCCGTCCGACGTGACCTGCGCCCCGCACGCCACCCCGGTCCCCCAGCCCACCACCAGGGCACGGACCGCCGCGGGCGCGGCGGACCTCCCGACGGTGCGCTAGGCCCCACTCGCCGTGGGGGCCCGGTGGGCGGAAGCCCCGGGTCCCCACGGGCTGAGGACGGATGCCCTCCTCACCGGGGCCCGGGGTGGCAGCCCCGGCGGGAAGCCGGGGCGCGTCCCCGGGCCTCCGGAAGTTCCCCCGCCACCCCCACGACCTCACCACCGGGGCCTGGGGCGGAGCCCCAGCGGGGGTCCGGGGGGCGGAGCCCTCTGGCTTCCGGAGGACCCCCGATCCCCACCCCCGACCCCGCCGCCGCCAGGCGGCGGTCCCCTCACGCGTACCGCACCCGCAGCTCCTTCACCCCGTTGATCCACGGCGACCGCAGCCGCCGCGGCTCCGCGTCCTCCAGCGCGATCCCCGGCATCGCGTCGGCTATCGCGTCGAAGATCAGCCCGATCTCCATCCGCGCCAGCGAGGCCCCCAGGCAGAAGTGCGGCCCCCCGCCCCCGAACCCGAGATGCGGATTCGGGTCCCGGGTGATGTCGAACGCCTCCGGCCGGTCGAACACCTCCGGGTCGTTGTTGGCGGAGGAGTAGAACATCCCGACCCGGTCGCCCTCGCGGATCGCGGTCCCCCCGATCTCCGCGTCCCGCGTCGCCGTCCGCTGGAAGGACACGATCGGCGTGGCCCACCGCACGATCTCGTCGGCGGTGGTGGCGGGCCGCTCGGCCCGGTACAGCTCCCACTGCTCGGGGTGGGTGAGGAAGGCGTGCATGCCGTGGGTGATGGCGTTGCGCGTCGTCTCGTTCCCCGCCACCGCCAGCACCAGCACGAAGAACCCGAACTCGTCGGAGGTCAGGTTCCCCTCGTCCTCGGCCGCCACCAGCCTGCTCACGATGTCCTGGGCGGGGCAGCCCTTGCGCTCGGCGGCCATGGCCATCGCGTACCCGATGAGCTCGGCGGCGGACTGGGCGCCGACCTCCTCGGTGATGGACAGCTCCGGGTCGTCGTAGCCGATCATCGAGTTGGACCACCGGAAGATCCGCGCGCGGTCCTCCTGCGGCACGCCGATCAGCTCCGCGATGGCCTGGAGGGGCAGCTCGGAGGCGACGTCGGCGACGAAGTTGCCCGCGCCGCGCTCCTTGGCGGCGGCGACGATCCGCGTGGCGCGCTCGCGCAGCGCGTCCTGGAGGGCGCGGATGGCGCGCGGGGTGAAGCCGCGCTGGACGATCTGCCGCAGGCGGGTGTGCTCGGGCGGGTCCATGTTCAGGATGATCAGCCGCTGGACGTCGATCTGGTCGCGGGCGATGCCCTCGCGGAAGCGGATGATGGCGGTGTTGGCGTGGGAGGAGAACACCTCGGGGTGGGTGGAGACCTCCTTGA
The DNA here is from genome assembly GCF_054782095.1 of Streptomyces capparidis. Classification (NCBI taxonomy): domain Bacteria; kingdom Bacillati; phylum Actinomycetota; class Actinomycetes; order Kitasatosporales; family Streptomycetaceae; genus Streptomyces; species Streptomyces capparidis. Next base: position 71,342 of record NZ_BAAGTD010000020.1, on the reverse strand, counting down.
CGTCGGCGTGCCGGGTCACCACCCAGTAGCCGTCGTCGTCGAACCCGGCGAGGCCGTGCGGCTGGGCGTTCCACCACACCGGGGCGGTGGCGCGCAGTTCGGCCAGTTCGGGGAGCGGGACGCCCCGCTGGTAGAGGTCCGGGTCGGTGAAGTCGAAGCCTTCGGGCAGCGCGGGGCAGGACATGGCGTCTCCTGACGGTCCATCAGTTCTGCTGGCTGGCACCGTAGTAACCCGTTCTACAAGTGGCAAGAGCCGCGCAGGCCGTACCGGGGGCCCGGCCGCGGCGCGAGGCTGGCGCATACGCCCCTTGCAGGACGGCTTTCTCCCACTCCGCTCCCGCACACCCCTTGCCCACCCCCTACCCGCGGTAATAGGAACCCGGGTAGAACTAGAACACGTACTAGTTCACTGGCCGCCCGCCCACGTCCGGCCGCCCGGACACCGCAGGCCCGCACCTGACGGGTCCGCCGCACCGGACCGTGGACGGGCCCGATGGCGGGCCCCCGCGGGGCCCGCGCCGCCCACGCGTTCCGCCCACCGGTTCCTTCCGCCGGTCGGTCCCCGGGCACCACCGGGAACGCCCGGGGACGCCCGCGGTGTTGAGGAGAGGACGAGTCATGGCCGCTGAACCCGTCATCGTCGAAGCAGTCCGCACCCCCGTCGGCAGGCGCGGCGGAGCCCTCGCCAACCTCCACCCCGCCTACCTCCTCGGCGAGACCTTCCGGGAGGTGCTCGCCCGCACCGGGATCCAGCCGGACGCGGTGGAGCAGATCGTCAGCGGCACCGTCACCCACGCCGGGGAGCAGGCGATGAACCCCGCGCGCACCGCCTGGCTCGCCGTCGGCCTGCCCTACGAGACGCCCGCGACCACCGTGGACTGCCAGTGCGGCTCCTCCCAGCAGGCCAACCACATGGTGGCCAACATGGTCGCCGCGGGCGTCATCGACATCGGCATCGGCTGCGGGGTCGAGTCGATGTCCCGGGTCCCGCTCGGCAGCGGCTCCAAGCACGGCCCGGGGCGGCCCTGGCCGGACGAGTGGAACGTGGACCTGCCCAACCAGTTCGAGGCCGCGGAGCGCATCGCCCGCAGGCGGGGCCTGACCCGCGCCGACGTGGACGCGCTCGGCCTGCTCTCGCAGCGGCGGGCCGCGCGGGCCTGGGCCGAGGAGCGGTTCAAGCGCGAGACGTTCGCCGTGCAGGTGCCCACCACCGAGGAGGAGCAGCGCGCCGGGCAGGGCATGTGGCGCCTGGTGGACCGGGACGAGGGGCTGCGCGACACCTGCGCCGAGGCCCTGGCCGGGCTCAAGCCCATCATGCCCACGGCCGTGCACACCGCGGGCAACTCCTCCCAGATCTCCGACGGGGCCGCCGCCGTGATGTGGGCGTCCCGCCGGATGGCCCGCGCGCTGCGGCTGCGGCCCCGCGCCAGGATCGTCGCGCAGTCCGTGGTCGGCGCCGACCCGCACTACCACCTGGACGGGCCGGTGGACGCCACCCGGGCGGTGCTGGGCCGGGCCGGGATGACCCTCGGCGACATCGACGTGGTGGAGGTCAACGAGGCGTTCGCCTCGGTGGTGCTGTCCTGGGCCCGGGTGTTCGACCAGGACCTGGAGAAGGTCAACGTCAACGGCGGCGCCATCGCGCTGGGCCACCCGGTGGGCGCGACGGGCGCCCGGCTGATCACCACCGCCCTGCACGAACTGGAGCGCGCCGACAAGGAGTTCGCCCTGGTCACCATGTGCGCCGGCGGCGCCCTGGCCACGGCGACGATCCTCCAGCGGCTGTGACCGCGCGCCGGTGACCCCGGCGGGCGGCCGCCCCCGCACCGGGGGCGCCGCCCGCCGCGGTCACCGCCCCGGGTCCGGCTCCTCGAAGCGGACGGGTGCCTCGAACGCCGCGCGGCGGGCGGTGCGGCGCAGGGCGTGCAGCAGCGGCGGGCCCAGGGCGAAGGTGAGCACCGTGGTCAGGACCGCCCGGGGGATGTCCCAGCCCAGGGACGTGGCCAGGCAGTACGCCGCGAAGCGGGGGAGGTTCTCCCACAGCGGGTCCCCGGGGTGGAAGGACACCGAGCTGCTCATCCCGGCCAGGTACGGCCAGCCCTGGAGGTTCATCACCGTGCCGTACCCGAGGGACGCCACCGCCCCGTACCCGGCGAGCATCGCCACCTCCGCCCTGCCCCGCAGCGTCTCCGGGCGGGGCAGCAGGCCCGCGCCCGTGGCGACCCAGCCCATGCCGAGCATCTGGAACGGCAGCCACGGCCCCACCCCGCCCGTGAGCAGCGCGGACGCGAACATCGACACCGCGCCGAGGACGAACCCGAAGCCGGGGCCCAGCGCCCGCCCGGACAGCACCAGCAGGAAGAACATCGGCTCGATGCCGCCGGTGCCCGCGCCGAGCGGCCGCAGCGCCGCGCCCACCCCCGCCAGCACCCCGAGCAGGGCCACCGCCTTGGCGTCCATGCCGCCCTCGGCGAGCTGCGCCACGACGACGGCGAGCAGCAGCGGCAGCAGCGCCGCGAACAGCCACGGCGCGTCGGCGGAGTGGGCGAGGCTGGAGCCGGGGTCGGCCAGCAGCGGCCACCCGAACGCGGCCACCCCGACGGCCGACACCAGGACCAGCGCGGCCACCGAGCGCGGCCCGAGCCGGACCGGGTCGGGACGGCGGGTCACGGTGTCGGCGCCCCGTCCAGCGCGGACCGCACCTGCCCGACCGTCAGCCACGGCAGCGGGTGCAGCACCTTGGCGACCTGCGGGGCGAACGCCGGGGAGGAGGTGACCACGTCCGCGGTCGGGCCGTCCGCCACCACCTCCCCCTCGGCGAGGATGACCACGCGGTGCGCCAGCTCGGCGGCCAGCTCCACGTCGTGGGTGGCCAGCACCGCCGCGTGGCCCTCGGCGGCCAGGCCCCGCAGCACCGCCACCAGGCGGGCCTTGGCGGCGTAGTCCAGGCCGCGGGTCGGCTCGTCGAGCAGCAGCAGCGGGGGCCGGGCGGTCAGCACCACGGCCAGGGCCAGGGTGAGGCGCTGCCCCTCGGACAGGTCGCGCGGGTGGGTGGCGTCGGGCACACCGGGCAGCAGCTCCTCCACCAGGGCGCGGCAGGTGCCGGGCGGGGCGCCCGCGTCGGCGTCGGCCGCGGCGCACTCGGCGGCCACCGTGGTCGCGTACAGCAGGTCGCGCGGCTCCTGCGGGACCAGGGCGACGTGCCGCAGCAGCTCCCGCGGCCCGGTCCGGTGCGGCGCCAGGCCGCCGACGTCCACGGTGCCCGAGGCGGGCCGGTGCAGCCCGACGAGGGAGCCGAGCAGGGTGGACTTGCCCGCGCCGTTGCGGCCCATGAGGGCGACGGTCTCCCCCGGGGACACCGTCAGCGACACCCCGCGCAGCGCCGGGACGCCGTCGCGGTGGACGGCGAGCCCCGCCACGGCGGCCACCGGGGGGCCCGGGCGCGGCGCGCACCCGGACGGGGGCGGGGTGCTCCCGGCGAGGCGGGCCCGCAGCGGCGCGGCCCTGCGGCGGGCGTCGCGCACGGAAAGCGGCGGCGGCGCCCACCCGGCGGCGCGGGCCAGGGCGACCACCGGCGGGTGCACCGGGGAGTCGGCCATGACCTCCTGCGGCGCCCCGGCGACCGGCGGCCGCCCCCCGCCGGGCAGCGAGATCACCGAGTCCGCGTACTGCACGACCCGCTCCAGGCGGTGCTCGGCCAGCAGCACGGTGGTGCCCAGGTCGTGCACCAGCCGCTGGAGCACGGCGAGCACCTCCTCGGCGGCGGCCGGGTCGAGCGCGGAGGTGGGCTCGTCCAGGACCAGCACCCTCGGGTGCGGGGTGAGCACGGAGCCGATCGCCACGCGCTGCCGCTGCCCGCCGGAGAGGGTGGCCAGGGGCCGGTCCCGCAGCTCGGCCAGGCCCAGCAGGTCCAGCGTCTCCTCGACGCGGCGGCGCATGGTGGCGGGCGCGACGCCCAGGGACTCCATGCCGTAGGCGAGCTCCTCCTCGACGGTGTCGGTGACGAAGTGGGCCAGCGGGTCCTGGCCGACCGTGCCCACCACGTCCGCCAGCTCGCGGGGGCGGTGGGTGCGGGTGTCCCGGCCGTCCACGGTGACCCGGCCGCGCAGGGTCCCGCCGGTGAAGTGCGGCACCAGCCCGCTGACCGCGCCCAGCAGGGTGGACTTGCCCGACCCCGAGGGGCCGACCAGCAGGCACAGCTCGCCCTCGGGCACGGTCAGGTCCACCCCGGCCAGGGCGGGGGCGGCGGCGTCCGGGTAGGTCACGGTGACGTCGTCGAAGCGGATCATGGTGCGCGGTCCTCGGGGTCGGCGGTCTGCACGGCGGCGTCCTCCCGGCGGGCCGGGGCCGCGCGGGCCCGCCTCCCCGGGGCGGGGGCGGCCACGGCCGGGAGCAGCCCGAGCAGTACGGCGGCGGCGGGCAGCAGCGGCAGGGCGGGCACCGCGGCGGGCACGGTCTGGGGGTGCAGCGAGCCGGGGGAGCGGGCCCCGGACCAGATCAGCAGCGCGGCCACGGCCGCCCCCGAGCAGGCCACCAGCCACTCCCGGCCGCCCCACGGGTCGGGGCGGTAGCGGGTGCGCACGGCCCGCCGCCCGCCGAGCGCCAGGCCCGCTCCCGCGGCGGCCGTGCCGAGCGCCAGCGCCGGCAGGCCGAACGGGCCGCCGCGGTCGGCCAGCAGCGCGTAGGTGCCCAGGCACACCCCGAGCAGCCCGCCCAGGGTGAGCGCCGAGGTGGTGTGCCGCACCGCGCGGGGCACCTGCGCGGTGCGGCCGTAGCCGCGGGCGTCCATGGCGGCGGCCAGCGCGACGGAGCGCTCCAGGGCGCTCTCCACCACCGGCAGCGCCACCTCGAGCACCGAGCGCAGGCCCCGGTCCGCCCGCCCGCGCAGCCTGCGCGCGGCCCGCAGCCGGCGCGCGTCGGCCACCAGGTGCGGCGCGAACGTGGTGGCCACCACCACGGCGACCCCGGCCTCGTACAGCGCGCCGGGCAGCGACTTCAGCAGCCGGGCCGGGTTGGCCAGCGCGTTGGCGGCGCCCACGCACACCAGCAGCACGGCCAGCTTCATCCCCTCGTACAGCGCGAACAGCACGCCCTCCGCGGTGACCCGCCCGCCGAGCCGCACCCCCTGCGCCCAGTGGGGCAGCGGCGCCTCGGGCAGCGTGAACAGGGTGGTGGTGCCCGGCACGGGCGAGCCGAGCAGGGTCGCGAACACCAGCCGGATCGCCATCACGACCAGGCCGAGCCGCAGGTAGGCGGCGTAGGAGCGGGCCCAGGGCGCGTCGGTGGCGCGCGCCGCCACCACGTACCCGGCGACGGCGGCGATCAGGAGCAGCAGCAGCGGGTTGGTGGTGCGGGACGCGGCGGTGGCCAGGCCCAGGGCCCACAGCCACCAGGCCCCGGCGTGCAGGGCGTTCGGTCGGGACATGGCCCGGCTACCGCCGGCGGCGGCGCGCGTGCCAGGCGGCGGCGATCAGCACGGCCACGGCGGCCAGCCCGCCGAACGCGGGCACGGACGGGCCGCCGCCGTCCCCGCCGCCGTCCCCGCCGTCGGCACGGCCGCCGTCCCGCTCCCCGGCCCCGCCCCGCGCGCGGGGCTCCTCGCGCCCGGACACGGCCTCGCCGCAGCCCGCCTCCGGGTAGCCGTCGATGGCGCACAGCAGCAGCCGGCTGTCGTAGCGCAGCGGCCCGGCGACCGCGGCGAGCGCGTCGGCGGAGCTGGCGTCCCGGTCCACCCGGGCGCACACGGTGCGCGTCCGCGGGGGCCGCTCGCCGTCCGGGGCGTCGCCCGCGGTGCCGAAGTCCAGGAGCAGCGCCACCCGCTTCTTTCCGCCCCCGGCCGGGGTGGCGCCGCACACGTCGGCGAAGCCGGCGGTGCCGCGCGGGCGGGTGGCACCGGCGGCGCCGTCCTCGCTGACCGCGAACCGCCAGCCCTCCACGTCCCCGTCGCGGGGCCGGACGGTGGCGGGCCCCTGCTGCGCGTACGTCCAGGCGCCGTCCTGCCAGCGCCAGTACGACCAGTACCGGTACCCGGTCGCGTGGGCGGGCGGCGCGGCGGCGAACGGGGCGAGGAGCAGGGCCGCCGCGAGCGCCGCCGCGGCGCCGCGGCACGGTGCGGGCATCAGTCCTGCTTCTTCCGGATGACGATGAGGTAGCCGATGCCGACGCCGATGAGCAGGCCGACGCCGACGGTCAGCCACAGGCTCAGGCCGTCCTCGTCGTCCTTGTCGTCCTTGTCGTCCTTCTCCGCCTTCCGCTGCTTGTCGTCCTTCGCCGCGCCGCTGTCGCCGGCGGGCTCGGGGCCCAGGTTGACGAGCTGGGTCACCAGGTCGGCGCCGCGGAAGTTCCGGGGGTCGGCGGCGGTGGCCTTGGACAGCAGGATCAGCTTGGCCAGGGCGGCGGGCTGGCCCTTGGACCACTCGGCGGAGTTGCGCTGCAACCACGCGAGGACGTTGTCGGCGGGGCCGGTGTACCCGTTGGCGGCCAGCGCCAGGCCGATGTCCGCGGTGGTGCCGAGGTCGGGGCCCATGGCCTTCTGCGGGGCGTCCACGTGCCAGTCGTTCTTGCTCAGCCGGGGCACCAGGCTCCACAGGGCGAGGCGCGCGGACTCCTCGGGGGACAGCTCGGGCGTCCTGCCGCCGGAGCACTTCATGGTCCGGGGCCCGTTCTCGTGCTGGGCCGCCTCGGCCATCAGCACCGGCAGGCCCTTGCCGACCATGGCCAGGGCGGCGGCGGCCGTGGCGCTGTCGTTGCGGTGCAGCTCGCCCTTCTTGTCCGGCTGGTAGGCGAACGTGCCCCGGTCGTTCTCCGGCGCGTCGCAGCCCAGTCGGAGGGACGCCAGCGCGTCGTACGGGCTCTTGCCGCCCTTGGCGGCCTTCGCCGGGTCCTGCTTCGCCGCGGCGAAGGCGCCGACGACCAGGGAGGTGGAGTTGGCGTCGGTGGTGCCCTCGGGGTTGAACGACCAGCCGCCGTCGTCGTGCTGCACCTTCCGCAGCCAGTCCGTGGCCTTCTTCACCTCGGCGTCGTGGCCGCCCAGCGCGGCGAGGGCCTGCACGGCCAGCGCGGTGGCGTTGGTGTCCTCGGTCTTCGGGTCGCACGGCGCGCCGGTGTCGGCGCGGTACGCGGGGAAGCCGCCGTCCGCGCACTGCTGGCCCACCAGCCAGCGCACCGCGCCGCTCGCCGGGCGCACCTCCACGGTGTCCAGCGCCAGCAGGGCCAGCGACTGCCGCCACACCCCGTCGAACGTCGGGTCGCCCTGCCCGTACAGCGCCGCGGGCAGCGGGGCGGAGGGGGACGGCGAGGGCGCGGCGAGCGCGGCGGGAGCGGCGGCGCCCACGGCGAGCGCGGCGGCGGTGAGGGCGGCGGCGCTGCGCGCGACGCGGCTCCGGAGCGGGAGGGACATGCGGGCGTCGTTGCCTTTCTGCGTTCGGTGGATCGTCTCCCGAGCACCGGGCCCGGCCGGCCGTCACTCTACTTCGTGGCCCGCCGGGCGGCGCACGAGGACGTCCGGCGGACCGCGCACGAGGACGTCCGGCGGGCGGCGGGACCGGGCCTACCGCGCCCGCCAGCGGGGCGGTTCCGCGTCCGGCACCGGCTCGGCCAGGTCCGTCTTCTCCAGGCGGCGCAGGTGCGAGGCCACCTCGGACACCGCGATGTTCCGGGACTGCGCCGAAAGCCGCGCCCACGGGCGGTTCCACTCCACGGCCTCGGCCAGCTCCCACAGGGTGCGGGGCCGCTCGGCCAGCAGTCGGTGCAGCGCGGCCAGGCGGGCGGCGTGGTGGCCGAGCAGCTCGCGCACCCGCCCCGCGGCGTCGGCGAACGGGTGCTCGTGCGCGGGCAGCACCCGCGCGGGCGCGAGCCGGGCGACCCGCTCCAGGGCGTCCAGGTAGTCGCCGAGGGGATCGGCGACGGTGCCCTCGTCCGGGTCCTCGTACAGCCCGATGTGCGGGGAGATGCGGGGCAGCAGGTGGTCGCCGGAGAACAGGGTGGGCGGCAGGCCCTCCTCCTCCAGGTGCAGGCAGACGTGGCCCGGGGTGTGGCCCGGCGTCCACACCGCCCGCAGTCGCCGCCCCGGCAGGTCCAGCAGCTCGCCGGGCACGATCTCCCGGTCCGGCGGCGCCGGGTCCATGCCGGGCAGGGCCGCGGCGGGGCCCGCGTCGCGGGCGGCCCGCAGCACGGCCAGGTGCTCCTCGGGCGCGCCCGCCTCGGCGAGCCGGTCCAGGACGTAGCCGTACCAGGCGGTGGCGGGCGCTCCGCGGGTGCGCCGCACCACGGCGGCGTCCGCGGCGTGCATGGCGATCCACGCGCCGGAGACCTCCCGCACCCTGCCGGACAGGCCGTGGTGGTCGGGGTGGTGGTGGGTCAGCAGCACGCCGTGGACGTCGGCGAGGCTCGCCCCGGCCTCGGCGACGCCGCGCTCCAGCGCCCCGAACGACGCCGGGTCGTCCCACCCGGTGTCGATCAGGACCGGGCCGCGGCCGGTCTCCAGCAGGTACACCAGGGTGTGCCCGAGGGGGTTGTCCGGGATGGGCACCGGGATGCCCCACACCCCGCCGCCGTGGTCGGTCACTCGCACCTGACGCCCCCTTCGCCGCCGCCCGAGTCGATGATAGAGCGGCGGTGATAGAACGTGTTCCACTTCGTGGAACCCCGGTCGGCGGCGGAGTCCCGGGTGCGCCCCCGGGTCCCGCCGAAGGCCGAATTCCCGGCCTGTGACGGGCGGTGGCCGCTTCCCGCTCCTCCGGGGAAAGGTGGCCCCTCGCCGTCATTGCTCCCTGAAACTGGAACTGGTATCAGTCCTGGAGAGCGCCGGGCCCGAAGTCCACGCCCCCAGGAGGCATGCGATGACCGATGTGCTGGAGCACGGCCAGTTGTTCATCGGCGGCGCGTTCACCGATCCGGTGGGCGACGCCGCCATCGAGGTGGTCTCCCCGCACTCGGAGCAGGTCATCGGCCGGGTGCCGCACGCCTCGCGGGAGGACGTGGACCGCGCGGTCGCCGCGGCCCGCCGGGCGTTCGACTCCGGGCCGTGGCCCCATCTGCCGCTGGAGGAGCGGATCGCGGTCGTCACCCGCATCAAGGACGCGTTCGCGCTGCGGCACGAGGAGATCGCCCGGCTGATCAGCATGCAGAACGGCTCCCCCTACTCCTGGGGCGTGCTCGCCCAGGGGCTCGGCGCGCTGCTGGTGTGGGACACCGCCATCGCCGTCGCCCGCGAGTGCCGCGAGGAGGAGCCGCGCGCCGGGGTGCTCGGGCCGCTGCTGGTGCGCCGGGAGCCGGTCGGCGTCGTGGCGGCCGTCGTGCCGTGGAACGTGCCCCAGTTCACCGCCGCGGCCAAGCTCGCGCCCGCCCTGCTCGCCGGGTGCGCGGTGGTGCTCAAGCCGTCGCCGGAGTCGCCGCTGGACTCCTACCCGCTGGCGGAGATCTGCGCCGAGGCCGGGCTGCCCGAGGGGGTGCTGAGCATCCTGCCCGCCGACCGTGAGGTCAGCGAGTACCTGGTGGGCCACCCCGGGGTGGACAAGGTCTCCTTCACCGGCTCGGTCGCCGCGGGCCGCCGGGTGATGGAGGTGGCGTCCCGCAACCTGACCCGGGTGGTGCTGGAGCTCGGCGGCAAGTCCGCCGCCGTGATCCTGCCCGACGCCGACCTGGACGCGGCCGTCGCCGGGATCGTGCCCAGCGCGTGGATGAACAACGGCCAGGCGTGCGTCGCCCAGACCCGGGTCCTCGCGCCGCGCTCCCGCTACGACGAGATCGCCGAGCGGCTCACCGCCGCCGCCTCCGCGCTGACCGTCGGCGACCCGCTGGACCCGGCCACCCAGGTGGGGCCGCTGGTCGCCGAGCGGCAGCAGCGGCGGTCGTTCGACTATGTGGCGCTGGGCCGCAAGGAGGGCGCGAAGGTGCTCACCGGCGGCGGGCGGCCCGAGGCGATGGCGCGCGGGTGGTACGTGGAGCCGACGCTGCTCGGGGAGGTGACGGCCGACATGCGGGTGGCCCGGGAGGAGATCTTCGGGCCCGTGGTGTGCCTGCTGCCCTACGGGGACGAGGAGGAGGCGGTGGCCATCGCCAACGACTCCGAGTACGGCCTCTCGGGCAGCGTGTGGACCTCCGACGTGGAGCGCGGCATCGCGGTCGCGCGGCGGGTGCGTACCGGGACCTACTGCGTGAACACCTTCAGCCTGGACATGCGGGGGCCTTTCGGCGGGTTCAAGCGGTCCGGGATCGGGCGGGAGTTCGGACTCGAGGGGTACTCGTCCTACCTGGAGTACAAAACCATTCATCTGCCCGCCGACCACACACCGGGAGGGACGGCCGATGGGTGACCGCTGGCGCGTCGAAGTGGACCACGCCCTGTGCATAGGCTCCGGTCTGTGCGCCGGCTCGCAGCCGGACTGGTTCCGCCTGGACTCCGCACACAAGTCCCACCCGGTCACGACCGAGACCGACGCGAACGAGGCCGTCCTGGGCGCCGCCGAGACCTGCCCCGTGGAAGCCATCCACCTGCGCATGGCCGACACCGGTGAGGTCGTCTTCCCTCCGGAGGACTGACCCCCGTCCGGGGCCGCCCCCTCCCCGGATTCCCATGCGAGGGCCCGCCACCCCCCCGGCGGGCCCTCGCCCACGCGTGCCCACGTCCCCGCGCGCGCCCCGCCCGCCGAGCCCGGGCCGCCGCGCATGTGCCCGCCCGCGCCCGCGCCACGTGCGCGTTCCCGCGCCCGTCCGCCCCCGCCTTCCTCCCCGGGCCGACGCGCCGAACCCGCGCCGAATGTCGAACTCCTGAGCGATGCCTGTGGTGTGATGTCACAGCCAACGCCCTTTTCTTTTCCTGTGCATTCCTCACAGGTCCTTCATTACATCCGTGACTGTTCCACCTCTTCGCCGGTGTGGAAATCTCATCACCGCCGGAAGCCCCGGACCCGGAGGTGGACCCCATGGACAAGCGGTACGAGGTCTTCGCACTGCTCGACCCCCAGTTCTACGAGACCCCGGACCGCCTCCCCGCCACCCCCGGGAACGCCGCCCGCCCCTTCGAGGCCGCCGAGCGTCCGCTGCCGGAGGGCTGGCGCACCAGCCGGGAGGGGGACTGGCTGGTCCTCAGCCCGCCGCGCCCGAACACCCCTGCCCAGGGCTGGAAGATCCATGTCTCGGCCTGCCTGGACAACGCCGAGAAGACCGCGGCCAAGGTGTGGGACTACTGCGTCCCCCGCGGACTGCCGTTCAAGTTCGTGCCGGACGCGCACCAGTTGTTCCTGCGCAACTCCAAGTACGCGGGCCGCGCGTCCAGCGGGAAGTTCGTCACCGTCTACCCGGCCGACGAGGAGGAGCTGCGCGCGGTGCTCCAGGACCTCGACGCCCTGCTCGGCGGCGAACCCGGCCCCTACATCCTCACCGACCTGCGCTACCACGAGGGCCCGCTGTACGTGAGGTACGGCGGCTTCGCCGAGCGCCACGTCATGGACGAGGAGACGGGCGAGCTGGTCACCGCGATCGAGGACGACCGCGGCCGCCTGGTCCCGGACCGCAGGGAGCCCGCCTTCCGCGTCCCGGAGTGGGTGACCCTGCCGGAGTTCCTCGCGCCGCACCTGGCGGCCCGCAACGCCACCACCGTCGCCGACCTGCCGTACCGCATCGAGGAGGCCCTGCACTTCTCCAACGGCGGCGGCGTCTACCTGGGCACCGACACCCGCACCGGGGAGAAGGTGGTGCTGAAGGAGGGCCGCCCGTACGCGGGCCTGGCCGCCGACGGCGCGGACGCGGTGGCCCGCCTGGAGCGGGAGCGGACCGCGCTGGAGCGGCTGGCCGGCCTGGACGTGGCGCCGGGGTTACGGGACTGGTTCACCCTGGGCGGGCACCGCTTCCTGGTGATGGACCACGTCGAGGGCCGCACCCTGAACTCGTTCTTCGCCGAGCGCCACCCGCTGCTCGCCCCGGACCCCGACCCCGACAGGCTCGCCGAGTACACCCGGTGGGCGCTGCGGATCCACGCCGCCGTCGAGGAGGCCGTCACCGCCGTGCACGAGCGCGGCGTGGTCTTCAACGACCTGCACATGTTCAACATCATGGTGCGGCCCGAGGAGTCCTGGGCGGACCGCGGCCCGGTGGCGCTGATCGACTTCGAGGCGGCCACCCCGGCCGGGCGGCCCTCCCGGCAGGTCGTCGCCCACCCCGGGTTCCTGGCGCCGCCGGACCGCGAGGGCTTCGCCGTGGACCGCTACGCGCTGGCCTGCCTGCGGCTCGCCCTGTTCGTGCCCATGACCTCCCTGCTGCCCGTGGACGCCCGCAAGGCCGCGCACCTGGCCGAGGTGGCGGCGGAGCAGTTCCCGGTGCCGCGCGGGTTCCTGGACGAGGCGGTGCGCGTCATCGCCGGAGAGGAGCCGCGCCGCCCCGGCAGCGCCCCGGCGTCCCCGGCCGCCACCGGGCCGGCCGCGCTGGCCCGCCTGGTCACCGACTGGCCGAGCGCCCGCGACTCCATGACCCGCGCCATCCTGGCCTCCGCCACCCCGGACCGCGACGACCGCCTGTTCCCCGGCGACATCGCCCAGTTCGCGGCCGGCGGCGGGCTCGGGATCGCGCACGGCGCCGCCGGTGTGCTGTACGCGCTGCACCGCACCGGCGCCGAGCGGTACGAGGAGGGCGAGCGGTGGCTGCTGCGGCACACCGACCCGCCGCCGCGCGGCACCCCGCTCGGCCTGTACGACGGGCTGCTCGGCGTCGCGTACGTGCTGGACCTGCTGGGCCACCGCGCCCGCGCCCTGGACCTGGTGGAGCGGGTGCTGGCGGAGCGCTGGTCCCGCCTGCCCGCCGACCTGCACGGCGGCCTCGCCGGAGCCGGGCTGGTGCTGCACCACCTGGCCCGCACCACGGGCGAGACCGCGCTCGCGGCGACCGCCCGCGCCATGGCCGGGCACGCCGTGGAGCGCCTGCGCGGCCAGGGCGAGGGACGCCGCCGCGCCGGGCTGCTGCACGGCGCCACCGGCCCGGCCCTGCTCCTGCTGCGCCTGTACGAGGACGGCGGCGACACGGAGCTGCTCGACCTGGCGGCGCAGGCCCTGCGGCGCGACCTGGACGCCTGCGTCACCGACCGCCGCGGCACCCTGATGGTCGACGAGGGCCCGCGCCTGATGCCGTACCTCGGCGCGGGCAGCGTCGGCATCGCCGCGGTGCTCGACGACCACCTCGCCCTGCGCCACGACGAGGACCTCGCGCGGGCCCGCGCCGCCATCGAACCCGCGGCGCACCTGCACTACTACGCCCAGCCCGGCCTGTTCAACGGCCGCGCCGGGATGGTGTGGCACCTGGCCCGCACCCCCGGCGGCGACCCCTCCCGACTGCGGCGGCAGACGGCCGCGATGGGCTGGTACGCCATGGACTTCCGAGGCCGTCTCGCCTTCCCCGGCGAGCAGATGATGCGTCTGTCGATGGACCTCGCCACCGGAACGGCGGGCTGCCTGCTGGCGCTCGGCGCCGCGGACCTGCCGTTCCTGCCGCCCCCCGGGCGGCCCAGAAGCCGGCCCTGATCTGTCACAGGGTCGTATGTGAAACAACCCGTCCCCACAAAGGGCACGACCGAAAGGAAACGACCATGACGCTTCTCGACCTCCAGAAGATGGAAACCCCGGCCACCGGTGGCGGCGGCGGCGACGAGAGCAGCGCCAGCCTGCTGCTGTGCGACAAGCACAGCTCGAACAGCGTGCTGCTCTGCCTGTGATGTCGGACCGCTGACAACGGTGCCCCGCGGACGGCCCGCCGGCCGGCCGCGGGGCACCCGCGCCGCGCGGGCCCCGGGCGGTGCCCTTCCCTGGGGGCGCCGCCCGGGGCGGCCGCGCGTCCGGCCGCCGCCGCGCGGGACCGCGCACCACCGCCCACCGCCGACGACCCCGCGGAGGCCCCCGTATGGCGACCCGTATGGCGACGCCCACCAAGGACGCCCCCGACCGGCGGTCCGCCGACCGGCTGCTGGCCCGCACCACCCGGCACGGCGCCGTCCCGGTGGCCGTCCTCGCCCTGGTCGGCACCGCCTCCACGGCCGCGGGCCTGGCCCTGCCCGCCGCGCTCGGCCTGGCCGTGGACGCGCTGCTCGCCGGGGAGAGCGCCGCCGGCCGGGTGGGCGTCTGCGCCGCGCTGACCTGCGCGCTGGTGCTGCTGGACGCCGTGGACGGCCTGCTGACCGGCACCACCACCGCCCGCGGCACCGCCTGGCTGCGCCGCCGACTGCTCGGCCACGTCCTGGCCGCGGGCCCCCGCGCCGCCGCCCGGTTCACCCCCGGTGACCTGATCACCCGGCTCGTCGGCAACGCCGCGCACGCGGGCGCCGCGCCCACCGCCGTGGCCGCGCTGCCGTCCGCGGTGGCCGCGCCCGTCGGCGGCCTGGTCGCGCTGGCGCTGATCGACCCGTGGCTGGCCGTGGTGTTCCTCGCCGGGACGCCGCTGCTGGCCGCGCTGCTGCGCGGCTTCGCCCGGCAGTCCTCCGACAGCGTCGCCCGCTACCAGCGCGCCCAGGGCGACATCGCGGGCCGCCTGGTGGAGGCGCTCGGCGGCGCCCGCACCGTCGCCGCCGCGGGCACCGAGGCCCGCGAGCGCGACCGGGTGCTCGCGCCGCTGCCCGAGCTGACCCGCCAGGGCCACCGCATGTGGCGGGTGCAGGGCCGCGCCACCGCGCAGGCCGCGGCGCTGGTGCCGCTGCTCCAGATCGCGGTGCTCGCCGTCGGCGGCGTGCGCCTGGCCGAGGGGCACCTCACCGCGGGCGGGCTGCTCGCCGCGTCCCGGTACGCCGTGTACGCCACCGGCATCGGCGTCCTGGTGGGATACGTCAACGCGCTGGTCCGCGCCCGCACCGCGGCCCGCCGCCTGACCGGGGTCACCGGGCTGCCCGCCCCCGCCGAGGGCACCCGCGCGCTGCCGCCCGACGGCCCCGGCACCCTGCGCCTGAGCGGCGTCACCGTCTCCCGCGACGGCACCCCGGTCCTGGACGGCCTCGACCTGACGGTGCCCGGCGGCACCTGCCTGGCCGTGGTCGGCCGCTCCGGCGCGGGCAAGTCGCTGCTGGCCGCCGTCGCCGGGCACCTGGCCGAGCCCGACGCGGGCCGGGTGCTGCTCGACGGGGTGCCGCTGGACGAGCTCTCCCGCGAGGAGCTGCGGCGCGAGGTCGGCTACGCGTTCGAGCGGCCGGTGCTGATCGGGGAGACCGTCGGCGACGCCGTCGCGTTCGGGGCGTTCACCCCCGCACCGGCCCGGGTGGCCGACGCGGCGCGGGCCGCGTGCGCGGACGGCTTCGTGGCGCTGCTGCCCGACGGGTGGGCCACCCGGCGCGCGGACGCCCCCATGTCCGGCGGCGAGGTGCAGCGGCTGGGCCTGGCGCGGGCGTTCGCGCACGCGGGTCGGCTGCTGGTGCTGGACGACGCCACCTCCAGCCTGGACACCGTCACCGAGCTGAAGGTCGGCGAGGCGCTGGTCCGCGACGTGCGGGCGCGCACCCGGCTGATCGTCGCGCACCGGGCGTCCACGGCCGCGCGGGCGGACGCGGTGGCGTGGCTGGACGGGGGCCGGGTGGTGGCGGTGGACCGGCACGAGCGGCTGTGGCGGCGCCCGGAGTACCGGGCGGTGTTCACGGCGGAGGACGAGCCGGACGGGGACGAGCCGGATGGGGCCGGGCCGGGCGGGGACGAGGCCCGTGCGGCGGGCCCACCGGGGGAGGGGCCGCGCGGGGAGCGGCCCGGCGGTGCGGAGGCCGGTGATGGCTGAGCCCGCCTCCCCCACCCGGGCCCTGTGGCCGTACGGGCGCGCCTTCCTGGGGCGGCACCGGCGGGCGGTGGCCGCGCTCGCCGGGTGGTCGGTGCTGGAGGCGGGGCAGACCTTCCTGCTCGGCTTCGCCCTGGCCAGGTCGCTCGACCAGGGGTTCCTCGCCGGGCGGCGGGGCACCGGGCTCGCCTGGCTCGGCGTGGCCGCGCTGGCCGTGCTCGTGGGCGCCTGGGGCACCGGCCGGGTGTACCGGGCGGTGGCGGCGCTCACCGAGCCGCTGCGCGACGCCCTGGTGCGGCGGGTGGTGGACGGCGGGCTGCGCCGGGCGGTGCGCGAGCCGCACCGGGCGGACGCCGCTGTGGTGTCCCGGCTCACCCACCAGGTGGAGATCGCCCGGGACACCTTCGCCGGCGTGGTGATGGTGCTGCGGTCCTTCGTGTTCGTCGCCGCGGGCGCGCTGGCCGGGCTCGCCGCGCTGGCGCCGGTGCTGCTCGTGGTGGTGCTGCCGCCGCTGGTCGCGGGCATCGCGCTGTTCCTGGCCACGCTGCGGCCCATGGCCCGCCGCCAGCGGGACTTCCTCGTCGCCGACGAGGAGCTGGCGCGGGAGCTGGGCACGGTCGCCGAGGGGCTGCGGGACATCGCGGCGTGCGGGGCGGAGCGCCGGATCGCGGACGGCGCGGGGGCGCGGATCGCCGCGGAGGAGCGGGCGGCGAGGTCGCTGGCCCGGTGGAGCGTGCTGCGCGCCGTGGCCCTGGGCGTCGGCGGGCGGCTGCCCGCGGTGCTCCTGCTGGTCGCCGCGCCGTGGCTGCTGGACCGCGGGGTGAGCGCGGGCGCCCTGGTCGGGGCGCTGGCGTATGTCACGCAGTCGCTGCTGCCCGCGTTGCAGAGCCTGATCGGCGGCCTGGGCACGGCGGGGGCGCGGCTGGCCGTGGTGCTGTGGCACCTGATGGGCGACGAGCCGGACGCCCGGGACACCGGCGGACGGGGGCACCCGCCGCCCGCCCCGCCGCCGCCCGCCCCGCCGCGGCCCGCGCCCGCGCCGCCCGCGCCGTCCGCCGCGCCCGCGGTCGAGCTGCGCGGCGTCACCTTCGGCTACGGCGGGCGGGCCCGCCCGGTGGTGCGGGACCTGGACCTGGCGGTGGCGCCCGGCGAGCACCTGGCGGTGGTCGGGCCGAGCGGCATCGGCAAGTCCACCCTGGCCGGGCTGGCCGCGGGGCTGCTGGCGCCGGACCGGGGCGAGGTGCGCCTGGCCGGGGTGCCGGTGCGGGGGCGCGGGCCCGCGGAGCTGGCCGGGCTGCGGGTGCTGATCCCGCAGCAGGCCCATGTGTTCACCGGCACCGTCCGGGAGAACCTGCTCTACCACCGCCCGGACGGGGCGCCGGACGGCGAGCTGGACGACGCCGTGGCCGCGACCGGCCTCGGCCCGCTGGTGCGGCGGCTCGGCGGCCTGGACGCGGCGCTGGACCCGGCGGCGCTGTCCGCGGGGGAGCGGCAGTTGGTGGCGCTGACCCGGGCGCTGCTGGCGCCCGCGCCACTGGTGCTGCTGGACGAGGCCACCTGCCACCTGGACCCGGCCGCCGAGGCCCGCGCGGAGCTGGCCTTCGCCCGCCGGCCGGGGGCGCTGGTGGTGGTGGCGCACCGGATCACCTCGGCGCGGCGGGCGGACCGGGTGCTGGTCATGGACGGCGCGGACGCGGTGTGCGGCACCCACCGGGAGCTGCTGGCCCGCTCCGCCCTGTACCGCGACCTGGTGGGGCGCTGGGGGCGGCCCGACGGCTCACAGCCAGCCGGCCCCGCGGGATATTCGTATCGCGTCGACCCGGTTGCGGGCGCCGGTCTTGCGGGTGATCGCGGACATGTAGTTGCGCACGGTGCCGCTGGACAGGTGCAGGCTGCTGGCGATCTCGGAGACGGAGGCGCCCTCGGCGGCGAGCGACAGCACGTTCAGCTCGCGGGGCGTCAGCGGCATCTCGGCGGCCTGGAGGAAGTCGAAGGACAAGGTGGTGTCCACGAAGCGCCGGCCCTGCGCGACGTGCCGGATCGCCCGTAACAGGTGGTGCGGCGGCGCGTCCTTGTTGACGTAGCCGAGCGCCTTGCAGCGCGTCGCCTGCCGCAGCAGCCCCGGCTTGCCGGGGGGAGCGAGCACCACCAGGGCGGGCCCGTCGCCGTCCTCGGCGGCCGGGGCCTCGCACCAGGCGACGCCCGTGCGGGCCCGGGAACCGCCCCCAACGGCACCCGCCGCGGTCCGGGCGTCGTGCGTCCGGTCCCGCGGCGGGCGGCCGCCGCACTGGGCGGCCAGGGACAGCAGGGGCGGGGTGACGGCGGCCTCCTGGGCGCAGGGCGAGTCCGCGTCGACCACGCACACGTCGGGTCTGACTCGTCTGACCCGCTGCGGGGCCTCCTCCCACGAGGCCGTGGCCACTTCTATGTCCCCCTCCCGTTCGAGCAGCGCCGCCAGAGCCGTGCGCATCAGTCTGGTGTCCAGCACAAGAAGAACCCGGATCACGTGCCCCCTCCAAAATCGCGTGCACCGGTGCTGCGTTATGAGCACGTCACTATTACCCGCGATCCGCGGCGCCAAGGTGGGCGAATCCAGCCATTGCCGGTGGCGCGGGGGTGCGAGAGGGCGTACGGGAACCCCTGCGCACGCCGTTGCGAAAGGGGAACAAGTGAACTAGTGACGGGTGGGGCGGAGCGGCCCGCCGGGCCGGTGCGCAGGTGGGCGGCGGCGGGCGGGCGGAACCGTCCGCTCAGGTCGGCGGCGGTCCCCTCCGCCGGGAGCGCTCTCGCCGGGCCGTCCGCCCGCGTGTCGCGTCGCGCGTCCGCCGCCGCACGGGCGGGCGCGCCCCGCACCGGCGCGCGCCGGTCCCCGGGCGGGCGCCGCGCCCCCCGAGCGGCCGAGCACCCCTTCAGCGACCCTGCGCGCCCGCGGTTTCCGGCCAGGTGAGCGGGATCAGTCGGCACACCGTCTCGATGTCTATCTTGACCTGGGCGATGGACGCCCTCCCGGAGAGCCAGGTGATCAGCGCCGAGTGCCAGGTGTGCTCGATGACCCGCACCGCCGAGAGCTGCTCCGCCGTCGGCGGCCCGGTCAGGCCCATCGCGTCCAGCACGATCGCGGTGGTCAGCCGGCTGACGGTGTCCACCTCCGCGCTCACCGAGCGGTCGGCGAAGGTCAGCGCGCGCACCATCGCGTCGGCGAGGTGCGGCTCGCGCTGGAGCGCCCGGAAGGCGCGCATCAGCGTCTCGGCCACCCGCGCGGCCGGGTCCGCCCCGGCGGGCGGGCGCTTGCGCAACTGCTCGTGCATGTGCTGGAGCTGGTCCTGCATGGTGGCGACCAGCAGGTGCACCTTGGAGGGGAAGTAGCGGTACAGCGTGCCGAGCGCCACCCCGGAGACCTCGGCGACCTCCCGCATCTGCACCGCGTCGAAGCCGCCCCGGCTGGCGAGCTGCGCGCTGGCGTGCAGGATCCGGCGGCGGCGCGCCTCCTGGCGTTCCGTCAGCGGCAGGGAGCCCGGCTTGGCGTATGCGGTCATCTCTTCCACCTCGGGACGGTCGGTCCCCGGTCGGTGCGGCACGGTGAGCATGATGGCAGGGGACGCGAGGTGGCGGCACCATACTCTGCAACCGGTTCTAGATTACAGACGCCTTCCGACCCCCGGACGGCCCCCGGCCCGGCCCCCGGGCGCCGGGCGTGGCACGAATCACCTGTCCCGGGGGCGGCATGGCGGGCCCGTGCGGGTATCTTCTGAAGCTGCTCCTCCACCGCGCTCCGCGCACGGACACTGAAACCCGTTCTACGGTGTCCCGCGTACGCCGGAGCGTTCACCGCGCGGCCGGCGCCCCGCGCGAACCACCGGCGGCCCGCCGCGCGGCCACCGCGGAACCGGGGGCGCGGCAAACCGGACGGCAGTGATGAAGACGGCAGGCAGAAGGGGGCCGGGCAGTGACCGCTGAGGCCGCGCGGGCCATCGGGCCCGAGACCGTGCGACGCCCCGGCGACGGGCCGCTGCGGATCGCGCTGCTGTCCTACAAGGGCAACCCCTTCTGCGGCGGGCAGGGCGTCTACGTGCGTCACCTCTCCCGGGAGCTGTCCCGCCTCGGCCACCACGTCGAGGTCATCGGCGCCCAGCCCTACCCGGTGCTCGACGAGGACGCCGCGGGCCCCGGCCGGCTGAGCCTCACCGAGCTGCCCAGCCTCGACCTGTACCGGCAGCCCGACCCGTTCCGCGTGCCCAAGCGGGGCGAGTACCGCGACGCCGTGGACGTGCTCGAGGTCGCCATCATGCTCAGCGCGGGCTTCCCCGAGCCGCTCACCTTCAGCCTGCGGGCCCGCCGCCACCTCGCCGCGCGGCGCGGCGCGTTCGACGTCGTCCACGACAACCAGACCCTCGGCTACGGCCTGCTCGACCTGCCCCGCCTCGGCTTCCCCCTGGTCACCACCATCCACCACCCGATCACCGTGGACCGCCGGGTGGAGCTGGAGGCCGCCGCGGACTGGCGGCGGCGCGCCTCCGTGCGCCGCTGGTACGGCTTCACCCGCATGCAGAAGCGGGTCGCCAGGAGGCTGCCGAGCGTGCTCACCGTCTCCGGCTCCTCCCGCCAGGAGATCGTGGACCACCTCGGCGTCCGCCCCGACCGGGTGCACGTGGTGCCCATAGGCGCCGACACCCGCCTGTTCTCGCCCGACCCCTCCGTGGCCGAGGTGCCGGGACGCATCGTCACCACCTCCAGCGCCGACGTGCCGCTCAAGGGCCTGGTCCACCTGGTCGAGGCCCTGGCGAAGGTGCGCACCGAGCGGTCCGACGCCCACCTCGTCGTCGTCGGCAAGCGCCCGGAGCAGGGCCCGGTGGCCGCCGCCGTGGAGCGGTACGGCCTGGCGGGCGCGGTCACGTTCGTGAAGGGCATCAGCGACGAGGAGCTGGTGGACCTGCTGCGCGGCGCCGAGGTGGCGTGCGTGCCCTCCCTGTACGAGGGGTTCTCGCTGCCCGCCGCCGAGGCCATGGCCACCGGGACCCCGCTGGTGGCCACCACCGGCGGCGCCATCCCCGAGGTCGCGGGGCCCGACGGCGACACGTGCCTGGCCGTGCCGCCCGGCGACGCGGGCGCGCTGGCCGCCGCCCTGCTGCGCCTGCTCGGCGACGCCTCCCTGCGCTCCCGGCTCGGTGCCGCGGGCCGGGCCCGCGTCCTGGAGCGCTTCACCTGGGAGCGGGCGGCGCAGGGCACCGTCGAACGCTACCGCGAGGCCATCGCCACCGCGCCCCGGCGCGGGTGAGCCGCGTGGCAGGGCACCCCACCCGACCGGATGAAAGCAGAGCGCAGTGCTGACCGTGGACTTCTCCCGCTTCCCGCTCGCCCCCGGCGACCGGGTGCTCGACCTCGGCTGCGGCGCGGGCCGCCACGCCTTCGAGTGCTACCGGCGCGGCGCGCACGTCGTCGCCCTGGACCGCAACGGGGACGAGATACGCGAGGTCGCCCGCTGGTTCGCCGCGATGGACGAGGCGGGCGAGCCCCCGGCGGGCGCCACCGCCACCGCCGTGGAGGGCGACGCGCTGGCGCTGCCGTTCCCCGACGAGAGCTTCGACCGGGTGATCGTCTCCGAGGTGATGGAGCACATCCCCGACGACAAGGGCGTCCTCGCCGAGATGGTGCGGGTGCTGCGGCCCGGCGGGCTGCTCGCCGTCACCGTGCCCCGCTGGCTGCCCGAGAAGATCTGCTGGCTGCTGTCGGACGCCTACCACGAGGTCGAGGGCGGCCACATCCGCATCTACCGCGGCCACGAACTCGAGGAGCGCGTCCGCGAGGCGGGCCTGACCCCCTACGGCAGCCACCACGCGCACGCCCTGCACTCCCCGTACTGGTGGATCAAGTGCGCGGTCGGCGTGGACAACGACGCGGCGCTGCCCGTGAAGGCGTACCACAAGCTGCTGGTCTGGGACATCGTCAAGCGCCCGCTGGCCACCCGCCTCGCCGAGCAGGCCCTCAACCCCCTGATCGGCAAGAGCTACGTCGTCTACGCCGCCAAACCGCACACCCCGGCGCTTGCGAGCGGCCGGTGACCACCCCCAACCGCCGCCGAGGCGGGCCCCGCGGACCCGAGGGCGGCCCCTGGCACGCCCCCCACCTGGAGCTGCCCGGCGTGCTCACCGCGGAGCAGGCCGCCGCCACCGTGCGCGGCATCGCCGCGGTCCAGCGCCCCGACGGCGCCATACCGTGGTTCCCCGGCGGCCACCTCGACCCGTGGGACCACGTGGAGGCCGCGATGGCGCTCGACGTGGCCGGCGAGCACGCCCGCGCCGCGGCCGCCTACCGGTGGCTGGCCGCCAACCAGAACGGCGACGGCTCCTGGTACGCCGCCTACACCGAGGGGGAGCCCACCGACCTGGGCCGCGAGGCCAACTTCTGCGCCTATGTCGCGGTCGGCCTGTGGCACCACTACCTGTCCACCGGCGACGACGCGTTCCTGGACCGGATGTGGCCCACCCTGTACGCCGCGGTCGAGTTCGTCCTCGGCCTCCAGGCGCCCGGCGGCCAGATCGGCTGGCGCCGCGACCCGGACGGCACCGCGAGCGGCGACGCGCTGCTCACCGGCTGCTCCAGCGTCTACCAGGCGCTGCGCTGCGCCCTCGCGGTGGCCGAGCACCGCGAGGAGCCGCAGCCGGACTGGGAGCTGGCCACCGGGCGGCTCGGCCACGCCGTGCTGGGCCACCCCGAGCGGTTCCTGGACAAGGACCGCTTCTCCATGGACTGGTACTACCCGGTGCTCGGCACGGCGCTGCGCGGCGAGGCCGCCCGGCGCAGGATCGACGACCGGTGGGACGACTTCGTGGTGCCCGGGCTCGGGGTGCGGTGCGTGTCGGACCGGCCGTGGGTCACCGGCGGGGAGAGCGCGGAGCTCGCCCTGGCCCTGTGGGCGATCGGGGAGTCCGACCGGGCGGTGGACATCCTCAAGTGGATCCAGCACCTGCGGGCCGAGGACGGGATGTACTGGACCGGGTACGTCTTCGAGGACGACGCGATCTGGCCCGAGGAGCGCACCTCCTGGACGGCTGGCGCGCTGCTGCTGGCGGTGGCGGCACTGGGAGGAGACAGCGCCACCACCGCGGTCTTCGGGGGCGAGGAGCTGCCGGTCGGGCTGGCTCCCGGGGCCACGGGCTGCGAGTCGGAGGGGTGCCGCTGAGCGGCTGCCGCGCCCGGCGCCGTCAGACGCGCGCCCGGTGGCGGCCGTGGACGCGTTCGAGGCGGGCCGCGAGCGCGTGGCCGATCAGCAGGTACACCACGGCGGGCAGGCCGTAGTTCAGGGTGACCCTGATCCAGTCGGTGTCCATCGTGAACAGGTCGTGGGACCAACCGGCGAGCCAGCGCGCGCTGTCGCGCACGAACTCCACCAGGTCGTTCGCCCGGTTGGCGTCCAGCAGGTACATCACGATCCACAGGGCCAGGATCGCGGCCGCTATGTCCGCGACCAGCCGGACCACCACCGCTGCCGGGTTTGCCGCGTATCTGGTACTCATGTGGGACGGATTGCCGGGCTTGCCCCGCCCAAACCCGTGGTCATGAAAAGCCGTCACGGCCCGCCGGTGCCCACCAGGTCCGCCAGCGCCCGCAGCGTCCCGGGGTCGGGGGAGGTGACCAGCAGGTCCGTCACCGGCCCCGCCGCCCAGTCCGCCAGCCTCCGCGCGATCCGCTCCTTCGGGCCCACCAGCGAGATCTCGTCGGCGAACTCCTCGGGCACCAGCTCCACCGCCTCCGCCCTGCGCCCCCGCGCGAACAGCTCCTGGATCCGCCGGGCCTGCGCCTCGTACCCCATCCGCGCCATCAGGTCGGCGTGGAAGTTCCGGCCGCGGGCGCCCATCCCGCCGATGTAGAAGCCCAGGGTGGCCTTGACCGGGGCGAGGCCCTCGGCCACGTCCGCGCACACCCGGGCGTGCACCAGCGGCGCCACCATGAAGCCCTCCGGCGCCACCGCCAGCGAGGGGGCGTGCACGCCGGTGCGGTACGGCGACCAGTACAGCGGCAGCCACCCGTCGGCGATCCGCGCGGTCTGGGCGACGTTCCTCGGGCCCTCGGCGCCGAGCAGGACGGGCAGGCCGGGGCGGAGCGGGTGGGTGATGGACTTCAGCGGCCGGCCGAGCCCGGTGCCGTCCGCGCCCCGGTACGGCAGGGCGTGGTAGTCGCCGTCCAGCCGGACCGGCGCCCGGCGGCCCAGCACCTGCCGCACCACCTCCACGTACTCGCGGGTCGCGGTCAGCGGGCTCTTCGGGAACGGGCGCCCGTACCAGCCCTCGACGACCTGCGGCCCGGACAGGCCGAGCCCGAGCAGCACCCGGCCGCCCGAAAGGTGGTCCAGGGTCAGGGCGTGCATCGCGGTGGCGGCCGGGGCCCGGGCGGCCATCTGCGCCACGGCGGTGCCCAGGCGGATGCGGGTGGTGTGGGCGGCGATCCAGGTCAGCGGGGTGAACGCGTCCGACCCCCACGCCTCGGCGGTCCACACCGAGTGGTACCCCAGCCGCTCCGCCTCACGGACCAGCTCCACCACCCCCGGGGCGGGCCCCCGCCCCCAGTACCCGAGCGCGAGACCGAGCCGCATGACCGCTCCTTCCCGGCGCGCCCGGGCGCGGGACCGCCGAGGGGACGGGGGCCTCAGCCGGCCCCGGGGGAGTACCTGACGAACCGTCAACAATCCGCGACTGTACGCCCGCCCGCCCGGGACGGGAAGGACCCCGCGGGGCGGGGCCGCCGGGGCCCGGGTGCCGGTGCGGCCCCCCGGCAGCGCGAAGCCCCGGCCGGATCCGTGGATCCGACCGGGGCTCGTGGTGCGCGCACAGGGCCTCGCGGCCCCGGGCGTCAGCCGCGCTGAATGCCCGAGGTGTCCTGGAGGACGCCGCGGCGGCCGTCCTGGGTCTGGGCGACGAGGGCCGGGCCGCGCTGGTCCACCGCCAGGTACCACACGCCGGGGGTGAGCTCGGCCATCGGGGCGCCGGAGCCGTCCTCGGAGAACAGCGGGCGGGCGGCCGGGACGGCGAACCAGAACGGGGTGAAGTCCGGGGCCGGGGCACCCTGCTGCGGGCCGGGCGCGGGCGCCGGAGCCGGGGCGGGCGCCGGGGCCTGCTGGCCGAAGGGGGCGCCGCCGCTGGTCGGGCCGGGGTAGCCGTACCCGCCCGGCTGCTGCGGCTGGCCCGGCTGGGGCTGGCCCGGGTACCCGTACCCGCCGGGCTGCTGCATCCCCGGCTGGCCCATCCCCGGCTGGCCCACGCCCGGCTGGCCCGCGCCCGGCATGCCCATGCCCGGGTGCTGCGGGCGCGGCCCGGGCACCAGGGGGGCCTTCAGCGCGGGCATCTGCGCCGCGAGCACCGCGCACACGCCGAGCGCGAGGCCGAACAGCAGGGTGAGGTAGGCGCCGATGCCGAGCTCGACGTTCTCGTCCACGCCCTGCGCCTCCAGCACGCCGAAGACGTCGAGGCCGCTGCCGAAGATGGACCAGATCGAGGCCCAGGCGACGAACACCGACAGGGCGATGCCCCACTGGTCGAAGCCGAGGCCCGCGAACTTGCGGCCCGCGGGCATGGAGCGGCCGACCAGCAGCAGCACGACCGCGATCAGCGCGGCCAGGTGCACCGCCCCGACCAGCGGCATCGCCGCCGCGTTCCACGCGTTGGCGGAGCACTCGACGCCGCCCCTGTCCTCGCAGTCGCCGTCGACGCTGAAGAACGGCAAGAACGAGGCGATGAGCAGCAGGAGCGCGGCACCGATGACCGCGCCGTCTCCTCTTGTGAGGGAGCGGATGTTCACTGAGAGTCCTTAGTGCTTCTTGGTGTCGTCGTCGCTGTCGCCGGTTCTTCGGGCGCAATGGAGCACCATGGTACGGGTGTGCTCCGTTCGCCGCGCCAGGGGTGCGGCAGCGGTCGTGGGGAGATCGTCAAGAATTCGTGAGCAGGAACGCGGAGATGCCCTCCGCTATCCCTTTGGCGGCGAGTTGTCGCCCCGAGGCGCTGCCGAGCACGGCCGCGTCCGCGGAATTCCGCATGTTGCCGCATTCGATGAACACTTTGGGAACTCGGGAAAGGTTCAGGCCGCCCAGGTCGTCCCGGACCGTCACCGCCGCGCCACCGCCCAGATAGTTGGCGGGCGGCAGCGCGGTGGCCTGTCCGAAGTGTCGTTTCAGCGCGGTGCCGAGCCGCCGCGACGGCCCGGCGATCGCCGTGGTGTCGGCCTTCCCGGTCCGCACGGACGCGGGCAGGATGACGTGAAAGCCGCGGCTGCCCGGCGCGGTGTGGCCGTCCGCGTGGATGGACACCACCGCGTCCGCGTGCGCCTCGTTGCCGATCCGGGCCCGCTCGTCCACGCAGGGGCCGAAGTCGCGGTCGCCGTCGTGGGTGAGCCGCACCGTGGCGCCCTGGGCCCGCAGCAGGGTGCGCACCCGGCGGGCGACGTCCATGGTGAACGCCGCCTCGCTGTAGCCGTCGTTCGTGGCGGTGCCCGTGGTGTCGCACTCCTTGCGGTGCGTGCCCGCGTCCACCGGGCGGTTGATCTCCCGGAGGTGGTCGCGGTTGCCGGTGTTGTGGCCGGGGTCGATGACGACGACGGTACCCGCGAGGGGCCGCCCGCCGCGCCCGTCCTCCTCCCCTCCGTCCGGCGCCCCCGCGCCGCCGTTCCCGGAGTCCCGGGACGGCGGGTCCTGGTCCGGATCGGGTGATTCCATTCCTTCTCCGGCCCTTCCCCCGTTGTTCTCCGCGCCCTCGGCCTGCCCGGTATTCCCCTGCGGCTTCGGCCGTGCCGTGGACGACGCGGCGCTGGGAGCGGAGGGGCCGGGAATGGGGCCCGCCGCCGGTTCTCCGGAACCGCCGAACGGCCGCCCCAGCAACCAGCCCGCGCAGCCGGACACCAGCAGCACGGCGAGCACGACCGCCAAGGCGCGGCGGCGCGGCTCAGAGGTCATTCGCCGACCTCGCCTCCAGGCCGTGTTCCTCGGCGACCGGATTCCACAGTTCCACAAAGGATTTCTTCGCGTCGGTCGCCTTGGCGCTGCTGTCCACCCCGCGATCGTAGTGGGCGTCGCGCGGGGCCCCGTCGGCGGCACACCCCCGCTCCGCCACGGCCCGCGCCCAGTCGGCGAACGCGCGGTCGGCGTCGGCGGAGTGCTCCCAGGCGCGGCTCAACTGCCCGGTGGCCCGCTGCCCGCCGGGCAGCTCGTCCACGTCCAGTCGCGCCAGCCTGCGCACGAGGTCGTCGCGGCGGTCGGCGGCGGAGGTGAGGTCGTCCGCGGCGTCGGACACCTCGCCGGTGGAGGTGCAGGCGTCCACGGTGCTGACGGCGTCGACGACGGTCTGCCGGTCGGCGGCGCTCTCGCCCAGCAGCTCGTCCACGGCCTCCGCCTGGGTGCGGGCCGGGTCCGCGGACCCGCTGGGCGAGGCGCCGGAGGCGTCCGGGGAGGCGGCGCCGGAGGCGGAGGCGTCCCGCTCGCGCTGTTCGACGTTGCCCTCGTCGCCCTGCTCGGAGGCGGGCGCGGACGGCGCGGCCCGCTCCCCGCCGTCGTCCGAGCCGGTCAGCGCGGCGGCGCCGAACCCGATGCCCACGCCGAGCACCACCACGCCCGCCACCGCGGCGATCGCCCGGCGCCCGGCGAGTCCGCGGCGCCGGGGCTCGTCCGGGTCGGGACGGGACCAGGTGGGCAGGTCGGTGCGCGGGGGCGGGCCCGGCGGCGGCGGGGGCGGCGGGGGCGGAGGGGCCGACGGCGGGGGAGGCGGCGGAGGAGGGGCCGACGGCGGGGTGGCCGGTGGCGGTGGGGCGGCCGGGGACGGGGTGGGCGGTGGCGGGGTGGGTGCCGCGGCCGGGCCGGCGGCGGGCCGCCGGGGCGCGCCGCCCACGGGCGGCCAGGCGGGGGCGGCGTGCCCCTGCGGGTCGTCCCGCTCCTCCCGCGCGCCCTCCCGCCCGCTCGGCTCGTCCTGCCCGCTCGGCTCGTCCCGCGGCTCCCCCTGCCCGTCCGGCTCCTCCCGCCCCGGCAGCGGCCGGGTCCACCCCTGCGCCTCGTGCTTGGGCACCCACGCGCCCGCGCCGCCGTTGGCGGTCGGATCCCACACGGCGGGCGCCCAGGTGTCGCGCTCGTCTCCCATGACCGAAGTCCCCCCGGTTGCCTGTGCGTCGCGGACGATTGTCCAGCAGCGGCCACCGCGGCGCACGGCGGTCGGCGCTGTGACGATACGTCAGTCCCCGGCCGGGTCAGTCCTCTTCCGCCGGGCGGCGGAGCACCCGCAGCGACCCCGTGGCCGACACCTCGGTGAACCCGCCCTCCTCCAGCGCCCGGCGGTGGATCCGGTGGGGCGCCTGGCCGCCGTCGGCCGGGTCGGGGAACACGTCGTGGATCACCAGCAGCCCGCCGGGGGCCAGGTGCGGCGTCCAGCCCTCGTAGTCGGCGGTGGCGTGCTCGTCGGTGTGCCCGCCGTCCACGAACACCAGGCCCACCGGCCGCCCCCACACCGCCGCCACCCGCGGGGACCGCCCCACGAC
Source organism: Streptomyces capparidis (assembly GCF_054782095.1). Taxonomy (NCBI): domain Bacteria; kingdom Bacillati; phylum Actinomycetota; class Actinomycetes; order Kitasatosporales; family Streptomycetaceae; genus Streptomyces; species Streptomyces capparidis. The sequence goes on along the minus strand of NZ_BAAGTD010000020.1, from coordinate 43,103 downwards.
CGCGATCACGTGCTCCTCGAGGCCGGCCCGGTGCAGGGTGCGGCGGAAGGCGGGCAGCGTGTCCATCAGGCCCACCTCGGGATCGACCAGCGACGGGTCGTGGTACTCCCAGCCGGGCTGCTGCTCCTCCGAGCCGCGGTGGTGGTCCACGGTGACGGCGACGGTCCCGGCGTCCCGCGCGGCGGCGGCGAGCAGGATCGTGGACCGCCCGCAGTAGGTGCCGACCTCCAGCAGGGGCAGCCCGGACCGCGCGGCCTCGACCGCGGCGGCGTACAGGGCGAGCCCCTCGTCCTCGGGCATGAACCCGGCCGCCTCGCGGAAGGCGGTGAGCACGTCGGAGGGCGGCACGGGGGTGGTGGTGTGCGGCGTGCGGGTCATCGCGCCATGGTGCAGCATGCCCGGACGGGGCCGGCCGCGGGGGGTGGACGACGGCCCGCGGGCACGTCCGCGGCCACCCGGAGCTGACACCCTGTCAGCTCTTCCCACCGCCGCCGCCGTGCGTTATACAAGGGGGGCGTCGACTGGAACACGTTCTATCGCGCTCCTCGCCCCTCGTTCACGGCACCAAGCAGGAGAGGAAGACGATGCCGATCGACGTCGCCAAGGCCCTCGCCGCAGAACCCCGGCGCAGCGACCTCGCCTGGGACCACAAGGACGTCCAGCTCTACCACCTGGGCATCGGCGCGGGCACCCCGGCCACCGACCCCGGGGAGCTGCGCTACACCCTGGAGGGCCGGCTGCACGTCCTGCCCGGCTTCGCCACCGTCGCGGGCGGCGCCCTGGCCGCCGCCGGGGGCCTGTCCAGCCCCGGCGTCGAGGTGGACCTCGCGGCCGTCCTGCACGGCGGGCAGCGTCTGACGCTGTACCGGCCGATCCCGGCGGCCGGCACCGCGGTGCAGACCTCCCGCATCACCGCCGTCCACGACAAGGGCAAGGCCGCGGTGATCGTGCTGCGCTCGGAGGTCGCCGACGACGACGGGCCGCTGTGGGCCGCGGACACCGAGATCTTCGTGCGCGGCGAGGGCGGCTTCGGCGGCGAGCGCGGACCGTCGGACCGGCTGCCCGCGCCCGCGACCGAGCCCGACCGCGTCGTGGAGGTGCCCACCCGCGAGGACCAGGCGCTGCTGTACCGCCTGTCCGGCGACTGGAACCCGCTGCACGCCGACCCGGAGTTCGCCCGCCGCGCCGGCTTCGACCGGCCCATCCTGCACGGCCTGTGCTCCTACGGCATCGCCCTGAAGGCCGTGGTGGACCGGATGCTCGACGGCGAGCCGGCCCGGGTGCGCCGGTACTCGGCCCGGTTCGCCGGGGTGTTCTTCCCCGGCGAGACGATGCGGCTGCGCCTGTGGGCCCGCCCGAACGGCGTCCGGTTGACCGCCACCGCGGCGGACCGCGACGACGCCCCCGTCCTGACCGACGCGCTCGTCGAGCACGACTGACGGCGCCCCCGCGCCGAGCCCGCACCACCGCCCGCCACTCCCCGGACCGCGAACCACCCGCGAACCCACACCGAAGGGGACCCGAATGCGCGCAGCCATCCTCCAGGAGATCGGCCAGGACAAGCTCGAGGTACGCGACGACGTGGAGGCGGCGGGCTTCGGCCCGGGCAAGGTGCGGGTGCGGGTGCGCGCCACCGGCCTGTGCCACTCCGACGTCTCCGCCATGACCGGGGTGCTGCCGCAGCCCGCGCCGTTCGTGCCGGGCCACGAGGGCGCGGGCGTCGTCGCCGAGGTGGGCGACGGCGTCACCGGGCTCGCCCCGGGCGACCGCGTCGTGCTGTGCTGGCTGCCGCCGTGCGGGTCCTGCGCCGCCTGCCGCCGCGGCGAGGGCCACCTGTGCCTGGCCTGGTTCGCCCACGCGGGGACGGCGAACTTCCGCTTCGCCGGGGGCGGCGAGGTGTTCGGCATGGCCGGCACCGGCACCTTCGCCGAGGAGACGGTGGTGCCCGCCGACTGCGCGGTGCCGCTCCCCGACGACGTGCCGTTCGACATCGCCGCCCTCATCGGCTGCGGCGTCAGCACGGGCCTGGGCGCCGCCCTGAACACCGCCCGGGTCGAGCCGGGCTCCTCGGTGGCCGTGCTCGGCTGCGGCGGGGTGGGGCTGAGCGTGATCCAGGGCGCGCGGGTGGCGGGCGCCGCCGAGATCGTCGCCGTGGACCCGGTGCCGTTCCGCCGCGAGTCGGCGCTGCGCTTCGGCGCGACCGACGCCGTGCCGCCCGACGGCCTGGCCGACGCCCGGCGGAGGGTCACCGGCGACGAGGGCTTCGACTACGTCTTCGAGGTGGTGGGCAGGTCCGCGACGGCGCGCACCGCCTACGAGGCCACCCGGCGCGGCGGCACCCTGTGCGTGGTCGGCGCGGGCGCCATGGACGACCACGTCTCCTTCAACATGTTCGAGCTGTTCTTCGACGAGAAGCGGATCCTGCCGTCCCTGTACGGCGGCGGCGACGTGCGGCGCTCCTTCGAGCGGGCGATCAGGCTGTGGCGGGCGGGGCGGGTGGACCTCGCCGGGCTGATCACGCACCGGGTGCGCCTGGAGGAGGTCAACGACGCGGTGGCGCAGATGCGCACCGGCGAGGCCCTGCGCACCTGCGTCACCCTGTGAGGGGGGAGCGGCCGTGGCTGTGAACCGGGCGCCGCGGAACGGGGCCCCGCAGGACGGGGCCCCGCAGGACGGGGTCTCGCAGGACGGGGTCTCGCGGAGCGGTGTGTCGCTGAGCGGCAGGACCGCCGTGGTCACCGGCGCCGGGCGGGGCCTGGGCCGCGCCGAGGCCCTCCAACTCGCCGCGCTCGGCGCGAACGTCGTCGTCAACGACCTGCCGGGGCGGGACGCGGACCCGGCGCGGGACACCGCCGAGGAGATCACCGCGCGGGGCGGCTCGGCTCTCGTCCACCACGGCGACATCGGCGACCTGGAGTGCGCGCGGGAACTCGTCGGGCTGGCCGTGCGCGCCTTCGGGCGACTGGACGTGCTGGTCAACAACGCCGGGATCCTGCGCGACCGGATGGTGTTCTCCATGACCGCCGAGGAGTGGGACGCGGTGATCCGGGTCCATCTGCGCGGCCACTTCGCCACCACCCGCTTCGCCGCCGCCCACTGGCGCGAGCGGGCCAAGGCGGAGGGCCGCCCGGTGTACGGGCGGATCGTCAACACCTCCTCCGAGGCGTTCCTGGCCGGCTCGGCGGGCCAGCCCAACTACGCCGCGGCCAAGGGCGGCATCGTCGGCCTGACCACCAGCACCGCCGCCGCGCTCGCCAGGTACGGGGTGCGCTGCAACGCCATCTGCCCGCGCGCCCGCACCCGGATGACCGAGGAGGTGTTCGCGTCCGTCGCCGTCCCCGGCTCCGGGCCGGACCCGCTGGCGCCCGAGCACGTCTCCCCGCTGGTCGGCTATCTGGCCTCTCCGGCGGCCGACGGGGTCAACGGGCAGGTGTTCGTGGTGCACGGCGGCATGGTCGCGGTGGTGGACCGGCCGCGGGTGGCGGCGCGGTTCGACACGGCGGGGGAGGTCTTCACGGCCGGCGAGCTGGACGGGCTGCTCACCCCGTACTTCGCGGGCCCCGGTGCGGGCAGCGGCTTCGCGGCGCCCGAGGTGCTGCGGCTGGCCCGGGGCTGAGCCGGCCGGAGAAGCCGTCCGGCGGCGGCCCGTCCCCCGGGGCCGCCGCCGGACACACGCCCGCGCGTGACCGCTTCCGCGGATCACTGGGCCGTCGCGGGCTCCTGCGCCGGGGTCGGGCGGCGGTGGCGGCCGTGCCCGATCTCGTGGGGGGACGCGCCCGCGTCGTCGGCCGCCGGACCGCGGTGCCTGCCGTTCCCGGCGCCGGCTGCCGCCTCCGCCGTGCGGATGTCGGTGGTGTCGGTACGGGCTTCGGACATGAAGGTCTCTCCGTGGATTGCGTACGGCTGTCTTCAGGTGCGGGCGGGACGGAAAGCATCCTGTGCCGTGCCCTGCGGCAAGCGCCGAACACCCGCAGATCACAAGGGCAACGGGCACCCCGGGGTGGCGCGTTCGCTGTCGCGTGGCGCCCGGTTGGGAGTTTATCGGCGTGATGATCCGTCCGATATAACACCCTGGCACTTGAGTCACCTGAGCCTCTTTCGTTACAGCCGCGAGATCTTGTGGCAGGGGGCGGGGCGGGGGCGTTGGAGGTGGGGCCGGTCCTCCGGAGGCCAGGGGGCTCCGCCCCCTGCACCCCCACCGGGGCTGCCGCCCCGGACCCCGCCGGGTGTGGGCGACGGAGGGCTTCCGTCGGGAGGGCGGGGGCTCCGCCCTTTGGGCTTTTGCCGGGGCTGCCGCCCCGGGCCCCGCGGGTGCGGGTTACGGAGGGCTTCCGCTGGGAGGGCGGGGGCTCCGCCTTTTGGGCTTTTGCCGGGGCTGTTGCCTCGGGCCCGCCGGGTGTGGGTGGTGGAGGGCGGCGCTTCACCCAGACCCCCACCGGTGTTCCCGCTCCCGGCCCCGCGAGGGGCGGGGGCGCAACGCCCCACCGGGGCCCGGAGCGGAGCCCCGGTGGGGGTGCAGGGGGCGAAGCCCCCTGGCCTCCGGAGGAACACCTCTCACCCAGCCCGACCCCGACCCCGCGGAGGGGGTGGGGCGGGGCGCAATCCTCCACCGGGCCCGGGGCGGAGTCCTGGTGGGGGTGCAGGGGGCGAAGCCCCTTGGCCTCCGGAGGAACATCCCCTCACCGAGCCCGCCGGACCCCGGGCCGCAACCCTCCACCGGGGCCCGGGGCGGAGCCCCGGTGGAGGGCTGGGGGGCGGAGCCCTCTGCCCCCGGAGGACTGCCCCCTCACGGTCTCGGGCGTCCCCGCCACGCGAGGCGGACGCCGGCGCTGAAGCGGCCCGCGGCGCCGGAGCCGCCGGGGAGGGTGGCGTGCTGGAGGGGGACGGGGCGGTGCATCTGGGGGATCGCCGTGGCGGACCCCGGCGCCGCGGGTTCGTGGCGCCGCACCACCGTCACCACGCCCGAGGAGCACTCCGGCCCCGCGTACGGCAGCCGCAGGCCGTCCGCCGACCAGTGCCCGGCGCCGACCAGCCAGCCCCGGGGAGCGGCCAGGGGCTCGATGCGCCGCGGGCCCGGGCGCCACACCGCGATCCGCGCCCCGTGCGGGCCCGCCGTCCACACCGCCACCCCGCACTCGTCCGGGGTGAGCGCCGCGCCGGGCTCCAGGGCGAACGGGGTGACGGCGGGCCCGCCGGGCCGGGTCACGCACTCGGGGAACCGCAGCGGCCGCCCGCTGCCGAGGATGCCCCAGCCGACCCGGTCGGCGCCGGGCGCGTCGCTGCGGACGACGACCAGCCCGCTGTCCGGGTCGGCGAGCAGCAGCCGGTCGTTGCTGTCCGGGGTGATCTCCAGCAGGGGGCTGGCCCGCCCGCTGTCCAGGTCGAGCGCCACGGTCTTCACCCGCCCGCCGGACAGCGCGTCCAGGGCGAGCATCCGCCCCTCCCGGTCCAGCCAGACCCCGCCCAGGTGCCGTCCGGCCAGCTCGGCGACCCGGCGCGGGCCCCGCCCCTCGGTGGAGACCAGCCACACCGTGGTGACGCCCCGCGCGCACCCCAGGGCCAGCGCGACCGCGCCCCACGGCCACCGGTGGCCCGGGGGCAGCGGCACCAGCCTGACGTCGTCCACCTGGAGCTGCCCCAGCGGCAGCTCGGCCGTTCCGGCGCGCGGCCCCCGCGGGGCCTCCCGGGTGGGGTACAGCAGCGTGGGCCGGAACCCCCGCTCGCCGCGGCGGCAGATCAGCACCCGGCCGTCGGGCAGCGGCAGCAGCGGGCTGCCGGGCCGCTCCGGGGCCCGGCCGGGCAGCCGGACCGTGTAGGGCTCGGGGCTGTCCAGCGTCCACCGCTCCGGGATCCAGGCGCCGTCGGGCCCACGGACCAGGCAGGCGGCGTACGAGCCGTCCGCCGCGCACGTGAACCCCAGTCGCTGGGGGAGCGCGCGTGGGACGACGCGCGGCACCGTCCGCGCGGCAAGCTGGGCAGGAGCGTCACAGACCGTCATATCGGGTCACCTCCGCGCACTGACGGTAGTTTCGCCTTCGCGGTGGAACGGGGTCGGATGTGTTGGTTCACCTATAAGGGTGGGAAATCATCGCATTGGGTGCGATGTCCGTTGCTGAGGCGTTCGCGCACGCGCGGGCGCCGCGGCGGGCGCCCCTCGCCGCGGCTGCGTGTCCGGCGCCGTCGCACGGTAGCCTTCGACCCGTGCCCAAACTGTCCGAAGTCATCGCCGAGCTCGACGCCCTGTGGCCGCGGGAGCGGGCCGAGCAGTGGGACGCCGTGGGCCTGGTCTGCGGGGACCCGGACGCCGAGGTCTCCCGGGTGCTGTTCGCCGTGGATCCCGTGCGGGAGGTCGCCGAGGAGGCGGTCCGCCTGGGCGCCGACCTGCTGGTGACGCACCACCCCCTGTATCTGCGGGGCACCACCACGGTGGCGGCCGACTCCTTCAAGGGCCGGGTGGTGCACACCCTGATCCGGGCCGGGGTCGCCCTGCACGTCGCCCACACCAACGCCGACACCGCCGACCCCGGCGTGTCCGACGCCCTCGCCGGCGCCCTGGGCCTGCGGGTGCTCGCCCCGCTGGTGCCCGACCCCGCGGACCCGTCCGGCCGCCGCGGCCTGGGCCGGGTCTGCGAGCCGCCCGAGCCGACCACCCTCGCCGCGTTCGCCGAGCTCGCCGCGCGGTGCCTGCCGCACACCGCCGCGGGCATCCGGGTGGCCGGCGACCCCGCCATGCCGCTGCGCACCGTCGCGGTCAGCGGCGGCTCCGGCGACAGCCTCTTCGAGCAGGTCCGGGCCGCGGGTGTGGACGCGTTCCTCACCGCGGACCTGCGCCACCACCCGGCCTCCGAGGCCCGGCAGGCCGCGCCGCTGGCCCTGGTGGACGCCGCGCACTGGGCCACCGAGTGGCCGTGGTGCGAGCAGGCCGCCGCCCAGCTCGACGCGGTGTCCGACCGCCACGGGTGGGATCTGCGCACGCACGTCTCCCACCTGGTCACCGACCCGTGGACCGCGCACGCGGCCGCCCGGCCCGCCGACATAGACCCGTCCCTCCCCGACCGCCCAGGAGCCCCACGCTGAACGCCGCGCCCGCCGACCAGATCCGCCTCCTCGACCTCCAGGGCCTCGACTCCCGCCTGGACCAGTTGGCGTACAAGCGCAACAACCTGCCCGAGCACGCCGAGGTCGAACGGCTCACCGGCGAGCTGGCCCAACTGCGCGATCTGCTGGTCGCGGCGCAGACCGAGGAGAGCGACACCGCCCGCGAGCAGACCAAGGCGGAGCAGGACGTGGACCAGGTGCGGGCCCGCGCCGTCCGCGACCAGCAGCGCCTGGACTCCGGCGCCGTCACCTCCCCCAAGGACCTGGAGAACCTCCAGCGGGAGATCGTCTCCCTGGCCAGGCGCCAGTCCGACCTGGAGGACATCGTCCTGGAGGTCATGGAGCGCCGGGAGTCCGCGCAGGCCCGCGCCGCCGAGCTGGCCGAGCGGGTGCGGGGCCTGGAGAGCGGGATCGCCGAGGTGGAGGCCCGCCGCGACGTCGCGCTGAAGGACATCGACGCCGAGACCGCCTCCCTCACCAGGGAGCGCGGCGTCGTCTCCGCGGCGATCCCCGCCGACCTGCTGAAGCTGTACGAGAAGCTGCGCGCCGCGTCCGGCGGCATCGGCGCCGCCCGGCTGTACCAGCGCCGCTGCGAGGGCTGCCGCCTGGAGCTCGGCGTCACCGACGTGAACGACATCAAGGCGGCCGCCCCCGACACCGTGGTGCGGTGCGAGAACTGCCGCCGCATCCTGGTCCGCACCGCGGAGTCCGGCCTGTAATGCGCGCCCTCCTCGTCGAGGCCGACGGCGGCTCCCGCGGCAACCCTGGTCCCGCCGGCTACGGGGCCGTGGTGCGGGACGCCGTCACCGGGGAACTGCTGGCGGAGACCGCCGAGTACATCGGCGTGGCCACCAACAACGTGGCCGAGTACCGGGGGCTGGTGGCCGGGCTGCGCGCCGCCCACGCCATCGACCCGGACGCCCGGGTCCAGGTGCGGATGGACTCCAAGCTCGTGGTGGAGCAGATGTCGGGGCGCTGGAAGATCAAGCACCCCGACATGCGCCCGCTGGCCGCCGAGGCCAAGGCGGTGTTCCCCGCGGGCCGGGTCACCTACTCGTGGATCCCCCGGGAGAAGAACTCCGCCGCGGACCGGCTCGCGAACGAGGCCATGGACGCGGGCAAGGCCGGACGGCAGTGGGAGCCCCGGGCGGCCCGCGCCGTCCTGACCGAGCCCACCGGCGACCCCACCGCCCCGGCGGAGCCCGCGCCCGCGGCCTCCGCCGGGCTGTGGGTGCCCGACCCGGACCTGGGCACCCCGACCACGTTCGTGCTGCTCCGCCACGGCGAGACGGCGCTCACGCCGGAGAAGCGGTTCTCCGGCAGCGGCGGCAGCGACCCGGAGCTGTCCGACAAGGGCCGCTGGCAGGCGGAGCGGGCCGCGGCGGCGTTCGCCTCGCGCGGCACCGTCCAGGCCGTGGTGACCTCGCCGCTGGCCCGCTGCCGCCAGACCGCGCGGGCCGTCGCCGACCGCCTCGGCCTGGAGCCCCGCGTGGACGAGGGCCTGCGCGAGACGGACTTCGGCGCGTGGGAGGGGCTGACGTTCGCCGAGGCGAAGGAGCGGCACCCCGCCGAGCTCGACGCCTGGCTGAGGTCGCCGAAGGCCGCGCCGCCCGGCGGGGAGAGCTTCGCCGCCGTCACCCGCCGGGTCGGCCTGTCCCGCGACAAGCTGCTGGCCCGGTACGCGGGGCGCACCGTGCTTGTGGTCAGCCATGTCACGCCGATCAAGGTGCTGGTCCGCCTGGCGCTGGGCGCCGGGCCGGAGTCCCTGTTCCGCATGGAGCTGTCCCCGGCGTCCGTGTGCGCGATCCGCTACTACGCGGACGGCAACACCTCACTGCGGCTGTTCAACGACACCTCGCATCTGCGTTGACGGGGTGAGGGCGGCGGCCTGGGCCGCCAGCTCCCGCACCCGCGCCCAGTCGCGGGCGGCGACCGCGTCGGCGGGCACCATCCAGGTCCCGCCGACGCATCCGACGTTGGGCAGCGCCAGGTACCCGGGCGCCTGCCGCGGGCCGATCCCCCCGGTGGGGCAGAACCGGGCGCGGGGCAGCGGCGAGGCCAGCGACCGCAGATAGGGGACGCCGCCCGCCGCCTCGGCCGGGAAGAACTTCATCTCCTCCACCCCGCGCTCCAGCAGCGCCAGCACCTCCGACGCGGTGGACACCCCCGGCAGGAACGGCAGCCCCGACTCCCGCATGGCCGACAGCAGCCGCTCGGTCCACCCCGGGCTGACCAGGAAGGACGCCCCCGCCCCCACGGCCGCCTCCACCTGCTCCGGCGCCACCACCGTCCCCACCCCCACCACGGCGCCCGGCACCTCAGCGACGACGGCCCGCACCGCGTCCAGCGCCACCGGGGTGCGCAGCGTCACCTCCACGGCGGGCAGCCCTCCCGCCACCAGCGCCCTGGCCAACGGCACGGCCTCCCCGGCGTCCTCGATCACGACCACGGGCAGCACACGGGCCAGCCCCAGAACGGAACCCATACCCACCATCCTGCCGGTCCGCTCGCGCGGTGCGCAACGCGCGTTGCGCAGGATGCAATGCGAAGGGGGGTGGGTGATCCTCTGGAGGCCAGGGGGCTCCGCCCCCTGAACCCCCGCCGGGGCTGCGCCCCGGACCCCGCCGGACTGCGCCTCGGGTCCCGTCGGGTGGGCTGGGGAAGGGAGCCGGGAAGCCGGCGGGCTGCGCCCCGGACCCCTGCCGGTGCTTCTCGCCGAGCCCCACCCGGCGGGCCTCCGCACGCGGCCGGGGTGGCGCCCGGAACCAGGCCCTACAGCTCCTCCACCACCACGTCCACGCCCCAGCACGCCCCCCGCCGCCGCGGCGCCGTGGCCTCCACCCGGTGGCCCAGGGACTCCAGTGCCCCGGCCAGCTCCTCGGGGCTGCTCGGCTCCACCCCCGACGCCAGCAGGTCCCGCAGCAGCCGTCCCTTGGTGGCCTTGTTGAAGTGGCTGACGACCTGCCGCCGCTCCACCCCGTCCACGACCCTCGACTGGAGCACCCGCACCGCGACGGTGCGCCCGGCCACGTCCCCCTTGGGCTTCCACGCCGCCGCGTACGCCGCCGACCGCAGGTCCAGCACGACGCCGTCCCCGGCCGCCTCCGGCAGCACCCGCTCCATCGGCCCGCGCCAGTGCGCCGCCAGCGCCCCGAGCCCCGGCAGCCGCACCCCCATGGAGCACCGGTACGGCGGGATCCGGTCGTCCACCCGCACCGCCCCCCACAGCCCCGAGAACACCAGCAGCCACGCGGACGCCCGCCGCCGCGCCGCCCCGTCCAGCGAGGCGAGCCCCAGCGCGTCGTACAGCACCCCCGTGTACAGCTCCGCCGCGGGCAGCGCGGGCGCCGTCCGCACGGCCGCGTTCTTCCCCACCTCGCCCCGCAGCCCCCGGCTGAGCCCCAGCACCTCCGCGGCCTTCTCCTCGTCCCCCGAGCAGAGCCCGACGAGCTCCTCCAGCACGGCCTCCCGCGCCGCCCCCAGCCCCGGCAACGCCAACGCCCCCGGATCGACGGCCGCCCCGGCGCCCCCATCGGCCTTGCCCTCGGACGGGGGAAGCAGCACGAGCACCTCGGACTCCTGACGAAAGAGAGCGAACACGACCCGCGCAGGATAAACCGGCCCCGGCCCGGGGCTGGGCGTCCGGGGCGTCCCCGGAGGTCGACTACCATGGCACCACGGCAGACGAGCCGAGTGGGCGGCCGCGTCAGGACTCCGGTCCTGCCGAGGAACGTCCGGACTCCACAGGGCAGGGTGGTGGGTAACGCCCACCCGGGGTGACCCGCGGGACAGTGCCACAGAAAGCAGACCGCCGGGGGCCTCGCGCCCCCGGTAAGGGTGAAACGGTGGTGTAAGAGACCACCAGCGTCCGGGGTGACCCGGACGGCTAGGTAAACCCCACCCGGAGCAAGGTCAAGAGGAGCCGAGGCGATCGGCTCTGCGCGGACGTTCGAGGGCTGCCCGCCCGAGTCCGCGGGTAGACCGCACGAGGCTGTCGGCAACGGCAGCCCTAGATGGATGGCCGCCTCCCGGCCGACCGCGAGGTCGACCGGAGACAGGATCCGGCGTACAGCTCGACTCGTCTGCCGCCGGAACCACGGCCGAAGGCCCTGAGGACGGGGAAGGCCCTGAGGACGGGGGAGATCCCGCTCAGGGCCTTCGGCGTGTCCCGGGGCGTGCCGCGGGGACGGCGTTCCCGGCGGCACCCCGACTCGCCTTCCCCGCCCCTCGCCCCCAGCCCTCCGCCCCCCGCGCCCCCCTCACCCCCCGTGCGGGCACGTGTCGCGGTACTCGCTGATGGCGGGGAGGGCGGGGGGCGGGCACAGGTGGGTGTCGTAGCGGGTGTCGCCGTCCAGGAAGCGTTTGAGCCAGACGACGGTGTACGCGCGCACCGTCGGCTCCGGGGCGAGTTCGAAGTCGTGGCCGCTGCCGCGCAGTTCCAGGTACGCCTTCTCGGGGGCCGCGGTGAGGGTGGCGTAGAAGCGTTCGGCGTGCGCGGCGGGGGAGGCGACGGTGTCCTTCTCCCCGGCGACGACGAGCGTCGGCACCCGCACGCCGGACCAGTCGGTGTGCAGGTGCCACGGGGCCATCGGGACCGCCGCCCGCAGCCCGGGCTGCTTGCGGGCGGCCTCCAGCGCGGCGCCGCCGCCGACGGAGTGCCCGGCGACGGCCAGCCGACCGGGATCGACCCGGTGCCGGAACGGGCCGCCGCGGGTGAGGTGGCGCAGGGCGGCCAGGAGCTGGTCGCCGCGGGCGGCGGGCAGGTCGAGGGGGCTGAGGGTGTCGATGGTGAACACCACGAACCCGTGGGAGGCCAGGTGGTCGGCGAGGCGGGCCAGGGTGACGCCGGGGGCGGCGAAGCCGGGGGAGAGGGCCACCGCGCCGAAGCGGCCCGCCCGGGGTGTGGCGGGGTGGGAGACGGTGCCCCCGCCGAACCCGGTCGCCTCGGCGGCGGGGACCCGGTGGCGGGTGACCTGGTGCGGCCCGGCGGCGGAGAGGCGGGCCAGGTCCGGTACGGGGGAGGGCGCGGCGGCGGTGGGGGCCGGGCCCGCGCCGAGGGCGAGCGCCGGGGCGAGCAGCAGCCCGGCGAGCGCCCGCGCCGTCCGCGTCCCGGGCCCGGGGCGCCGCCGCCCCGGGCCCGGGCGGCGCCCGGTCAGGCCGCGTCCTCGACGTACAGGAACTCCGGGCCGTAGGACTCCCGCGGGCTCGACGGCAGGCGCATGCCCATCAGGGCGCGGGCGGTCTCCCGCATCATGCCCATGGAGCCGATGGCGCTGCCCAGCAGCCTGCGGCGCTCCGCGGCGTCCGCGGTGCGCCACACCGTGTGCAGGGAGCGCAGCATCGCGCTGTAGTGGCCGTTGAACGCGTCCAGCTCCCGCTGCACATCCGGTGCGGGCTTGTTCTCCGGGTCGTTCGACCAGCCGCCGTCGGGGATGCGGGCCATGGGGTGGGTGACGGGCATGGGGACCGGGTCGCCGGTGAACGTCCAGGTGCCGCTCGCCTCGTCGCGGACCAGCTTCCTGCCGTGGTAGATCTCGCGGAAGACGTAGTAGTGGGCGAGCTCGCCCTCCTCGCCGGGGAAGGGGTTGTCGGGGGAGGTGGTGGTGCCCTCGCCCTGGGCCATGATGATCTCGATGGCCGCCCCCGCGTCCTCCAGCGTCCGGATGGGGACGATCGCGTTGCCCGCGCCGTGCGTGCCGGAGAGGTCGAACTCCATCTGCGGGCCGGGGTTGCGGCCGAACAGGTGACCGTGGCGCTCCAGGACCCGCCACAGCTTGTCGTAGAAGGCGCCGATGGAGGTGTGGGTCTCGTCGGGCCGGATGGCCCTGGCCAGCGGCCGGTCCGGCTTCTCGATCTGCGAGTACATGTCCGCGGCGTTCATGTCGAGCCTGCTGAGGTAGACGTTGAGCTGGGGCCGCACACCGCCGGGCAGGGGTCCCGAGTACTTCGGGACGACGTGCCGGTCGGCGACGACGGGCGCGCCGCCGATGGCGCTGAGGATGTTGCCGACCAGGCCGAAGTGGGACATCTCGTCGAAGATGATCTCCCGCACGGCCTTGTGCACCTTCGCGTCCCGCTGCGGGTCCTCGATGGACCACAGGCCGCAGGCGTACGGGGGGATGGTGGCCAGCTCCAGCATCACGGCCCGCTGGAGGGCGTCCTTGAGCCACAGCTCGTCGCAGTCCTTGTCCTCGATCAGCATCAGGCCGACGATCGCGTCGCTGCGGTAGTCGAGGATCGCCGTCGCCGTCGTTGCGCTTGTCGCCATGGGTGTGCCCGCCTGTCGGTGTGGGGAGGGAGCGGTTTCCGGTGGACCGGGGTGATGCGAGGGTATGGGGCTTTGCGGGGGATCGGTCACATTCGTCCCCGGCCGGAATCTACTGCTCCCACCGGCCCGACGCGGGCCGGTGACGGGGCGGCGGGGAGCGGTTCAGCCGTACGGCTGCCGGGACGGCCCCCTACGCCAGCGCCGCCACCGCCCGGGTGAACGCCCCCGGCCAGCGGGCCGCCGCGGGGACGATGCGGGGCGCCAGCCCCGGCCGGTGGCGGGCCCACAGCAGGGCGGCGGTGAGCAGCCGGTAGCGGCGCGAGGCCCGGAGCCACGCCGCCTCGTACTCCTCGGGGCGGCCCCGGCTGACGCACTCCACCAGCGCCGCCGCCCCGGCCAGCGCCACCGCCACGCCCTCCCCGGTGAGCGCGTCCACGTACCCGGCGGCGTCCCCGACCAGCAGCACCCGCCCGGCCGTGCGCCGCCGCGCCGTCTGCCGCAGCGGCCCGGCGCCCCGCACCGGCCCGGCCCGCCGCCCGGCGAGACGGCGGGCCAGGTCGGGGAAGCGGGCCAGGTGGTCGTCGTACGGGGCCCGCCGCGTGGTGAGCACGGCCACCCCGACCAGTCCCGGCCCAACGGGGGTGACGTACGCCTCGGCGTCGGCGGACCAGTGCACCTCCACGTGGTCGCTCCACGGCGCCACCGCGTAGTGGCGGCGCAGCCCGTACCTGGCCGGGGCGGGCGCGGGGCGGTGCAGGCCGAGAGCGCGGCGGACGGGGGAGTGCAGGCCGTCGGCGGCGGCCAGGTGGCGGGCGGTGAGCCCGGCGGCGGTCACCCGGTCGCCGTGCTGGGTGACGGGGCCCGCGGCGCGGGGCAGCACGGGCACGCCGAGGGCGGCGGCGCGGGCGGCCAGCGCGGAGTGCAGGGCGGTGCGGCGCACCCCGAGGCCGGGTCCGGCCGCGGCGGGGAAGTCGGCGGTGACGGTGTGCCGCCCGTCGAGGTAGCGGATGCCGTGCAGCGGCTGCCCGGGCGGGGTGACGCCAAGGGCGCGCAGCGCGTGCACGGCCCCGGGCATCAGGCCCTCGCCGCACGCCTTGTCCACGGGCGCGGCGCGGGGTTCCAGGACGGCGGTGTCGAGCCCGGCGAGCGCCGCGCCGATGGCGCAGGCCAGCCCGGCGGGCCCGCCGCCCACCACGAGCAGGTCGAGCATGGCAGGGGAACTGTAGGGGCGCGGGGGCGCCCGGCGCGGCCCGCGCTGGCCCGTTCAGGGGTAATCCGTCATCCGAACGAGTCCAGCGACCGGCACGGGCCCCGGGCCTTCCGTACCCTCCACCGCACCATGACGCCCTCCCCGTCGCCGCCCCTGCGCGGGCTGCCCGCCGCCTGTCATCCTCTGCCCACCGCCGCGGTCACGGTCCTCACGACCGCGCTGGCCGCCGCCTGCGGGCACTCCCCGCCGGGCCTGGCGCTGGTCGGCCTGGCCGTGCTGGCGGGCCAGTTGTCCATCGGCTGGAGCAACGACTGGCTGGACGCCCGCCGGGACCTGGCGGCGGGCCGGGCGGACAAGCCGCTGGTGACGGGCCGCGCCGACCCGCGCGCGGTCGGCCGGGCCTCGGGGGCGGCGCTGGCCGCCTGCGTGCTGCTGTCCGCGGCGACGGGCCCCCTGGCGGCGCTCGTCCACCTGTTCGGCGTGGCGGGGGGCTGGCTGTACAACCTCGGGCTGAAGCGCACCGTGTGGTCGTGGCTCGGCTACGCCATGGGCTTCGGCGCCCTGCCCGCGTTCGTCGTCCTGGCCCTGCCCGGCAGCCCGCGGCCCGCCTGGTGGCTGGTGGCGGTCGGCGCGCTGCTGGGGCTCGGCGCGCACTTCGCGAACGTGCTGCCGGACATCGCGGACGACCTGGCGACGGGGGTGCGCGGCCTGCCGCAGCGGCTGGGGCCCGCCGGGGTGTGCCTGGCGGCGCCGGTGCCGATGGTGACGGCCGTCGCCGTGCTGGCCTTCGCCCCGCCGGGGCCCGCGGGCACCGCGGACTGGGCCGCGGTGGCGGTCAGCGCCGCCTGCGCCACCGCGGGGCTGGCCCGCCCCGGCCGCGACCACCGCCGCGACCCGGTCCCCTTCCGCACCGGCATCGCCGTCGCCGCCATCGCGGTGACGCTGGCCCTGACCCGGGCCCCGGCGCTCCTCACCTGACCGGTGGGGGTTCCGGCGGGGATGGAGGAGGGTTGTTTTCCTCCGGAGGCCAGGGGGCTCCGCCCCCTGAACCCCACCGGGGCTTCGCCCCGGGCCCCGTTGGGTGGAGGAGGGTTGTTTTCCTCCGGAGGCCAGGGGGCTCCGCCCCCTGAACCCCCACCGGGGCTCCGCCCCGGACCCCCCGGGTGGGGTGAAGGGGAGGGCTTTCCTCCGGAGGCCAAAGGGCTCTGCCCTCCGGACTCCCACCGGGGCTCCGCTCCGGGCCCCGTTGGGGGGCGTCCCTCCGGAGGCAACCCCCTGGCGGGGGTCCGGGGGCGCAGCCCCCGGTGGGGGTCCAGGGGGCGAAGCCCCCTGGCCTCCGGAGGAACGCTCCCCAGCCCCCGCACCCCTCCACCGGGCCGGGGCGGAGCCCCGGCCCGGGAAGCCCCCTGGCCTCCGGAGGAAACCCTCTCCCTCTCCCCACCAAGCCCGGGGCGGAGCCCTCTCCCCCAGAAGACCCCAAACGCGACGCGCCACGCGCACCCCTCTCAAAACGCCCGTAAACCCCATCCGGGCTGTCTACGCTGCCCGCATGGCTGCCCCCACCCCGCCCCACCCGCGTGTCGCCGCGGTCGGTACGGCCCTGCCGCCGTTGCGCTTCCGGCAGGAGGACATCACCGCCACGTTCGTGGAGCACTGCCTGCCCGAACAGCACCCCGCCCGCCGCACCACGGCCAGGATCGGGCGCAACACCGGGGTGCGCACCCGCCACTTCTGCCTGCCCCTGGAGCGCTACCCGGCCCTCACGGACTTCACCGAGAGCAACGCCCTGTGGCTGGAGCACGCCCTGGACCTGGGCGAGGCCGCCCTCCTCGCCGCGCTGGACGCCGCGGGCACCGCGCCCCGCGAGGTGGACCTGCTGGTCGGCACCACCGTCACGGGCCTGGCCGTGCCGTCCCTGGACGCCCGCCTCGCCGCGCGGGTGGGGCTGCGCGAGGACGTGACCCGGCTGCCGCTGTTCGGGTTCGGCTGCGCGGGCGGCGCGGCCGGGCTCGCCCGGGTCCTGGACTGGCTGCGCCACCGGCCCGACGGGGTGGCGGTGCTGCTCGCCGTGGAGCTGTGCTCGCTCACCTTCCAGCCCGGCGACGCGGGCCCGGCGAACCTGGTAGCGACCAGCCTGTTCGGCGACGGCGCCGCCGCCGTGGTGGCCGTGGGCGCCGACCGCGCCGCCGCGGGCCCCCGGCTGATCTCCTCCCGCAGCCGCCTGCACCCCGGCACCCTGGACGCGATGGGCTGGCACATCGGCTCCGACGGCTTCCGCGTCGTGCTCTCCCCGGGCGTGCCCGAGATGATCGCCACGGTGCTGCCGAAGGAGGTGCACGCCTTCCTGGACGGGCACGGCCTGACCCCGGGCGACGTCGCCACCTGGCTGTGCCACCCCGGCGGCCCGAAGGTCATCGACGCGATCATCTCGTCGCTGGGGCTGCCCGAGGAAGCCCTGGCCCTCACCCGGGCGTCCCTCGCCAGGACCGGCAACCTCTCCTCCGCCTCGGTGCTGCACGTCCTCGCCGACGCGATGGCGGGCGGCTCCCCGCCGCCGGGCAGCCCCGCCCTGATGCTGGCGATGGGCCCCGGCTTCGCCACCGAACTCGTCCTGTTGGCGTGGTGAGCGCCGTGACCGGCCAGGCCCTCGTCACCGCCCTCGTCGCCGCCGTCGCCGCGGAGCGCCTCGCCGAGCTGGTGGTGGCCCGCCGCAACGCCCGCTGGGCCCTGGCCCGCGGCGGCCGGGAGCACGGCGCGGGCCACTACCCCGTGATGGTGGCCGTGCACGCCGGGCTGCTCGCGGGCATCCTCGTGGAGGTGCACGCCGCCTCCCGCCCGTTCCTGCCGGTCCTCGGCTGGACGGCGCTGGCGCTGGCCCTGGCCGCGCAGGTGCTGCGCTGGTGGTGCGTGGCCACCCTGGGCCCCCGCTGGAACACCCGCGTGATCGTGGTGCCCGGCCTGCCCCTGGTGACCGGCGGCCCCTACCGGCTGCTGCGCCACCCCAACTACCTGGCCGTCGCCGTGGAGGGCGTGGCGCTGCCGCTGGTGCACTCGGCCTGGGTCACCGCCGCCGCGTTCACCGCGCTCAACGCCGCCGTCCTCGCGGTGCGCCTGCGCGTGGAGAACCGCGCCCTGCGCACCGCCCCGGCCGCCGCCTGACTCTCACCGCCGGGGCCCGGCCCCCGGGGGCACCCCGGTGCGCCTGCTCTGCGCCGCGGACGCGGGCGAGTCCGCGCCGCGCGCCGCCGCCACCGGCAGCACCGGGGGCGGCGGCACCACGGGGCGGCCCTTCGGCGGCAGGTACCCGGGCAGTCGCCAGGTGCCCCACGCGTACGGGTCGGCCTGCGCGCCGCCGAACGGCGCCCACGCCAGCCGGGTCTGCCCGGTCCCGTCCGGCGTGTCCGAGTCGTACAGCAGGACGTTCGCGCCCAGTTGCGCCGGGTCGGCGGCGGCGGGCAGCGCGTCCAGCGGGATCCGCACCTCCACCCGGTACCCGTCGGCGCGCAGCACCGCCGCCCGCCCGATCGCGGGCGCGGGTCCCTGCCGGTGGTCGGCGTCCCTGGCCGCGCAGGGCCCGCGGCCGTGCGCGGTGTACGGCAGCACGGCGGCCTTCAGGGTGGTGGAGGTGTCGTCGGACACGCCCCGCGGGTCGAGGGTGATCTCGACGGCGTCGGTGCGCCAGTGCCGCGTGCAGTCCGCCGCGTCCAGCGCCGCGCCCCGCGCCTCGTCCCGCGCCTCCACCAGCACGTACAGCGCGTCGCCGTGCCGGGCGAGCCGGACCGCCGCGGAGCAGTCGGCGGCGTCCCGGCACCGCTCGCCCTCCCAGTGCGCCAGCCGCAGCACCCCGCCCGGGTACTCGCCGGGCCCCGCGGCGCCGTCCAGGACGGGCGTCCGCGCGCTCACCCGCACCGCCGCCGCGGGCCGCGCCGGGTACCGCGGCTGCGCCCCGTTGGCCAGCCACGGCATGCCCTGCGCGCGCGCCCAGTCCCGGAACTCGCCGTACAGCGGGCGCAGCCCCCGCTGCTCCGCCACGGCCGCCCGCACCGGCACCCCGTTCTCGGCCAGCACCGTGAACCAGTCGCAGCCCAGTTCCTCCCGAGGCACGGCGACCCTCTCCGGCAGCGCCGCGAACCCCTGGGTGCGGTACTCCCGCGCGGCGGCCCGCTCCACCTGCGCCCACGTGGTGCGCCGCGCCCGCGACCACGCCCCCTCCCACACCCCGACCACGGGCAGCCCGGTCACCGGGTCCTCCCGCCTGCCCTGGGCGCATCCGGGCCCGGCCGGTCCGGCGAAGCCCCAGTGCTGGGTGAGCAGCCGGGAGGCCCGCCACGGCCGGTACCCCTCCTCGGTGAGCTGGCGGGGGAACGCGGACGCGTCGGCGGCCAGCCGGAACGCCTGCACGGCCAGGCGGCCGGACAACTGGTGCCCGCCGTGCTGACCGAACGGGCGCGGGTCCATGGTGACGACGGTCCGCGGGGTGGTGGCCCGGATCAGCCGCACCAGCCGCTCCAGGGTGTCCGCGCGGCGCGGCGGGCCGTCCCACACCCGGGCGGTCAGCGGTGCCGACAGCGTGTACCAGAAGTCGGGCCTGTCCAGGTGGTACACGTCGCGGATGCCCGCGTGCGCGACCGCGGCCCGCTGCTCCCGCTCCCGCGCCAGCCCGAGCGCCGCGCCCTCCCGCGTCCCCTCCGCGTCGCCGCCGCCCTCGCCCCGGGTGACGGTGGCGACGGCGACCGACTGGCCGTCCCGCTCCCGCCACTGCCCGAACGCGGCCAGCGACGGGTACTCGTCGTCGGGGTGGGCGCCCACGAACAGCACGTCGGCGTGGGCCCGGGTGGCGGAGCGCCCGGCCGCCCGGCTCTCGGCGGGCGGCCCCTGGCAGGCGGCGGCGACGGCGGCCAGCACACACACCCCGGCCACGGCGAAGGCTCCTCGCATGAGATGACTTTCCGCCGCCCCCGCGCCGGTCACCCCGTTTCCCGGCCCGCCCGCGCCGTGTCTCCCCCGAACGGAGCAGCCCTCGCACGGGCGGGCGTGTACGGCGGGGTGCCCGGGCGGGGCCGCCGCCGCGTCACAGCGGGCGGTGCGCGGTGAGCGGGACGCCGCGCGCCAGGTGGTACAGCCGCCCGTCGTCCAGCAGCAGCGACTTCCCCCGCTGCGCGGGTTGCAGGGCGAACAGATCGACCACCTCGTGGTAGCGGTCGCCGACGCGGATCCAGTCGCGCAGCCGGATCGTGGCCGCGTCCACCACGACGACCTTGGCGGGCAGGGGCACGGGCATCAGGCGCCCCCCTCGCCGACACCGCGCAGCGCGGCCGGGTCGGCGGTCCACTCGCGGCCGCCCCGCTCCGGGCGCAGGAACGCGACGAGCGGCCCGCGCACTCCCGTGTCGTAGTGGAGCCGGGCGGCCGGAAGCAGCGCCATGAGAACACCGACGCGTTCGGTGGCCGGGTCGAGCAGGAGTTGACCGACCTTCAGGGCCGCGGAGTCAAGGTTCTTTTCCATTCTGCCTTCCCTCAATTCCCCTCGTCGGCTTTGGGAACCGGTCGGCCGAGCGCCCGGAAGTGGTTGTCGATCTCCACGTTGAGGATCTTGAGGCGACGGCTGAGGTCGGCGACGCGGCGGGACAGGTCGGCCATGGCCTGCGGGTCTTCGGTTTCGCGGGGGTGCGGGGTGCGGTCGGGGAATTCGTCAGAGTGTTCGGATTTCATTGACACGGGGAAACCTTTTGGGGCGGGTGGAATGCGCTCGGGGCGAGCGGCAATTGACAATGCGTATCGCAAGAGTCACGCCCCGCCCCTACTATCGGAAGCGCCTCAGTTCCCGTGCAATAGGGGGGAGTTTCGATCATGCGCAAAAACGCACTGACGCCCGACCGTTCCGTCCGCCACTTCTTCGGCGCGGAGATGCGCCGCTACCGCGAGAACGCCGGGATGACGCTGGAGGGCCTGGCGGGGGTGGTGCACTTCGCCCGAAGCCACCTGTCCCGCATCGAACTGGCGGAAAGCATCATCCCCACGGAGCTCCCGGCCAAGCTCGACGCGGCGTTCGGGACGGACGGACACTTCGTGCGGCTGTACGCGCTGGCGAAGAAGGAGGTGCACCCGGACCGGTACCGGCGGGTCATGGAGCTGGAGACGAGGGCCCGGATCATCCACCAGTTCGCGGGGGACGTCGTGCCCGGTCTGGTGCAGACGGAGGAGTACGCGCGTGCGCTGTTCCGGGTCTTCGGTCCCAGGCAGACCCCCGAGCAGATCGAGGAGAAGGTGCAGGCCCGCATCAGCCGTCAGGAACTCCTGCGTGCCACGCCCCCGCCGGACCTGACGATCGTCCTCGACGAGGCGGTGGTGCGGCGCTCCGTCGGCGGACCCGCCGTCATGCGCGCCCAGTTGGCCGCGCTGATCAAGCAGGTGCAGGCTCCGCAGATCACGATCCAGTTGCTCCCGTTCGCGCACGGGGAGCACGCGCTGCTCGGGGGCTCGCTCAAGCTGATGACCTTGGAGGACAGGACCCAGGCCGCCTACGAGGAAAGCATCGCTACCGGCACGTTGTTCGAGGACGAGGAAAGCGTCAGCGAGCGCCGTCGGCACTACGATCTGATTAGGGCCTGCGCTCTGTCGCCTCGCGACACGGCGGCTTTCCTCCGATCCGTCCTGGAAGGACTTTCCGATGAGCACCACCCCCGACCTCTCGAGCGTGGCATGGGTTAAATCCAGCTACAGCAACGGTGACGGCGGCGACTGCGTGGAGTGGTCCCCCACCATAGCCACGACCTCCGGCCTCGTCCCCGTCCGCGACAGCAAGGACCCCACCGGCCCCGCCCTCCTCTTCCGCCCCGAAGCCTGGACCGCATTCATCACCGCCGTCGCAGAAGGGAAGCTGCGCCCGTGAAATGGATCAAATCCAGCTACAGCAACGGCGCTGGCGGCAACTGCCTCGAATGGTCCCCCTCCCAAGTCGCCGCCACCGGTCTCGTCCCCGTCCGTGACAGCAAGGACCCCGACGGCCCCGCCCTCCTCTTCCGCCCCGAGGCGTGGGCCGCCTTCATCACCGCCGTCACCGACGACCGACTCTCCTGACCTGCTCCGCAACCGGCGAAGCCCCTGACCCCCACCAACCCGGGCCAGGGGCCTCGCCCCGGTGCCTCAGCAGCACTGCCAGAGGAACCGCCCCTCCTTGCCGTCCGGTGACACGAACGCCCAACCGGCCCCCGCGTCACCGAAGTTGACGAAGAATGGCAGCTCCTCCGTCAACTGCGCCACCAGCTCCCAGCCCTCGCCGGGGTGCTCGTCCTCCTGCACCCACTCCGGCAAGGCGCCGGGACCGCCCAGGAACACGGAGGTGTGGCGCTCCGCCGGGCGCGGCAGGTGGTCGTCGCCCGCGGTGGGGCCCTCGGCCCGCGCCCGCACGGTGACGAACTCCGGTACCCGGCCGCCGGGCTGGACGATCACCGCGTTCTCCCCGCCCTCGGGGTCCCAGGTGCCGGTGGGCGCGTTGTCGTACTCGCTCATGAACACATAGGCCAGGCGGCCCCCGTCCAGCGCGAACTGCCCCAGGAACTCCATGGGCTCGCCGGAGCTCGCGCCCAGCGGCCACTGCGGCTCCTCCAGCCACACCGGCTGCCCGCCGACCTTGGTCACCGGCTCCCGGACGGGGCCGTCGGCGGGCACGAACTCGATCCGCTGCTCGGACACGGAAGACTCCTCTCACATCGCGCGGCACCGCACACCCTGACTCCCCGAACGCCAGCCCCGCCCACCGACACCCTTCCCCGTCGGCGGGCTCGGCCTCAGGCCCCCATCTCCCCCCTGAAGACGAGGTACAGCGCCTCCCTCTCCCCGACGACCAGCAGCCGCCGCGCGTCCTCGTGGACATCGACCGTGCCGTCGGCGTCGTGCCAGAACGCGCCGGTGCCGACGGCGTCGGCCCAGGCGAGCATCCGGCGCTCCGGCCCTCCGACCCGCTCCAGCGGCCCGGCGAGCAGCTCGTCGATCAGGGGGTCCACCAGCTCGCCCGGTGCCGCGGCCTGCTCCCGGCACGCCGCGCGGAACGCCTCGACCTGGGCGAGGAGGGTGCCGCCGTCCAGCGGGAGCATCGGGTCGCCGACCGCGAACCACCCCTCTGCCCGCGGCTCGGCGGGGTCGGCGAGGACCAGGCAGTCCCGGCCGGGGTAGTCGTCGCCGTCCTCGTCGGCGATCTGCTCCGGCGTGGGCGCCAGGTGCCGGTGACGGCCGAGCCAGTCGCCCGCGCCGTAGTCGTAGTAGACGTCCATGTGGTCGTCCGGGTACTGGTCGTGCCAGGGCGTGCTCTCCCACCAGGCGCGGACGGCGGTGAGACGGTCGGGGTGCCCGGGGTCGATCCCGTGCGGCCGCCATCCGACGGAGAACGCGGCGCGCCCGTCGCACCCCAGCAGGGCCGCCAGCACCGTCCCGGCGCACACGGCCCGCCCCCGGGCCTCGGTGAGCCCGTGTTCCTCCGGCGCGATCCGGGCTCCGTCCGGGCAGCCCGCGAAGGAGCACGCCGGGTCGATCGGCTCGCCGCCTCCGGGGCGGGGCACGACGCTGACGCGGACCAGCCCGCCGTTCCACGACAGCACCACATGCGTCTCGTCCTCCGCGACCGCGCCGGTGGCCGGGTCCGCCACCGTCACCAGCGCCGCCTCCCGCCCCTCCGCGTCGAGCACCGCGCGCAGGTCGGCGGCGAGCAGCGCGACGCGCCGCGACGGCGTGCCGCCCCCGGCCCGCAGGGCGCGCTCCACGGCCGAGGCCGCCTCCGCCACCGGGACGGTCCGGCACGCGCGGGGCTCGCGCCGCACCCGCCCGGCGGAGTCCACGGCCCCGAACAGCCCGCTCCCCGGCAGCGCCTCCGGCGTCAGCTCGACGTCCTGCCCCGTCGTCCGCGCCGCCGCGAGCACGCCGGATCCCGCGGGACCGTCCTCGCCGAGCCACCGGTCGAGCAGATGCACACGGACCGGGATGTCCACGAACTCGTCCCAGCCGTCGTCAAGAAGCCCTTCGCTCTGCTGATCGCAGCGCTCGGAGTGCCCGACGAACTCCTCCACCGCGTAGCTGTCCCGCACCCGAAACCTCCCGGCGACCGACTGTCCGCGCAGTCTCCCGCACCCCACCGACAGCCCCGGGCACCAGCCCGCCCACCACCCGTGCCCGGTGAGCCCCCACTCCGCCCGCAGGTACCCCGCCGACCCGGCCGCCGGGTACCCGATCACGTCCTCCGGCAGCCCGTGCACCGGCGCGCACCGGTCCGCGGCGGCGGCCCGGCCGCGCGGGCCGGGGCCGCGCGCCGCGGCTCGTGGCAGGGGTGACAGGAGTCGAACCTGCGACATCCGGTTTTGGAGACCGGCGCTCTGGCCTGCTGAGCTACACCCCTTCGACGCCGATCACCCTGCCACGGCGGAACCGCCCGCCGCCACGGCTTTTCCCGGCGGCCCGTCCGTCCGCGGACGGCGGCGCGGCGGCCGCGCCCGGACGGGCCCGCGCCCGCCCTCCGGCTAGGCTCGGCACTCCGAGCCTTCGTCCGACACAGGGAGGCCGCGCATGGAACCGGTGGAACCGCGGCGCCGCGGGACGGGCGTCGATCCGTGGCACGGGCGGTACGCGCAGCGGGCCGCCGGGATGGTGGCGTCCGAGGTGCGGGCGCTGTTCGCGGTGGCGTCCAGGCCCGAGGTGGTGTCGCTGGCCGGGGGCATGCCGAACGTGTCGGCGCTGCCCCTGGACGCGGTCGGGGCGATGATGGCGGAGCTGGTCGCCGAGCGGGGGGCCGTGGCGCTCCAGTACGGCTCGGCGCAGGGCGACCCGTCGCTGCGGGAGGCCATCTGCGAGGTGATGGCGCTGGAGGGCATCGACGCCCACGCCGACGACGTGGTGGTGACGGTCGGCTCCCAGCAGGCGCTGGACCTGGTCGCCCGGGTGTTCCTGGACCCGGGGGACACCGTGGTCACCGAGGCGCCCACCTACGTCACCGCGCTCGGGGTGTTCGCCGCCCACCAGGCCCGGGTGGAGCACGTCCCCATGGACGGGGACGGGGTGGTCCCCGAGGCGCTGGGGGAGGTGTTCGCCCGGCTGGAGGGCGAGGGCCGCCCGGCGAAGCTGTTCTACACCGTCCCCACCTTCTCCAACCCGGCGGGCGTCACCCTGGCGGACCGGCGGCGGGCGCGGGTGGTCGAGGTGTGCCGCGCGGCCGGGGTGCTGCTGGTGGAGGACAACCCGTACGGGCTGCTGTACTTCGACGGCGGGCCCCGGCGGGCGCTGCGCGCCGACGCGCCCGGCGACGTCGTCTACCTCGGGTCGTTCTCCAAGACCCTCGCGCCGGGGCTGCGGGTCGGGTGGGCGCTCGCCCCGGCGGCCGTCCGCGACAAGCTGGTGCTGGCCGCCGAGTCGGCGATGCTGTCCCACTCGGCGTTCGCCCAGCTCGCCGTGGACCGGTACCTGCGCACCCAGCCGTGGGCGCAGCAGCTCAAGCAGTTCCGCGAGATGTACACCGAGCGGCGCGACGCCATGCTGCGGGCCCTGGCCGACCACATGCCGCCCGGCGTGAGCTGGACCACCCCCGGCGGCGGGTTCTTCGTGTGGGTGACCCTGCCGCCGGGGCTCGACGCCAAGGCGATGCTGCCCCGGGCGGTGTCCGCGCGCGTGGCGTACGTGCCGGGCACCGGCTTCTACGCGGACGGCACCGGGCGGCGGCACATGCGCCTGTCGTTCTGCTACCCGCCACCGGAGCGCATCCGCGACGGCGTGGCCCGGCTGGCCCGGGTGGTCACCGCCGAGCTGCGGATGCGGGAGACCTTCGGGACGGCGTCCCCGCCGCGGGCCGCCGGACCCCAGACGCCCGGCCCCGACCTGGTGTGACGACCCGCTGTGACGACCTGCGAGCCGAGGAGGACCCATCGTGAGTGACCTGGAGCGGGTGGTCGTCGTCGCGGGCGGCCTGTCCGCGGAGCGCGAGGTGTCGCTGCGCTCCGGCGCCCGGGTGAGCCGGGCGCTGCGCCACGCCGGGGTGGAGGCGAGCGTGCGCGACGTGGACGCGGGGCTGCTGGACGAACTGGCCGCCGACCCGCCGAGCGCGGTCTTCCCCGTGCTGCACGGCATCGCCGGCGAGGACGGCACCATAAAGGAGGTGCTGGAGCTGGCGGGCGTGCCGTACGTGGGGGCGGCGCCCGGGGCGTGCCGGACCGCGTTCGACAAGTCCGTCGCCAAGGAGATCCTGACCCGGGCGGGCGCGCGCACCCCCGAGTCGGTGACGCTGCCCAGGGAGGCGTTCCACGACCTGGGCGCGGCGGCGCTGACCGCGCGGCTCGCCGAGCGGCTCGGGCTGCCGCTGTTCGTCAAGCCGCGCGCGGGCGGATCGGCGTTCGGGGTGAGTCGGGTGGACGCGGCCGAGCAACTGCCCGAGGCGCTGATGGCGTGCTTCGCCCACCACGACGAGGCGCTGGTGGAGCGGTGCGTGACCGGCACGGAGATCGCCGTCGCGGTGGCCGACCTGGGGGAGGGGCCCGCCGCGCTGCCCGCCGTGGAGATCGTCCCCCGCGGCGGCCGGTACGACTACACCGCCCGGTACACCGCGGGCGCGGTCGAGTTCTTCACCCCCGCCCGCGTCCCCGAGGCGGTGGCGGCCGAGGCGGCGCGGGTGGCCCTGCTGGCCCACCGGGTCCTGGGCCTGCGCGACCTCTCCCGCACCGACATGATCGTCACCGGGTCCGGCGAGGTCTTCGTCCTGGAGACCAACGTCGCCCCCGGGATGACGGAGACCAGCACCTTCCCCATGGCCCTTCAGGCGGCGGGCCGCGACTTCGGCGTCCTCTGCCGCGACCTGGCCGCCAGGGCGGCGGCCCGCGCCCGGCGGTGAGCGCCGCCCCGGGCACGGGACGACCCCGCCCCGGCGGCGGGACCGGGGCGGGACCCGGTCACGAGTGGGTGCCGATCCAGCCGTCCTTCGCGATGTCGGGGGAGAGGTTGGTGTTGCCGTACACCGCGCCGTTGTTCTGCGCGCTCAGGCAGGGGCTCGGGCTGGTCAGCAGCGGGCACAGGTAGTGCGAGTCGGCGTAGTAGTGGAAGCGCATGCCCCGCCGCCACTCGCAGGTGCTGGTCCACACGGCGTTGCCGTTGTAGCTCTTGTTGTCGGTCGCCAGGCAGGTGCCGGTGGCCTTGTTCTGGAGCTGGTGGTGCGGGATCGGGCTGTCCGGGTCGGAGCCGCGCCAGTCCCACTGCTGGAAGTTGCTCCCGTTGCAGGTCGCCATGAACACACGGGAGGTGCCGCCGTCCAGCTTGCCGCCGGTCAGGCACTGGTCGCCCATGCCCACCCACAGGTTCCGGAAGGTCCAGTAGACGGGGGAGGGCGCCGCCTGCGCGGGGGCGGGCAGCATGACGGCGACACCCGCGGCCAGGGAGAGGGCCGCGACCAGGGTGCCCAGGCGCTTCTTGAGCCAGGTGGACTTCATGGCCGAAACGTAGCGGGGGAATTTGTCGCCCCACCAGCACCGAACGCACGGCCCGAGCGGAGGAAACGGGCGAGAGCCGCTGAATTCCCGGGAGATTTCCGACGGGCGACGGGCGGCGGAAACCCGCTGTTGGGCGGGAGTCCGCAGTCCGTTGACCACTCGCGGGTGAGCGGGGCCGCGGCCGTCCCCCGACTTTCCGTCGGCGAACCGGAACATGACACTCTGTCGAACGCGAGGTGACGGGAAGCCGTATTGTGCGGACGATCGGTGACGTTCGAACGGATATCCGGCTAGGTTTTCCGGCCATGACGTTGACCAGGCTCAAGAAGTCCGCCGCCGCCACCTTCGCCCTCCTCGCGGTGACCGCGGCCGTCGGCATCGGCGCCCCGACCACCGCGAACGCCGCCGCCGAGGCCCCCACGTACTGGAGGTTCATGAACAGCAAGTTCGGGACCCACTGCCTGACGAGCGGGGAGAGGAGCTCGGACGGCACCGCCAGGGCCTTCATGAAGTGGTGCGACTCCAATAGCTGGAACCAGCAGTGGGACTGGCGCGGCAACGACACCACGGACCCCCGTTTCCACCAGTTGCAGAACCGGGCCACCGGCCTGTGCCTGGCCACCGACGCCAAGACGGACAAGAACTCGGTCTGGCTGAGCACCTGCGAATGGCGCAACGGCATGCGCTTCCGGTACGACTTCAACACCGACGCCGGAACCGGGGGGACGCTCTGCGCCAACCTCATCCGCTACAACCAGTACACCTGCCTGACCACCGAGTCCTCGGGCGCCGTGTACAACGGCACGTGGGACGGCGAGTGGGAGGCCAGCCACGACTGACCCCCGTGTGCCGCCGGACGCGCCCGCGGGGCGGCCGCCCGCCCCGCGGACCCCGGGCCGGGCGACCGCCCCGGCCCGGGCGTCACTCCGCCGCGCGCTCCTCCCACGGCCACGTCCCGTCCCGGCCCGACTCCAGCAGCCCGATCATGCGGAACGCGGTGTCGGTCAGGCCGCCGAAAGTGTGCCGGTTCCGCTCGCCGGACGGGGCGTGGCCCACCCGGTACCCGGCCAGGTTCCACGTGTACATGGGGACGCCCGCCGGGACGGACTCCGTCACCTCCACGGCGTCGTGGGAGGACTGCTCGTCGGTCAGCACCACCACCCGGTCGTGGCCGGAGAACTCCCGGCGCAGCGCCAGCGCCGTGTCCGTGCCGCCGCCGAGGAACCAGCCGCCGTCCTTCCACCGCCCCAGCGCCTTCAGCAGCGACTCGCCCGGCAGCAGCGGGAACGCCTTGGTGAGCGCGCCGGGCGGGTCGCCCCAGTACCGGCGGGAGCTGGAGAACGACACCACGTCGGCGGACGCGCAGCGCAGCCCCAGCGCGATCCCGAACAGCGCGGCGGCGTCCCAGCGCATCAGCGTCCCGTCGCGGGAGAACCTGCTCTGCATCGAGGTGCTGGTGTCCACCAGCACCAGGGTGCGCCCGCGCAGCACCGGGATGTTCCCCAGCGACGCCATCAGCGCCTTCTCCAGCGCGTGCCCCCAGCGCAGCGAAGGCGCCGCGTTGTACGCCGAGTAGAACCGCATCGGCAACTGCCGCGACCGCGCCACCCGCCCCGGGTCGCCCAGCATCCGCGCCACCCCCTCGGCCGCCTCGTCACCCACCCCGGCCTGGTCGAAGTTCCTGAGGTTGCGGAGGAGCGCCATGAACCCCATGGACGGGATGACGGCCTCCCACGCCGCGGCGTCCATCGGGCCCTGGAGCCAGCCGGCGAGGGCCTCCCAGGTCATGCCGGCGGCGGCGAGGATGTCCGCGGCGCCGGGGCGGGTGAGCAGGGCGCGGCGGTCGGGGACGGGGAGGCGGGCCAGGTCGGCGCGGGCCCGCAGCAGGGGCAGGGACGGCGGGACGTCGTCGCCGCGGCCGTGGCGGCGGTCGATGGCGTGCCGGAACAGCTCGCCCTGCTCGGGGCCGGCCGGGGAAGGGTGGGTGAGCTCCAGCACGTCCGCGAAGCGGAAGCCGCGCGCGGCGGTGTCGTACTTCAGCAGCGACCGCTCGGTGTACAGCTCCCGCACCGCGTCCCCGACGCCGCGCTTGACCGGCTTGGGGATGGCCCGGCCGTGCCGGGACGTCCAGTAGGCCAGCAGCTCCCCGGGCTCGTCCGCCCGCCTCAGGACGGAGGCCACCACGCGGCGGTGGGCGGCGGCCGGGTCGGCCGGGGCGGGCTCGCCCGCGGCGAGGCGGGCGTGCACGTACTCGGCGGCGCCCACCAGGGACGCCGAGCGCAGGTTGGCCTCCGAGCGCAGCCAGCGCAGCAGGCGGGCGGTCCACGCCGGGTCCTCGACGGCGAGCTGCCGCACCAGCGTGCGGTACCGGTCGTCGCGGCCCTCCGCGCTCTCGTAGAACGTCTGCTCGCCCACCATGTTGGTGACGGCCAGCAGGAACAGCTCGCCCTTGGCGTCCCGCAGATGGCCGCCGCCGCCCTGGTGGGTGGCGGCGGTCGCACCGGTGGACCGCACCGGCGAGGTCACCGCGGGGCGGGCCGCGCGGGTGTTGAACTTGGCCATGAAGGCACTTCCCCCGTGGAACGGGGGAGGCGGAACGGCGGTGGCGCCCGAGGACATGGGGAAGCGGCGGCGGAACGATCGGATGGCTTCGGCCACTCGCCCACACCGGCCGGGGCCGGCGGCGGGATTCGAACCCGCGGGATCCCCGGGTGCGGGAATCCGGTCCGGAGAAGTATCCGCTGCCTGCGCACCGGGCGCCCCGACGTCCGCCTCCCGAGATCAAGGCGGCTCCGGTGTGTGATTCTCTTGCAAAGAAGTAACCGGGGCCTGAGCGCACCGGGAGGCGCGCGTCGAAGCTGAGGCCAGAGCCTAGTGGAGCGGCTGGTCCGGGTGCACCCGAGTATTCGCGGGCGGCCGCGGCCCCGGCGGCTCGGCGGGCACGTGGTGGATGCGCCCCTTCAGCGCCGTCAGCCGCTCCCCGGTGCCGCCCCACCGGTCCGCGACGATCTCCGCGGCGATGCTCACCGCGGTCTCCTCCGGGGTGCGGGCGCCCAGGTCCAGGCCCAGCGGTGAGGAGAGCCTGGCCAGCTCCTCCCCGGTCAGCCCCGCCTCCCGCAGCCGGGCGAGCCGGTCGTCGTGGGTGCGGCGGGAGCCCATCGCGCCGACGTAGGCCAGCGGCAGGCGCAGCGCCACCTCCAGCACGGGCACGTCGAACTTCGGGTCGTGGGTGAGCACGCACACCACGGTGCGCTCGTCGAGGCGGCCCGCCTCCGCCTCGGCGCGCAGATAGCGGTGGGGCCAGGCCACGACCACCTCGTGCGCGTCCGGGAAGCGGCGGGCGGTGGCGAAGACGGGGCGCGCGTCGCACACCGTCACCCGGTGGCCGAGGAACGCGCCGATCCGGGCGACGGCCGCGGCGAAGTCGATGGCGCCGAAGACGATCATCCGGGGCGGGGAGGTGTGCGCCGACACGAACAGCGTCAGCTCGTCGCCCCTGCGCTCCCCGTCGTAGCCGTACCGCAGGGTGCCGCACCGGCCGGTGGCGAGCAGGCCCCGCACGTCGTCGGCCGCCGCCGCGTCCAGGCGCGCCGAGCCCAGGGAGCCCGCGGTGCGGTCCGGCCACACCACCAGGCGGCGGCCGAGCCGCCCGGCGGGGTCCGCCCCGGCGAGGGCCACGCACGTCGCCACGGCCACCGGCGCCCCGGCCCGGACGGAAGCGGCGGCCTCGCCGAGCTCGGGGAACGAGGCGCGGTCCACCCGCTCCACGAACACCTCGATGGTCCCGCCGCAGGTCAGCCCGACCGCGAACGCGTCGTCGTCACTGACCCCGTACCGCTCCAGGCGCGGCGCCCCACCGCCCAGCACCTCCCGCGCCGCCTCGTACACCGCCCCCTCGACACACCCGCCCGACACACTGCCCACGGCGGTGCCGTCCGGCCCCACCAGCATCACCGCCCCGGGCGGACGCGGCGCGGACCGCCAAGCGGCCACCACGGTCGCCACCCCCACGGCCTCCCCGCCCCGCCACCAGCGCTCCAGGTCCTCCACGACGTCACGCATCACACCCCTACTGTGCACCGCCGCGGCACTCGCCTCCCGGCGGCGGGGGCGACGGGGTGCGAGCGGTGTCAAACTCCTCCGTTCGGGTGACCGGGCCGTATCCGGCCCGGTGAGGAGTTTCCGGCTTCCTAGGGTTGGCGCCGAAGAAAGGAGGGGAGCAGTATGAGTGCCATGACATGCGAGCGGTCGCAGACGCCGGAGGAGAGCCTCCTGGCCGATTTTCTCGAGCTGCAAACCCCCGAGGGTTATCGAGCCGAGTTGATCGAGGGGGAATTCGTCGTGTCGCCGCCGCCGGATGGGGATCACGAAAGCATCATCAGCCTTGTCGTCACGCAGGTGATCAGGAACTCCGCCACGGACATGCACTTCTCCGGGCACAAGGGGCTGGTCGTGCCCGGGACGAAGGGTGCGCCCGACGAGCACCTGATTCCTGACGTGACGTTCGCCGTCGCAGAGAACTGGGCTTTCCGTGACGCCCCGTCCTGGATGCGCTGCGAGGGCATCGCCATGGTGGTGGAGGTGACCTCTCCCGGGTCGCATCCCCGGGACCGGGGGCCGAAGCGGCGGGCCTACGCGCGTGGCGGAATTCCGCTCTACCTCTTGGTGGATCGCTCGGCCGGCGAAGTCGCCCTTTTCTCCCACCCGGGAAAAGGTGACTACACCGACACGCACACCACCCTGCTCGGCAAGGCCCTCGACCTCCCCGCTCCCTTCTCCTTCCCGTTGGACACCGCCGACTTCTAGGGCCTGTCACTGTGAAGGGGTTTCCGCGGCGTCCGTGAACGCGGCCGTCGGCCGGGGTGTGCGGGCGGTTGCCGGGTGACCGTCACGCCCCCGCCCCGGCGACGCCGTGCAGGAACACGTCCACCAGCCCGGCCGTGTCCAGGCCCGTGGGTCCCTCCGGCCGGAGGCGGGTGAACAGGAGGCCGAGGAAGACCGCCGCCGCCTGCTCCGGCGGCACCCGCAGCCGGTCCCGCTCCGGCGCGAACAGCTCCGCCAGGGCCTGCCTGACCGCCGCCATCGACGCCTCCCGGTCCGGGGCCGGCCCGGAGCCGGGCCCCGGCTCCCCGCGGCGGCCGCCGCGGCCGCCGTGGCCGGAGGCCCGCAGCGCGCCGAGCAGCGCGCCGATCCTGGCCACGTCCGCCTCCAGCGCCTCGGCGGCCCGCGCGAGCCGCGCGGCCAGCGGCTGCTCCAGGGGGATCGAGGCGATCTCCCGCACGGCGTGGTCGGGGCTGAGCGCCTCGGCGACGCAGGCGTCCAGCAGCTCGTCCTTGTCGGCGAAGACCCGGAACACCGTGGCCTCCCCGATGCCCGCGGCGCGGGCGATCCTGGCGGTGGTCACCGCGGCGCCGTGCTCGACGACCAGCGGCAGCGCCGCCGCCACGATCATCGCCCGCCGCTCCTCGGGGCTCATTCCCGGCGCCCGGCGCCGCGAAGGGGATGTGCTCATGTGTTCATCGTACGGAGTGAGTATTCACTCCGGCAAGGTCGGAGTGAGGACTCACTCCGATATCGGGGAAGCATCGGTGTGTGACGGTGGTGGAGGCGGCGGTGGCCGCGGGGGGCGCCGTGCCGGGCCGCCGGGGCGGAGCGGCCCGGCGGAGCGCCGACGACCGGGCCCGGCCGCGGGCCGCCCGCGGTGGTTGTGTCGGCCATCTCCCCTTCCCCCCGTTCCCGGCCGTCTGTCCGCATGCGCCGCCGGAACTCGTCCGACCTTCATCTCCTTGTTGTGTTCTTGACAGCGCCCGGCCGCCCCCGGCCCCTGCAATGGCACCCGTTCGCGCAAGGTGCGCGTGAGGGGAGGGGCTCACATGCCGAGCACAGCACACACCACGGGTGCCGCCGACCGGACGGCGGACGCGTCCGCGATGCGCGAGGCGGCGCGGCTGACCCGGCGCCGGTTCCTGACCGTCACCGGAGCTGCCGCCGCGCTGGCGTTCAGCGTCAACCTGCCGTCCGCGCACGCCGCCGAGGCCCGCGCCGCCGACCTCTCCGGCGACCCGTTCACCCTCGGCGTCGCCTCGGGCGACCCCGCCCCGAACGGCGTCGTCCTGTGGACCCGCCTCGCCCCCGCCCCCTTCGAGCCGGCCGGCGGCATGCCGAACGGCAGGGTGAGCGTGCGGTGGGAGGTCGCCACGGACGAGCGGTTCGACCGTGTCCTGCGCCGCGGCTACACCTGGGCCGACCCGGCGTTCAACCACGCGGTGCACGTCGAGGTCAACGGCCTCGCCCCCGACCGCGTGTACTGGTACCGCTTCCGCGTCGGCCGGTGGACCAGCCCGGCCGGCCGCACCAGGACCGTCCCCGCGCCCGGCGCCCCCGTCACCGACATGCGCCTGGGCGTGCTGTCCTGCCAGGCGTACCACGACGGGTACTTCACCGCCCTGCGCCACCTCGCGGACGAGGACCTCGACGCGGTGTTCCACACCGGCGACTACCTCTACGAGTACGCGGTGAACGCCGCCGGGGGCGCCCGCGGCTACACCGGCGACCAGTCGCTGCCCGCGGTGTTCAACACCGAGACCATCACCCTCGAGGACTACCGGCTGCGCTACGCCCTGTACAAGTCCGACCCCGACCTCCAGGCCGCGCACGCCGCCTTCCCGTGGCTCGTCACCTGGGACGACCACGAGACCGAGAACAACTACGCGGACGACATCCCCGAGAACGACGTGCCGCCGGAGGAGTTCCTCATCCGCCGCGCCGCCGCCTACCGCGCGTACTGGGAGAACATGCCGCTGCGCGCCCCCCAGCGGCCCACCGGCCCCGACATGCGCCTGTACCGCCGCTTCTCCTACGGGAAGCTGGCCCAGTTCGACATCCTCGACACCCGCCAGTACCGCAGCAACCAGGCGAACGGCGACGGCTGGAAGGTCCCCGGCGACGAGAGCCGCGACCCGTCCCGCACCATGCTCGGCGCCACCCAGGAGCGCTGGCTGCTGGACGGGCTGCGCTCCTCCGGCGCCACCTGGAACGTCATCCCGCAGCAGGTGGTGTTCTCCCAGCGCCTGGAGAACTCCGCCCGGCCGGCCAGGGTCAGCATGGACGCCTGGGACGGCTACCCGGCCGCCCGCGAGCGCGTCCTGGCCGGGATCGACGCGGCCGGGGCGGAGAACGTGGTGGTGCTCACCGGCGACGTGCACGTGCACTACGCGTTCGACATCAAGCGGGACTTCGCCGACCCGGCCTCGCGCACCGTCGGCGTGGAACTGGTCGGCACCTCCACCACCAGCGGCAAGGACGGCGCGGCCGTGCCCGCCAACCACGGCGCCCTCACCGGCGCCAACCCGCACCTGAAGTTCTACAACGGGCAGCGCGGGTACGTGGCGGTCACCCTCGGCACCGGGCAACTGCGCGCCGACTACAAGGTCGTCTCCGCCGTCACCCACCGGGGCGGGACGCTGAGCACCGCGGCCTCGTTCGTCTCCGAGGCGGGCGACCCCGGGCTGAAGCCCGCCTGACGCCGCGGCCCGGCGGGGCCCGGCGCACCGGGTCCCGCCGGGCTCACGCCCGCGTCAGATGGCGGCTGATCACCAGCCGCTGTATCTGGTTGGTGCCCTCGAAGATCTGCGTCACCTTCGCCTCGCGCATGTACCGCTCCACCGGGAAGTCCCGGGTGTAGCCGTACCCGCCGAGCACCTGCACCGCGTCGGTGGTCACCTTCATCGCCGCGTCCGTGGCGACCAGCTTGGCGACGGACGCCTCGCGGGAGAACGCCAGGCCCGCGTCGCGCCGCCGCGCCGCGTGCAGGTACGTCGCCCGGGCCGAGTCCACGGCCGCCGCCATGTCCGCGAGCAGGAACCCCAGGCCCTGGTGCTCGGCGATCGGCCGGCCGAACTGCTCGCGCTCCTTGGCGTACGCCACCGCCTCGTCCAGCGCGGCCTGCGCCAGCCCCGTGGCGACGGCGGCGATGCCCAGACGGCCGGAGTCCAGGGCGGACAGCGCGATCGCCATGCCCTGCCCCTCGGCGCCGACCAGCCGCTCCGCGGGCACCGGCACGCCGTCCCAGTTCACGGCCGTGGTGGTGGAGCCGGTCAGGCCCATCTTCCGCTCCGGCGCGCCGAAGGACAGGCCGGGCGCGGCGGCGTCCACCACGAAGCAGGAGATGCCGTGCCGGGGGTCGCTCCCGGTGCGGGCGAAGACGGTGTAGCTGTCCGCCTCGCCGCCGTGGGTCGTCCACGCCTTGGTGCCGGTGAGGGTGAAGCCGGTCTCGCTCTTGTCCGCCCGGGTCCTGATCGAGGAGACGTCCGAGCCCGCCTGCGGCTCCGACAGGCAGTACGCCCCGAGCAGCGCGCCCTCCAGCAGCGGCGGCAGCAGCTCCCGGCGCTGCCGCTCGGTGCCGAAGGCGGCCAGCGGATAGCAGGACAGGGCGTGCACGCTCACGCCCACGGCCACGCTCGCCCAGCGGGCCGCGATCTCCTCCACCACCTGGAGGTACACCTCGTACGGCTGGCCGCCGCCGCCGTACTCCTCGTCGTAGGGCAGGGACAGCAGCCCGGCGCGGCCCAGCGTGCGGAAGACCTCGCGCGGGAAGCGCCCCTCCGCCTCGTGGTCGGCGGCCCGGGGCGCCAGCTCCCGGTCGGCGATCTCCCGGGTGAGCTCGATCAGGTCGCGGGCCTCGGGGGTGGGAAGCATGCGTTCGACCGGCATGGGGGCCTCCGTCTGGTGCCGGGTGGGTGCCCTGGTGGGGCAGGTCAGCCAACGAAAGGGGTGCTGCGGCGCGGCCGTGGGTGAGACCGGTCACCGTACTGTAGAACGTACGCCAGTACTGTCAATGGTAGCGCCGAACCCGGCGGACCGGATGCGAAAACATGTGCGGTTAAGGTGGCAGCCATGAGCGGCAGAACCGGGATCCCCACGGCCCGCCCCGGCGGGCGCGGCCTCACCGGACGGCAGGCCGAGCTGTTCGACCAACTGGTCGCCCTCTTCCTGAAGGAAGGCTTCGCCGACTTCACGCTCGACGACCTCGCCGGGCGGCTGCACTGCTCCAAGTCCACCCTGTACGCCCTGGCCCGCAGCAAGGAGCAGTTGGCCGTGGCCGTGGTGAAGCACTTCTTCCGGCGGGCGGCGCAGCACGTGGAGGAGCGCACCGCGCGCGCGGCGGACGCCCGGGACCGGGTCGTGGCCTATCTGTCGGCGGTCGCCCGGGAGCTGCGGCCCGCCTCCGCCCGCTTCTACGCGGACCTGGCCGCGTTCCCGCCCGCCCTGGAGGTCTACGAGCGCAACACCCGGATCGCGGCCGGGCGGGTGCGCGAGCTGGTGGACGAGGGCGTGCGGAGCGGGGCGTTCCGCAAGGTGCACGCGGCGTTCGTGGCGGAGGTCGTCAGCGCCTCCATGGTGGCCATCCAGCGCGGCGAGATCACCCACCGCGCCGGACTCGGCGACGCCGACGCCTACGAGGAGCTGGCGTCCCTGCTGCTGCACGGGATCGCGGCGCCCTGACCCGCGGCGGCCCTGCCCCGCGGCGCCGCGGGCGCCCGGCTCAGGTCAGCGCGCCCACCAGCGGCGCCGCCTTGCCGAGCGGGGCCAGCGGACCGGGGCCGGGCAGCGGCGGCAGGGGCAGCCCGGCGATGCCGCAGGTGTTCGTCGGGCTGCTCGTCGGCAGCCCGATCACGTTCCCGGTCACCGGGCCGGGGTTCCGCGACGCGCTGCCCCGGGAGTCCGCCGAACCGCCGGTGTCGCACCCGTTGCCGAACCCGCTGTTGAGCAGGCCGATGACACTCGTGGCATGCGCGGGGCCCGCCCCGGCCGCACCGGTGAGGACCGCGGTCGCGGTGAGGCCGACGAGGGCCGCTGTCGTACGCCTGGTCATGCCAGGCGTAACGGCCGCACGCCTGTCCGGTCACGCCCGGTCACGCCCGGTTACCCGGACGGACTTCCCCCGCCTAACTGCCGAGGCAGTCCACGATCCGCGCGAAGCCCTCGCGCAGCTTGCCCTCCGTGACCAGGAAGTCGTCCACCGGGTGGTTCTTGAACAGGCACATGTCGTACCTGACCACCGTCGGCTGCTCCGCCCCCGGCCGCACGGCGCGGTACTCGTGCCTGCCGGTGAGCTGGCAGGAGTCGTAGCGCACCAGCGGGCCGCGCGGGCCCATGTCGTAGCGGTGCGGGCGCGCGGAGTCGGAGAAGTCCTTGAACGCGTTCGCGGTGTCGTCGCAGTCGTTGAAGTGCACCGTCCCGCTGTTCCAGGCGCAGTCCATCACGATCACGTCCGGGCCGCGCACCTCGAAGCGGATGTCCTCGGCGTGGAAGCGCTGCACCGCGTCGAAGTGCCTGCCCCGCGGGAAGCGGAAGAAGGTGGACGCGCGCCCGTACTCCTCGTCGTCCGAGGGCCGCCGCCCGGTCACGATGTACGAGCCGCCCCGGCAGGTGATCGAGCCGCCGTAGGGGAACTCCAGGAAGTTGCCCCACTCGTACTCGACCTTCATGTCGTTGAACCAGTAGTTGAGGAACTGGTCCTGCTGCGCCTCGTTCTCCGACCGCTTCGACAGGCCCGAGTACAGGAACGCCTTGCGGTAGGCGCCGCCCACCCGGCAGGCGTCCCAGCGCATCTCGGAGTTGGTGTTGGAGCCGTCCAGCGCGAGGCCGTACGTCCACTCGCCGGTCCACTCGCACTCGGAGAAGCGGTAGTCCTGCGCCTGCCCCGTGGAGTACGAGTAGAAGAACGACGCGCCGGGCGTCGCCGACCGGAACCGCAACTGCTCGAACATCAGGTTCGCCCACATGTCGTCGTTGCGGCACAGATAGGCGTCCTCCGACGTCGGCGGCGCGAACACGATCTCCGTCATCCGCTTGCCCGCGCCCCGGAACCGCAGCCCGTTGGCCTTGCGGTCCGGCCGGTCCCCGTTCAGCAGCGCGTGCGGGCGCCGGACGACGTAGCTGCCCGCGGGGACGTCCACGACCGTGCGGCCCACGTGGCCCCACACCCGGGACGCCGCGTAGCGGTACGCCTCCTCGAACGCGGCGCTGTCGTCGGTGCGGCCGTCGCCCTTGGCCCCGAAGTCGGCGACCACGTCCACCACGTCGTCGCCCTTCGGCTTGCGCCCGGCGACCGCGGCCCCCGTGCGGCCGATGGTGGGGGTGTCCCGGGGGGCGGGGGCGCCCTGGGCGTCGCAGGCGGACAGGGATCCGGCGGCCAGGGCGGCGCCGCCCGTCAGCAGCGCCCTGCGGCTGGCACGCCGGGCGGGGGAGGGCTCCCCTTCGGGGCGACGGGGGACGGCCATGGTGGGGGTCCTTTCGGTGCGGTGGCGGTGTGCGGTGGCGGTGTGCGGTGCGGTGCGGGTCGGGGCGGTGCGGTCGGGGACGGGGCGGTCGGGGGCGCGCGCGGCGGGCGGGCGCCGCACCCGCGTGTGCGGCGGCCACGGCGCGTGCGAGACTGTCGCGCGCGGCAGGCGCCGCCCGCCGGGCGCCGCACGGCCGTCGCAGGTCATGGCACACGTTCCTCCGGCCCGGGCGCGGGTTCCCGGCGGGGCGCCGGGGGTGGGGCGAGGGGGAGCCGGAAGTGAGCGGTTTCACGCGGACGGTCAGGGAGCTGAAGGCCGCGCAGAAGCCCGGCAAGGGCGTGTCGGTCTACTCCCGCTTCGTCAACCGGCCCGCCGGGCGGGTGTTCGCCGCGGCCGCGTACCGCCTGGGCCTGAGCCCCAACCAGGTGACGCTGGTCAGCGCCGTGTTCACCTTCACCGGAATCGGCATCGTCGCCGCCGTCCCCCCCTCGCATCCCATGGCGCTCGGCGTGTTCCTCGCGCTGGTCACCGGCTTCGCCCTGGACTCCGCCGACGGGCAGCTCGCCCGCCTCACCAGGTCGGGCAGCCCGTCGGGCGAGTGGCTGGACCACGTCGTGGACTGCGCGAAGATGCTCGCCCTGCACATGGCGGTGCTGCTGTCGTTCTACCGGTTCTTCGACCTCCCGGACACAGGGTTCCTGCTCGCGCCCATCGCCTTCCAGTTCGCCGCCGTCATGGTGTTCTTCGGCGGCATCCTCACCGAGCAGTTGAAGCGGAGAG
This sequence comes from Streptomyces capparidis, assembly GCF_054782095.1. Taxonomy (NCBI): domain Bacteria; kingdom Bacillati; phylum Actinomycetota; class Actinomycetes; order Kitasatosporales; family Streptomycetaceae; genus Streptomyces; species Streptomyces capparidis. The sequence goes on along the minus strand of NZ_BAAGTD010000020.1, from coordinate 4,008 downwards.
CGGAGGCGGGGCCGCCCGCCCCGGCCTCCACCCTCCGCTCCCTGGCGCTGCTCCCCGCCGACTACGGGGTCTTCTGCTTCGTCTTCCTGCTCCTCGGCAACGAGGACGCGTTCCTCGCCGGGTACTGCGCGCTGCTCGCCGCCCATGTGCTGTTCCTGGTGGCGTTCCTGGCGAAGTGGTACCGGGAGCTGTCCCGCGCCGGACGCCGCTGAGCGGCTCAGGCGCTGTCCACCAGGCCGTCCAGCACACTGCGCAGCAGCGTGCTGGACGTGTGCACGGTGTACGGGAAGTACACGACCTCCACGCCCACGGACGCGAAGTCGCGCTCCAGCCGGTCGCCCTTCTCGGTGCCGCGCCAGTCGTCGCCCTTGAAGATGACGTCGAAGCGCACCTGCCGCCAGGTCTCGAGCTTGTCCGGCACCGTCTCCACGAACGCCGCGTCCACGAAGCGGATGCTGCGCACGATCTCCAGCCGCTCCGCCAGCGGCACCACCGGCGCCCGCCCCTTCGCCAGCTCGGCCATCTCGTCCGAGACCACCCCCGCGATCAGGTGGTCGCACCGGCTCTTGGCGTGCCGCAGGATGTTCAGGTGCCCGACGTGGAACAGGTCGTAGACCCCGGGCGCGTACCCCACTCGCTCAGCCATGTCCCCCCCTGGGATCCGCGGTTCAGCTCTTCGCCGTGACGAGCACCGGGCCGTTGCGGCCGGAGACGTTCTCGCCGTCGGTGACCTCCAGCGAGTAGCGGTACGAGGAGCCCGGCGCGACGGTGTCGGTGAAGCTCATGTTCGGCCGGTCCCAGTAGCGGGACTCCTTGGTCAGCGTCTTGTACAGCGTGCCGTCCCGGTAGATCCGGTAGGTCAGCACCGCGTCGTCCCGGTCCCACGACGCCTTCCAGGTCAGCGTGATCTTCCCCGTGGACGGGCTGGAGCCGGACATGATCGGCACCTGCGGGGCGCCGGTGTCGGGCGAGGCGGGGAAGCGGGTCAGGCCCTGCTGCGCCTTGTCGTTGACGGTGGTGAACTCGCCGCCCACCCACAGGATGTCCCCGGCCATCGCCATGGCGCGCGGGCCGATCTGCTCGCCGATGCCGTCGTTGGTGTCCGGGAACCACGGCAGGATCGTCTTGTCCTTCGTGGACTGCGCCAGCAGGTGCTGCCGGTTGTTGTGCTCGGGGAAGCCGCCCGGGGTGCTGCCGCAGTTGTGCGCGTGCGAGCCGCTGTACAGCACGCCGTCGTAGGGCAGCACCGACTGGGTGGCGCCCAGGCAGGTGTCCTTCCACTTCAGGAGGCCGGTGGCCAGCGAACCCGCGGCCCGCCCGTCGAACACGCCGCCGCCGGTGCCCTCCGCGCCCAGGTAGAAGTCGGTGCCGTCGTTGGCCAGCGACTTCACCACGGAGTTCGCCGGGATCCAGGTGGTGGAGGAGAACCGGTGCACGGTCGCGCCCGTGGTCGGGTGCAGCGCCGCCAGGGCGCGCGAGGCGGAGCCGTTGACGGTGGTGAAGTCGCCGCCGACCAGCACCTTGCCGTGCGCCGGGGAGGCGGTGATGGCCCGCACCGGCAGGTCCAGGGTGGCCTTGAACGGCAGCAGCGCCCCGGTGGTGCTCACCGCGGCCACCCGCTGCCGGGTCTGGCCCGCGACCGTGGTGAAGTCGCCGCCGAGGTACACGGTGGACTCCACCGCCTCGATGGCCCGCACCGTGGCGGTGACCTGGGGCCGCCAGGCGGTGCCGATCTTGCAGGTGGCGGTGTCCAGCGCCGCGGTGTTGGACACCCCGACGCCGCCCGCGCTGCCGAAGGAGCCGCCGATGTACAGCCGGGAGCCGTCCGGCGACGCCTCCATGGCGCGGACCGTGCCCGAGCCGCCGGTGAACGCCGGGGCGCAGGGCAGCAGCTCGCCGGTGGTGGCGTTGAACGCGGCGAAGTTGGTGCGCGCCACCTCGGTGGAGGCGCCCGCGGCCGCGCCCGGCGGGCGGACCTTGGTGAACGTGCCGCCGACGTACATCACGCCCTTGGCGTACGCCATCGACCACACGATGCCGTTGGTCTGCCAGGTGGCCATCGGGTCGGCGGTGAGGGTGGACTGGTCCGCGGCGGCGGCCGGCCCCGCGGAGGACGCCACGGTGACGACGGCCGCGGTCGTGGAGGCGACCACGGCCGACAACACGCGTGCTCTTCGGCTTCTTCGGGACACGGGTTCCCCCCTGGTGCTGAAGTCGGTGCGAAGGTGGAGGCGGGGCCGGTCGAGGCCGGACCCCGTGCGCGGTGTCACCGCAGGTGGCAAGCCGTCATGACGAGTCCCGCGCGGTGTCGCGGCGCAGCGCTCCGAGGAACTCGCCCACCCCCAGCGCTTCACGATAGCGCCACACACCCATCACAGTTACCGCGAACACCGAAACGGCGCCGACCAGGGCACCGGCCACCGAGTCACCGAGCCCGGCGCGCGCCCCCGCCGCCACCGCGCCCGCCGCCACCAGGCCCAGCGCGACCGCCGCCCGGTAGCCGCCGTCCACCGTGGTGAACCCCAGCCGCAGCCGCACCAGCAGCGCCGACGCCACGTTGTCCACCACCATCGCCGCCGCCCACGCCACCGCCGCCCCCAGCACCCCGTGCCGGGGCACCAGCAGCACGCCCAGGCCCACCTGGACGGCGAAGGACGCGCCCGCCACGGCCAGGTTCCACGTGCTGCGGCCCGCCATGAGGATCACCGTCTGCGCGTTGCCCACGCCCACGTTCACCGCGCACGCCGCGCACAGCACCGCCAGCGCCGCCGCCCCGTCGTCGAAGCCCCCGCCGAACAGCGACAGCACCGTGCCGGGGAACGCCGCCAGCACCGCGAACAGCGGCCAGGAGAACAGCACGACCCAGCGCGTGGACAGCCGGTGCAGGTGCCGCGCCTCCTCCTGCCGCCCGGCCGCGACGAGACCGGAGATCTGCGGCGCCACCGCCAGCCGCACCGCGAGCTGGAGCAGCGTGCCCGCCGTCACCAGCCGCCCGATCGCCGTGTACACGCCCGCGTCCGCGCTGCTGCCCAGCGCCGACAGCAGGATCACCCCGACCCACACCGCCGCGATGTCGAACAGCGACGACACCGCGCGCGGCCCCGCGAACGCCCAGAACTCCCGCCCCAGCCCGCCCGCGTCCGCCGGGACGTGCGCGTGCGACCGGCGCGCCCGCCGCAGCGCCCACCACGCCACCACCGCGCCGAGCAGCGACGGCACCAGCCACGCCGCGGACAGCGCCAGCACCCCCGGCGCCGCCAGCGCCAGCGGCAGCGCGATCAGCACCCGCAGCACCGGCTTGCCGATCTGCTCCACACCGACGAACGGCAGCACCGTGCCGTACCCGCGGGTCGCCCCGAGCCACACCAGCGACACCGTCGCCACCGGCAGGAACACCGCGAACAGCCGCACCAGTCGCACCGCGTCCTCGCGCGGCAGGTCCGGCAGCACCGCCGCGGCCAGGTCCGGCACGGCCAGCAGCACCGCCGCGCCCGCGGTGGCGGCCACCGCCCCCGGCAGCACGGCCGTGCGCAGCAGCGCCGGTATCCGAGCCCCGCCGGTGGTGGCCAGGTCCCCGGAGACGAACCGCACCAGGCCGGTGTCGGCGCCCAGCTTGCAGGCGTGGCACGCCACCGTGAACACCGCCACCCCGGTGAACACCGCGCCCGCCCCGTGCGCCCCCAGCGCCCGGGTGACCACGGCCACCAGCACGAACCCGAACACGGCGTTCACCGCGGCCCCGGCGAACCCGAACCAGCCGCCGCGCACGGTGCGGGTGACGGCCCGCCGGTCCGCGGGAGCCCCCGCGCCCGCCTCCCCAGCGGTCACCGCCACCGCGGGCTCACCGCCACCGCGTCATCGCGCCGTGGTCGTCCGGCGAACCGGGCGGCGAGGCGTCCCGCCCCGGCGCCGCGGGCGCGGCGTCCCCGTTCGCCGGGTCCGCCGCGGGCGCCGAGTCCGCCGCGGCGCGGGCCGGGGGCGGGGGCGACGGGCGGGCGGGCGGCGGGC
>NZ_BAAGTD010000019.1:0-145486 GCF_054782095.1 Streptomyces capparidis | reverse complement strand
GGCCCGCCCCCGCCCCCCCTCCCGGCCCGCCGCCGCCCCGCCGGCCCGGGCGGCGGCCCGGCCTGCCGGTGCACCGGGCCGGGACCGAGCCCGCGCGCTCCTTCGAGCGGGCGCCGGTGCTCCAGGGCCCGCTCCTGGGCCGCGAGGACGACCTGGCCCGCATCGAGCGCTGGTCCACGAGCGGCCCCGCGGGCGGGCGCGGCCCGTGGGTGGTGGTGCTGCACGGGCCGCCTGGCGTGGGCAGGACCGCGCTGGCCATGCGCGCGGTGGAGCTGCTGCGGGAGCGGTACCTCGGCTGGTGCCTGGTGAACCTGCGCGGCCGCGCCGTCGGGGACGACGGGCCGGACGCCGACGCCCCGCTGTCCGCCCGCGACGCCCTGCTCCGCCTGCTCAACCAGCTCGGCGCCGCCCAGCAGGACCTGCTCTTCCGCGACCAGGCCGCCCGCGGCACCCAGCTCAGGCACCTGCGGCAGCGGTACACCGAGCGACTGCGGGACGTGCCCGCGCTGCTGGTGCTCGACGACGCCGCCGACGCCGCCCAGGTCCGCGCGCTGCTGCCCGAGGGGTCGCCGAGCCTGGTGCTGGTCACCAGCGGCGCACCGCTCGACCTCGGCGGCGCGGCCACCACGCACCACATCGCCGTCGAGCCGCTCCCCGAGGCGGAGTCGGCGGCGCTGTTCACCGCCGTCGCGGGCCGGCCGCCCGGCTCCCCGCCCGAGGAGGAGCTGCTGCGGGCGGCCCGGGGCCTGCCGCTCGCGGTGTGCCTGGCCGCCGCCGCGGCGGGGCGCGCGCCCTCCGGCGAGGCGCGGCCCGGCCCGCCGGAGCCGCCGACCGTGGTGGAGCACGCCTACCGGGCCCTGGACGAGGACGGCCGCCGGCTGTTCCGGCGGCTGGCGCTGGTGGGCCGCGGCAGCGTCGGTCCCGAGGCCGCCGCGGCGCTGCTCGGCCCCGCCGGGGGCGGCGGCACCGCGGCGCAGGCGCGCCGGGCCGGGCAGGCCGGCCTGGCGGCGCTGGCCCGCGCCCACCTGGTGGAGCCGGTCTCCGGCGGCCGGTACCGGGTGCACGACCTGCTGCGCCCCTTCGCCGCGGCCAACCTGGCCGCGGAGGACCCGGCGGCGGAGCGCGCCGCGGCGCAGGAGCGGCTGATCACGGACTACGCCGAGCTGGCGCAGCGGATGATCCGCCAGGTGGAGGGCGGCTCCGCGGCCCGCTCGGCGCCGGAGCGCCCCGGTGCCGCGCGCCCGGCGCGCTCGGTGCGGGCGGTGCTCCAGCGGCGCGGCGAGGAGGCCGCGCGGGAGGCGCTGGCCTGGCTGGACGAGGAGAGCGGGTTCGTCACCGCGGCGCTGCGGCGGGCCGAGGACGTGGACCCGTCGGCGGTGCGGCAACTGGTCGAGGCGCTGTGCGACTACTGCCTGCTGCGCGGCGACCTGTACCGGCTCGGGGAGATCGCCGACCTCGCGCAGGGGCTCGGCGAGCCGGTGGTGCGCGCGGTGAAGCTGCGCACCGGCATCGCGGCCCGGCAGCTCGGCCAACTGGACCGGGCCAGCTCCACGCTCAGCTCCCTGGTCGGCGTGCACCGGGAGGGCAGGGACGAGGCGGGCGCCGCCCGCGCCCTGTGCAGCCTGGGCATCACGCTGCACCACCGGGGGAACCTGCCGGAGGCGGAGGAGCGGCTGCGGGAGGCCCTGGAGCTCCAGCGGCCCGACGAGCGGGGCGGCGACCGGGCCTGGACCCTGCACGCGCTCGGCGCGGTGCTGCGCGACCGGGGCCGGCTCGCCGAGGCGTGGGAGCTGCTGCTCCAGGCGCTGCGGCTGCACGAGGCGGCGCTGAGCCCGCACGGGCAGGCGTGGACGTGCCTCCAGCTCGGCCAGGTGCACCTGCGGCTCGGCGAGGTGGACGCGGCGGAGGAGCAGTTGTGGCTGAGCCAGGAGCTGCACCGCATGACCGGGGACGGGCGGGGCGGGGCGTGGGCGCTGACCCAGCTCGGCCGGGCGCGACTGCTGCGCGGCGCCGCCGAGGACGCCGTCGCGGACCTGGACCGGGCCAGGACCCACCACCGGGAGCAGGAGGACGCGCGGGGCGAGGCGTGGACGCTGTACTACCTGGGGCAGGCGCTGGAGGACACCGGGCGGCTGGACCGGGCCGAGGACGCGCTGAGCCGGGCCCGCCACATGTTCAGCACCATGGGTGACCGCTACGGGCAGGCGTGCGCGCGGCACCACTTCGGACGGGTGACTCGCGACCGGCTGGCGAAGCGGACGGGCTCGCTGCGCAACACCGGGTTCGCCCGGCAGTTGCTGCACGAGGCCCGGCAGGACTTCCGCACGGTGGGGCTGCCGCACGGCGAGGCGTGGTCGTGCGTGGAGCTGGCCGTGGTGGACGCCGGGTGCGGGCGGGTGGCGCGGGCGGAGGAGGTGCTGGCGGAGGCGCGCGTGCTCTTCGACGGGCTGGGCGACGCGCACGGCGCCTCGTGGGCGGCGTTCCTGCACGGCACCCTGCTGCCGCTGACCTCCGACGACGGGCCGCGCCTGGCCCGGGAGACCGTGGCGCGGGTGGCCGCCGACCCCGCGGCCCACCCCCAGGCGCGGCAGCACGCCGCCCGCTGGCTGGACGAGCCCTGGCTGGACCCGGCGCCGGACACCCCCTGGCCGGTGTGGCGCCGCGGCCTCACCCCGCCGCGCCGCGCCCGCGACGTGCTGGGCGTCCCGCTGCCCCGGGCGGAGGAGCCGACCCGGTGAGGGGCGCCGGCCCGCACCCCGGACCACCGCGGGCGGGCACGGGCCCGCCGGGTCTGCCGCCGGACCGGCCCTAGGCCGAGCCCGGACCGCCGTCCCCGGCCTGCCGCCCGCGCCGCCCCGGGGCGCCCTCGCCGCCGGTGCCCCGGGCCGCGCCCGCGGCGGGGGCGGCCCCGCCGCTCTCCGGCTGCTCCTCGAAGTCGATCTTGCTGAACTGCTTGTTCATGTTCTTCATCAGCAGCCACACCGCCACCCCGATGGCGGCGAACACCAGGAAGCCGAGGACACCCGGCGTCACCTTGTTCTTGTCCAGGGGCTCGGCGAGGACCACCAGGTCTGCCATCGAGGCTTGCACAGTTCCGTTCACCCCTCCAGTGTCGCCCCGCCGCCCGGCGGCGGGGCGACCGGGTGGGCACCGCGGTCCCGCGGCACCCTCAGCGGACGCCCGCGAACAGGTCGTCCTCCGGCAGCGTGGTGTCGACCAGCGACTTGGCCAGCTCGAAGTCCTCCGTCGGCCACGCCTCCTGCTGGATGTCCAGCGGCACCCGGAACCACGGCCCGTCCGGGTCGATCTGGGTGGCGTGCGCGATCAGCGCCTTGTCCCGGACGGAGAAGTACTCCCCGCACGGCACCCGGGTGGTCAGCGTGCGCTCGGGGAAGTCGCTCTCGTCCCAGCGCTTGAGCCACTCGCCGTACGGCGACTCCAGGCCGCGGGCCAGCACCGCCTTGTGCAGGGCCTCCGTGCGCTCCCGGTTGAAGCCCTGGTTGTAGTACAGCTTCAGCGGCTGCCACGGCTCGCCGGTGCCGGGGTACCGTTCGGGGTCCCCCGCCGCCTCGAACGCCACCACCGAGATCTTGTGGGTCATGATGTGGTCGGGGTGCGGGTAGCCGCCGTTCTCGTCGTACGTGGTGATCACGTGCGGGCGGAACTCACGGATCAGCCGGACGAGGGCTCCGGCCGCCTCGTCCACGTCCTGGAGCGCGAAGCAGCCCTCGGGCAGCGGGGGCAGCGGGTCGCCCTCGGGCAGGCCCGAGTCGACGAAGCCGAGCCAGGACTGCTTGACGCCGAGGATCTGGCGGGCCTCCTCCATCTCCCTGGCCCGCACCTCGTGGATGTGCTCCTCGATGTAGCTGTCCCCCTGGAGCTTGGGGTTGAGGATGGAGCCCCGCTCGCCGCCCGTACAGGTGGCCACGAGCACGTCCACGCCCTCGGCGACGTACTTCGCCATCGCCGCCGCGCCCTTGCTGGACTCGTCGTCGGGATGCGCGTGCACCGCCATCAGTCGCAACTGCTCTGTCAACGCAAGATCCTTAAGGATAGGTGTCCCGCGGCCAGGACCGGCCTGGGCCGAAGACGTGTGACAACGCCTTCTATAGTGACCGAACGGGAGGCGTATTTAGTCCCCGCTTCCTCGATCGCGGAAGGGAAAGATCATGAGTGCGACGCGCGGCGGCCCTCCCCCGGGGCGTTACGGGCGACGCACCGCCGAGTCCTCCGCGCGGCGGCTGCGCCTGGTGGGCGCGGTGCTCGCCGTGGCCTTCGTCGGACTGATCGGCTGGCTCGGCTGGTCCTACCTGGACGAGCAGGACGTCTCCGGCACCCTGGTCGGCTTCCGGGTGGTCTCCGAGGACACCGTCGAGGTGCGCCTGGAGGTCCACAAGCCGAAGGACGCCGACGGCCTGTGCACGATCCGCTCCCGCAGCGAGAACGGCGCCGAGGTCGGCGTGCGCGACGTGCGGATCTCCGAGCGCGGCGGCACCGTGAGCACCGTCGTCGAACTGGAGACGACGGCCCGGGCCACCACCGCGGAACTGGTCCGCTGCCAACTCGCCGATCGTTGACTTCCCCGGAAGCCCGGCACAGCGGGCGCGAGGGTTGAACCGCTCCCGTCCGGGAGAGGGAATTGTTAGGCTCGTGGTTTCGCCCGCCCCTGGAGGCGCAGTCTTCTGGGGAGGGCGTTCCTTTATCAGCGCAGCCCCATCAGTGACATCATCCGAGGAGCACCTGTGACCCAGACCAGCGACAACGTCACCTGGCTCACCCAGGAGGCGTACGACCAGCTCAAGGCGGAGCTGGAACACCTGTCGGGGCCTGGCCGCATTGCGATCGCCACGAAGATCGAGGAGGCCCGGCAGGAGGGCGACCTCAAGGAGAACGCGGGTTACCACGCGGCCAAGGAGGAGCAGGGCAAGCAGGAGGCCCGCATCCGGCAGCTCACGCAGCTTCTCGAGCACGCGAAGGTGGGCGAGGCGCCGGCCGACACCGGCGTGGTGGCGCCCGGCACCGTGGTCACCATCGCCTTCGACGGCGACCCGGACGACACGGTCACCTTCCTGCTCGGCTCGCGCGAGTACGTCAGCTCCGACATGGAGATCTACTCCCCGCAGTCCCCGCTGGGCTCCGCCGTGAACGGCAAGAAGGTCGGCGACGACGCCGAATACGAGCTGCCGAACGGCAACCGCGCCTCGGTGAAGGTCCTGGAGATCAAGCCCTACCGGGGCTGAGCGCTGACCCGCTGGGCGCCGCCGGGGTCTCCCGGCGGCGCCCAGCGGCGTTCACGCCACCGACCGGTACTTGCGCACCGCGAGGGTGCGGAAGACCGCGACGATCAGCAGCGAGTACGCCAGCGAGGCGATCACCGGGTGCTCCATCGGCCAGGCGTCCGACGGGGAGACCGGGTTGCCGAACAGCTCCCGCGCCGCCTGCACGGTGGCGCTGAACGGGTTCCACTCGGCGATGTGCCGCACCACGGTCGGCATGTTGTCCGTGGGCACGAACGCGTTCGACAGGAACGTCAGCGGGAACAGCCAGATCAGGCCGCCGGACGTGGCCGCCTCCGGCGTGCGCACCGACAGGCCGATGAGCGCGCCGATCCAGGAGAACGCGTAGCCGAGCAGCAGGATGAGCCCGAGCGCGGCGAGCGCCTTCGGCAGCCCGTCGTGGATCCGCCAGCCGACGATGATCGCGCAGATGATCATCACGACCATGGTCAGCGCGCTCTGCACCAGGTCGGCCAGGGTGCGCCCGGTCAGCACCGCGCCGCGCGCCATCGGCAGCGAGCGGAACCGGTCGATCAGGCCCTTGTGCATGTCGTCCGCGATGCCGGCGCCCGCGGCGGCCGTGGCGAAGGTGACGGTCTGGGCGAAGATGCCCGCCATCATGAACTCGCGGTACGCGGTCCTGTCGCCGTCCGGCGCCCCGGCCACGTCGATCGCCCCGCCGAAGACGTAGGCGAACAGCAGCACGAACATCACCGGCTGGACGAGCCCGAACACCACCATCTCGGGGATCCGGGACATCCGTATCAGGTTGCGGCGGGTCACCACGAGCGAGTCGCGCAGGGACTGCGCGAGACCGCCCCCGCCGTGCCCCCCGCTGCGCTGCTCCGCCGTCGTCGTGGTCGCCGCCATCACGCCTCGTCCTCCGTCTTCTTCTTCCGGCCGTCCTGCGCGCCGCCCGCGGCGCCCTCGCCCTCGCCGGTCTCGGCCGCGTGGCCGGTCAGCGCCAGGAACACGTCGTCCAGGGTGGGCCGGCGCAGCCCGATGTCGTCGATCTCCACGCCGCGGGAGTCGAGCTCGCGGATCACCTCGGCCAGCAGCTTGGCGCCGCCGCTCACCGGGATGGTGATCCGCCGGGTGTGCCGGTCGAGCGAGGGGGCGCCGCCCTTGCTGAAGCCGCCCAGCACCTCGGTCGCGGTGGCGATCAGCTCCGGGTCGTGGACGACCACCTCGACGCGCTCGCCGCCGGTCTGCGCCTTGAGCTGGTCGGCGGTGCCGCGCGCGATGACCCGGCCGTGGTCCACGACCGCGATGTCGTGGGCGAGCCGGTCGGCCTCCTCCAGGTACTGGGTGGTGAGCAGCAGCGTGGTGCCGCCCGCCACCAGGGACTCGATGACCTCCCACAGCAGCATGCGGTTGCGGGGGTCCAGGCCGGTGGTCGGCTCGTCCATGAACATCACCGGCGGCCGCACCACGAGCGCGGCGGCCAGGTCCAGCCTGCGGCGCATGCCGCCGGAGTACGTCTTGGCCGGGCGGTCGCCGGCGTCCGTCAGGCCGAACTGCTCCAGCAGCTCGGCGGCCCTGGTCCGGGCGTCCCGCGAGCTCATCTGGTAGAGCTCGGCGACCATGCGGAGGTTCTCCCGGCCGGTGAGGTACTCGTCGACCGCGGCGAACTGGCCGGAAAGACCGATGCTGCGGCGCACCGCGTTGGGCTCGGTGAGCACGTCGCGGCCGGCCACGACGGCCCGGCCCGCGTCCGGTTTGAGCAGGGTGGTGAGCACCCGGACGGTGGTGGTCTTCCCCGCCCCGTTGGGGCCGAGCAGGCCGAGGACGCTGCCCTCCGGCACGTCGAGGTCCACTCCGTCCAGCGCCCTCACCTCGCCGAAGGTCTTGACCAGACCCTCGGCGTATATGGCACTCGGCATGTGTCCAACTCCCGCTGTGGTGTTGTTGCTGTGGTGTTGTGGGTGAGTGGTGTGTCGCAGGTGTGCGCTCCCAAGGGCTCCGTGCCGCGCCCCGTCCCCGGGCCCGCGGCACGCCCGGCCGGCTCCGGCCCGGCCCACCGCCCGCCGCCACGACCGGCGCGCGGCCGCGCACACCAACGCCCGTGACGCGCACACCGCCTCCGCGGATCGCCCAACCGCCACGATTCCCCCGGACCGGGAGGACCGCGACCGGCGCCTCCCGGAACGCGATGCATCGCGTCTACGCAGAGACGATAGTGCACCTGGCGATATATCGCGTCAACTCCGAAGGCGCGACCACCCGCGCACGGGCGCGCGGCCGGCACGGCACAGCATGCCGTACCCCACCGACAACGCCGGGCCCGCGCGGCGCGGGGCCCTACAGCACCGTGTAGCCCGCCTCGCGCAGCGCCCGCACCACGGTGGCGCAGTGGTCCGGGCCCTCCGTCTCCAAGTGCAGCTCCACCTCCGCCTCCGTGACCTTCAGCCGGGGCTCGGTGCGCACGTGGCTCACGTCCAGCACGTTCGCGTTCACGCCCGACAGCACCACCAGGAGCGTCGCCAGGGCGCCCGGCCGGTCCGGGACGCGCAGCCGCAGCGACAGGTAGCGCCCCGCCGCCGCCATGCCGTGCCGCAGCACGCGCTGGAGCAGCAGCGGATCGACGTTCCCGCCGGAGAGCACCGCCACGACCGGCCCCTCGAACCCCTCCGGATCGCTCAGCAGCGCCGCCACCGGAGAGGCCCCGGCGGGCTCCACCACGAGCTTGGCCCGCTCCAGGCACAGCAGCAGAGCGCTGGAGAGCGCGTCCTCGGAGACGGTACGGACTTCGTCCACCAGAGCGCCAGCGATTTTGAACGGCACGTCACCGGGGCGGGCCACCTTGATGCCGTCGGCCATCGTGGCCACCCGCTCCAGGGCCACCGGGTGCCCCGCGGCCAGCGACGGCGGGTACGCGGCGGCGCCCTCCGCCTGCACCCCGACCACTCGCACATCCGGCCGCAGCGCCTTGACCGCCACCGCGATCCCGGCCACCAGGCCGCCGCCGCCCACCCCGACGACGATGGTGCGCACCTCCGGGCACTGCTCCAGGATCTCCAGGCCCACCGTGCCCTGGCCCGCGACGACGTCCGGGTGGTCGAACGGGTGGATGAACACCGCGCCCGTGTCCTCCGCGTAGGCGCGGGCCGCCCGCAGGGTCTCGTCCACGACCTGCCCGTGCGTGCGCACCTCCGCGCCGTACTCCCGGGTGGCGGCCACCTTCGGCAGCGGCGCCCCGGCCGGCATGAACACCGTGGAGCGCACCCCGAGCAGCGACGCCGCGAGCGCCACCCCCTGCGCGTGGTTGCCCGCGCTGGCCGCGACCACGCCCGCCGCCCGCTCCTCGGGCAGCAGCCCGGCGATGCGCACATAGGCGCCGCGCACCTTGAACGAGCCGGTGCGCTGGAGGTTCTCGCACTTGAAGTGGACGGGCGCGCCGACCAGGGCGGACAGGTGGCGGCTGCCCTCCATGGCGGTCACCCGGGCCACGCCCTGGAGCATCTTGTGGGCGCCACGGACGTCGTCCAGGGTGACCGCGAAATCGTTCATGCGTCCAGTCTGGCCCGCCCCCGGCCCCACCGGCCACCCGGCCCCGCGGGGAGCCGCGGGGGAGCCGCGGGGAGCCGCGAGGCCGGGCCCGCCCCGGCGCGGGCGCCGCCCGGGGGTGCCGCTCGGGGCGGGACCCGGACCAACCCCAGGAAGGGGCCGGGCGACTTGGCGCACCGCGGGCGCCGGGGCGGTGGGACGGGCGGTGGGCGGGTTGCCGGGCGGGCGCAATCTCCCGCTTCGGGCCCCGCCGCAACCTCGGCCGCGTACCCTTCTCACACGACTGCCGACAGGACCGAACAGAACGCGAGCAACTGGGCCATGCCTTCTCCAGAAACGGTCACCCGGGGCGCGGCGGCCGCCGCCGGCACACCCACCCTCTACGACCGCCTCCAGCACGAGGTGGCACTGTTCGCGCGCCGCGCGGAGCAGACCCGCCTCGGCGGCGTCGGCAAGGCGCGCAACTCCATGGACCGCGCGGCCTACCTGCTCCTCAACCGCCTCGACGTCGAGGGCCCCATGGGGGTCAAGGCGCTCGCCGAGGGCATGGGCATCGACTCCTCCACCGTCACCCGCCAGGTGGCGCCGCTGGTCGAGTCCGGCCTGGTCAACCGGGACTCCCACCCCGAGGACGGACGCGCGGTGGTGCTCGCGCTGTCCGCGCGGGGCCGCGAGCGCCTGGAGGAGGTCCGCGAGTCCCGCCGGGCGCTGATGGCCCTGGTCACCGAGGACTGGACGGAGGAGGAGCGGGAGGCGTTCTGCGTCCTGCTCGGCCGCTTCAACTCCGCGCTCTCCCGCCACCACACCGGCTCCGAGCGGCCGCGCCCGGCCGCCCAGTAACCCCCGGCGCCGGCCCCGCCCCGCCGGAGGCCCTCTTGACCAGCCGCGATGCCAGGGCTTCCCATGAACGCAGGGGTTTGTCCACGGCCTCGCCCCGGGCCCCTGAGCCCCAGCTCAGGCCGCATGTCCACGGCCACCCCCGGGAACGGCCGGCCGAGCCGGACCCGGCCCGCCACTGGGGTGGCGGGCGGGGAGACGGGCGGGCACGGTGCACGGGGCACGTCAGGCGGCCGAGCGCCGCCGCGCCCAGGAGTTCGCCGCTTTCGTCGGCGGTGCCGCGGGGCGGCTGCTGCACCTTGCCACTCTGCTGAGCTGCGACGACGCCGAGGCGGGCGAGCGCCTGCTGTGCGAGGCGCTGGCCCGCGCCTATCTGCGCTGGCCCCGGCTGCGCGGCGAGGACCCCTACGCCTACACCCTGGAGGAGCTGGTCACCGCCTACCACCGCAGGGCCGCCGCCAGGCCGTGGCACCGCGACCCCGCGGGCGGACGGCTGTCGGCGCTGAGCCCGCTGGAGCGCCTGGTGCTGGTGCTGCGGATGTCCGAGGGCATGGCCGAGGCGCAGGTCGCCGCGCTGCTCGGGCTCGCCCCGGACCGGGTGGCCGTGGTGTGCGCCCGCGCCTGCGCCGTGGTGCGCGGCGCGCCCCGGCTGTCCGCGGCCACCGGAGGGGAGCGGTGAGCGGGCGCACCGCGGACGGCTCGCCGGCCGCGGCGTCCGCCGACCTCAGGGACGAGGGGGTGCGGCACGTCCTCGCCGGTCCCCACCCGCCGCTGCCGCCCGACCTGGCCGCGCGGGCGGTGGTACGGGCCCGGCGACTGCGGCAGCGGCGGCTCGCCACCGGCACCCTGCTGGCCCTCGCCGCGGTGGCGCTGGCCGCGGCCCTGATCGCGCTGGCCGTCGCCGGCTGGCCGGGGGCGGTGCCGTCCGGCCCGCCGGCGGCGCCGCCACCACCGCCCTGAGCGGTCCGCCCCGCGTCAGCCGATCGCCTGGGCCAGGTCGGCGATCAGGTCGTCCACCGCCTCGATGCCCACCGACAGCCGCACCAGGTCCGCGGGGACCTCGAGCGCGGACCCGGCCACCGACGCGTGCGTCATCCGGCCCGGGTGCTCGATCAGGGACTCCACCCCGCCCAGGGACTCGCCCAGCGTGAACAGCCTGGCGCGGTCGCACACCGCCACCGCCTCCTGCTCGCCGCCGGCCACCCGGAACGACACCATGCCGCCGAAGCCGCGCATCTGCTTGGCCGCCACCTCGTGGCCCGGGTGCTCCGGCAGCCCCGGGTAGTACACCCGCTCCACCCGCGGGTGCCCGGCGAGGAACTCGGCGACCTTCGCGGCGTTCGCGCAGTGCCGGTCCATCCGCACCCCGAGCGTCTTGATGCCGCGCAGCACCAGCCACGCGTCGAACGGCCCGGCCACCGCGCCCATGGCGTTCTGGTGGTACGCCAGTTGCTCCGCGAGTTCGGTGTCGGAGGTCACCAGGCCGCCGCCCACCACGTCGGAGTGGCCGCCCATGTACTTCGTCGTGGAGTGCACCACCACGTCCGCGCCCAGCGCCAGGGGCTGCTGGAGGTAGGGGCTGGCGAAGGTGTTGTCCACCACCAGGCGCACCCCGGCCTCCCGGGCCACCTCGGCGAGGGCCGCGATGTCGGTGATGCCGAGCAGCGGGTTCGACGGCGTCTCCACCCAGATCAGCCGGGTCCCCTCCGTCACGGCCGCCCGCACCGCCGCCGGGTCGGAGGTGTCCGCGACGCTCCAGCGCACGCCCCACCGCTCCAGCACCTTCGCGAACAGCCGGAACGTTCCGCCGTAGGCGTCGTTGGGGATCACCACGTGGTCGCCGGGGGAGCACACCGTGCGCAGCAGGCAGTCCTCCGCGGCGAGGCCGGACGCGAAGGCCAGGCCCCGCCGCCCGCCCTCCACCGCGGCGAGGTTCTCCTCCAGTGCGGTGCGGGTGGGGTTGGCGCTGCGGCTGTACTCGTAGCCGCCGCGCAGACCGCCGACGCCGTCCTGCTTGTAGGTGGACACCTGGTAGATCGGCGGCACGACGGCTCCGGTGAGCGGGTCGGCCCGGTTGCCGGCGTGGATGGCCAGCGTCTCGAAGGAGTAGCTGCTGAGGTCCTCGTGGGTCATGCCGCCGAGGGTAACGGGCGAGCGCGCGCCGCCGCGGGACTATCGACCCGGGGTCGAGCGTTGCACGGATGATGGGAGTGCCCTGCCGGACCGCTGCCCACCCGACGCGAGATCACGGAGCCCGCGCGATGCTCTTCAACCGCTTCAAGACCCACCTGCCCACCGCGGAGGAGGCCCTCCCCGGCCGCCCCACCCGCCCCTTCCCCGTCCCCGAGCTCCACACCGTGCTGGGCACGCCGCTGCTCGGCCCTTACCCCGAGGGCCTGGAGACCGCCGACTTCGGCCTGGGCTGCTTCTGGGGCGCCGAGCGCGTGTTCTGGCGGACGCCGGGCGTGTGGACCACGCTGGTCGGCTACCAGGGCGGCCACACCCCCAACCCCACCTACGAGGAGGTGTGCTCGGGCATGACCGGCCACACCGAGGCGGTCCGCGTCGTGTTCGACCCGGCGAAGGTGTCGTACGAGACCCTGCTGAAGGTCTTCTGGGAGGCCCACGACCCCACCCAGGGCCACCGCCAGGGCAACGACGTCGGCACCCAGTACCGCTCCGCCGTGTACACCCACTCCCCCGACCAGCAGCGCATCGCCGAAGCCTCCCGCACTGCCTTCCAACAGGCCCTCACCGCCGCCGGCCACCGCCGCGACATCACCACGGAAATCCTCCCCGCGGCCCCCTTCCACCCCGCCGAGGACTACCACCAGCAGTACCTCGACAAGAACCCGAACGGCTACTGCGGCCTGGGCGGGACGGGGGTCAAGCTGAGTGACCCTTCGGCTGGCGGGTCCTGCCAGACGGGGATTGCGTCTGTGGACGGCTGAACAGAGCAGGATCAATGTCGGAGGGCCTACCCAGCCTCGTCATCCGTACTGCTTCGGTTGCCGCCGGACCGCTCATGGCCTGGCGGCGACCGGTCACGGCCGACTGGCTCCGGTACTCGACCCCAACCGAACCGCATCCGCACGTGTCCTAGGCTGCTGGCCATGATCCGTGCTGTGGTGTTCGACGTAGGTGAGTGCCTGGTTGACGAGTCCCGCGAGTACGGCACGTGGGCGGATTGGCTCGGGGTTCCCCGGCACACGTTCTCGGCGATGTTCGGGGCGGTGATCGCGCAGGGTCGGGACTACCGCGAGACCTTCCAGGTGTTCCGGCCCGGCTTCGACCTGTACGAAGAGCGGGAGAAGCGGGCGCGCGCCGGGCAGCCTGAGACGTTCGGTGAGGACGACCTGTACCCCGATGCCCGCCCAGCGCTCGGTGCGCTCCGCGACGCTGGACTGTGGGTGGGGATCGCCGGGAACCAGACGGTCCGCGCCGGGGGCATCCTGCGGTCGCTGGACCTGCCCTGCGACTTCCTGGCCACCTCGGACGACTGGGGGGTCTCCAAGCCGGATCCGGCGTTCTTTACTCATGTGGCCGAAGCGGCGCCCTGCCCGGCTGAGGAGATCCTGTACGTGGGAGACCGCCTGGACAACGACATCCGGCCCGCGGTCAAGGTCGGCATGAAGACGGCGCTGATCCGCCGGGGTCCGTGGGCCACGATTCAGCAGGCGGACCCCGACGCGGACGCCCTCACGACGATCCGCCTGGACAGCCTGGCGGAGCTGCCGGAAAAGGTCGCGGCGTTCAACGCTGAAGCGCGCTGACGGTCGCGCCCCACCCGTACATGCGGTCGTCCAGCTCCCTGACGCACGGAAGGTGCTGCCAGCGGTGGAGCTTCTTCCGCACGTCGCGGATCCGGTCCATGCCGGTGGCGTACCAGGTGCGGGAGAGCTGGTCGAGGGCTTCCATGGCCCACCGGCAGGATTCCTCCGGCTTCTCGTCGGCGGCCTCCACCGCGGCGAGGTCGCCGAGGATGATGGTCCGCTGCTTGCCGTCGCCTGCGGGAAGATTCTCAAGGACCTGCCGGAGCGTGTCCCGGGCCTGGGCGGTGTGGCCCGCCGCAAGCTGCGTGTTGCCCTTGAACGCGGCAAGGCGAATGGGGGTGAACCAGTCCATCCACGGTGGGCAGTGCTCCTCCGCCCCTTCGGCGAGCCTTGCCTCCGCGTTCGCGATCAGGCGCAGTGCGGTCCGGGTGTCGCCACAGCGCGTCTGGCACTCGGCCTCCACTGCGTCCAGCCATGCCCACATGAGGGCGGGGGCGGCACCTCGGCGGGCGTAGGAGCGGGCGGCGGACATGCGTTCCGCCACGTCGTCCTTGCGTCCGGCCCATCCGGGGATGAAGGCGGTGTGGGCCAGGATCGCGGCCCCCAACAGGGCGTCGTCGGCTTCTCCGGCGGCCTGGAGGGCGCGGACGAACGCCTCACTCGCCGAGTCGGGTTGCTGCTGGTCGAAGAAGTCGATCCGCCCGGCAAGTAGGTAAGACTCGGCGAGGGCGGCGGCGAGAACGGTGCGGCTGGAACCCGTGGTCTCGGCCAGTAGCGCTGTGCCCAGCTTGGCGTGCTCGATGACGGCCGGGTAGAGCTGGGTGGACTGGACAGACCAGTACAGGCGGCGATGGGCGGTGGTTATCGCCGCGAAGTCCGCGCCTGCGGTTGCTGGCTGGGTGGCCTGCCTGGCGGTCGGGATGGGTGGGGCGGCTCGGCCTATCGCCGTGGCACTGCCGGACACGGAAGAGCGGCGTGCGGCAGTCTCCCGCTGGCTCCCCGACTCCTGTTCCTCCCACGGCGGGGTGAACCCCAGCTCCTCGATCGGCTGCCCCAGCAGGTGCACCAAGACGCGCTGGTGGTGCGGCTGCGGCCACGGGGGGTCGGCGGATTCCCAACGGCGTACCTGCCGAACACTCACTTCGAGGTTGCGCAAGCCCACCTGTGGTGCGGCTGCGGACATCGCCTTGGCGAAGTCCTCTTGCGAGGAGAACCCGGCCGCCTGCCGAGCTGCCTTGAACTTCGCATTGCCGACCGGCCTGGGCATCTTCCTACCTCCGCCGCAACTGAACGACTGGGTTCGAAGGTAGCCCGTTCCGGTCTTCTTGAGGACCCCTATCCGACAGAGGGAGGAATTAAGTCCCTTAGAAGTCCTCTCAGAGTCCTTTCAGTGGCCTTCAAAGGGACTTACGGCACGGGAATCCTGAACGGCGTCCTGAAGCGCAGACCCTCATGGGGTGACCACTCATGATCTGCTTGACGCAAGGCCCGGGGCCGACGGCCGTGACGAACGGCCGCGCGAGACCGGGTGATTGGTTCTCCAACGTCATATGTCGGAGCGGTCGTTTCCCCGCCGACTCGGAGCGCACCCCGCACAACGCGCGTTTGCTGGTGACGGCTGCGCTGGCGGACTGGGGGTTGTACCCGGTGCTGGACGACGCGGTGATGTGTGCCAACGAGTTGGTGATCAACGCGGTGCGGCATGCCTCGTGCGTTCGGCACGGGGCGGCGCCGGATCGGCTGGTGTCGCTGTCGTTGCGGCTGCGGGGCTGGTGGGCCTTGGTCCTGGAGGTGGCCGACGACGACCCGTGCCTGCCCCGGCGGTCGGTGGGGGACGGTGCGGAGCTGGCGGTGTCCGGGCGGGGTCTGGCGATCGTGGACGGGCTCGCCGACCAACTGTGGTGGGCGCGCTCGTCGGTCGGCGGGAAGTTCGTGCTGGCGCGGTTCGACCTGGCGCGGTACAGCCTGCCCGCCGGGTGGCGCGGTCCGCCGTAGGGCACACGGGCGCAGGTGCCGTGTTGCGGCCCTTCGCTTCATGATCCTCCCGTCATGCCTCCCCATGCGGGCCGGGCCTTGCCCCCGTGCCGGTCGGAAGGCGCGGTCCGCGTGCAGCGTGGCGGGGTGGTACGGCGGCTGGCCGTTCTCCTGGGCGGCTGGTCGTCGAGGGGCTGCGGTCCCGGCCGGGTGGGGTACCCGGGTGCCTGGCCGGGACCGCAGTCAACGTGCTGTGGAAGCTGGCAGTCGCGTTTGGAGCGGGTTGTGGGAGCCCGGCGGCTGCCTGGGCCCGTCGTATCGGTGCGTGTTTCGGCCCCGGGGTATCGGGGTGTGCCGGTGCGGTGGGTGGGTGGCGAGTGGAGGTGAGCCGCGTGTCGTCGCCCGGGGCTCCCGGCCGGGCCTGGATGTCCCCCCGGCCGGGAGCCCTCCATGCCGGTGGCCAAGCGAGCAAGGGAGATGGGTGTGGGTGTGCTCAAGGCGCCACCTGGGTGCAAGGAGCCGGACGCGTCGGCACTGGGGAACGGCTCTCGCTCGCCGGGGTGTCGTGGCAGGGCGAGGTGTCTGCTGCGTCGGTGGGTGCGCACTGCGCGCTGGGTGTGGGGCGGGAGGTGAGTCTCCCGCTGTGCGGCGGTGTGCCGGGGTGTCGAAGCGCTCTGGCCCGGCCTCGTCGCACGGCGGGCTGCGGCGGTAGGTGCTGACGCCCACCTTCCGCCGTGGCTGCGGCTCCCGGCCGTATCACCCCCAACCACACCGGCCGGGAGCCGTAGCGGCCCTTTGATCAACAACCCCATAACGCAACCGGACCACCCCTGCGCCTGGACAGCTTCCGGGGTGGTCCGGCAGGGCCCTCCACGCGGCGGACCCCGGTGCCGATGGTACCGGGGCGCTCGTCGTGCGGCTGATCAAACTACGGAGGGCAGCAGGGTGTTGGAGGGGCGGGACCGCTGGGAGCCGGAGGTGGACGGCCTGGATCCTGACGAGTGGTCATGGGCCGAAGGCGTGGACTACCTGGCCGGGTGGCGGGACGCGCAGGAGGTGGCGCGGGAGGTCAACGCCGCAATGGACTCGGCCGGGCTGCTGGGCGAGGTGCGGGCGGCTGCCCTGACCGACGCCGACGGTCGGGGCAGAGTGAAGGTGCGGTGTTCGCTGGAAGGGGCGCGGAAGCTGTCGGCGCTGGTCCTGGCGCGAACTGGGCGGGCGCCTGACTCCGGGGCCGAGGGCTCGCGGTGAGGTGTTGGTCCTGGTGCTCGCGCTGGGACCGGCGGCCGGGAGCAGGCGGCGCCCAGCCACACCACGGCCCGGCTGGGGGTGCGCCCCGATGGACAGCACGCAGTGCTAGCGGGGGTTCTCCGGGCCGCCAACCCTCCCGCAGGGACCATCGGCTCGGGGTTGGCGGCCCGGGGGTTCTCCGCTACCCCTTGGGGTGGCCATCGGGGCGTGCCCCCAGCCCCGCCCGGCCACCCACCCAGCCGCAGCACGACAGCCCGACCGGTGCCCTGATGGACTGCTGGCCGCTTGTTGCGTGCCAAGCCACGGACCCGCAGGACGGCAGCGGCAGGCGACCTAAGCCGCACGACGTGTCCGCCTCGGCCTTCCGCGGCTGCGGCTGCTTGGCCTCTTCGGCGAACCGCTAATTGATCTTGCTCCAGGCCGGCCTGGAAGTTGATCTTGGGGCGGACGCAGCCTCAAGGAATGTGCTCGGCCAGGGAGGTCGGTGGCCCTTCCTCCAGGGCGGGAAGAGCGAGCGGGACAGGCCGGGCGGCCCGGGGCGCGCGCCGGGACCGGCCGCCAGGCCGCATGCCCGGCGCGGCGGCGGGAGGGCCGCCCGGCGGCGCGCAGCGCCGCCCTTGAGGAAGTAAAGAAGATCGCGACAGCTCAACCGGCGGCCGTCGCGCGGGACTGCTCCGCGGGGGCTTTGGCCGTGACGGAGTAGGTGAGGGCGGCTGCGGCGGCGCTGGTCCGTGTCTCTTCAAGGATCAGCGGGCGGCCGTCGGCGGTCTGGGTGATCCGGGTGGCGTGCAGGACCGGGGTGGCCTCGGGCGTGTCGAGCGCGGCGGCCTCGTCAGGCAGGGGCATGCGGGCGCTGATCGTGTCGCGCCATGACAGGGAGCCGTGGGCGGCGGCGAGGGCGCTGTACGCCCTGCCGGGCTCGGCGTCGGGTGCCTCGGCCAGTGCGGTGCCGTCGGCCACGGCGAACGGCAGCACCCGGCGGTACATGACCTTGACGCCCGTCTCGGGGTCGGTGGCGGCGCACTCGACGGTGAACACCGCCTCCCCCTCCTCAATGCCGAGCAGTGCTGCGGTGGCCTGGTCCGCCTCGCCCCGGTGAACCGTGACTTCCTCGCCCGGCCGCCACCATGCGTCGGCGGGGGTGTCGTGCTGCTGGGTGCTGGCCTGGATGACATCCCGGTTCAAGGTGGCCTTGGGGCCCGCCGGGACGCCCCGGACGTAGCTGCCCTTGCCGTGCACCACCTCGATCAGCCCTTGGGCGCGCAGGGCGGCGATGGCGTTGCGGACAGTCGGGCGGGACACGCCGTAACGCTCGATGAGGGCAGTCTCCGACGGCAGCAGTGAACCGGCGGGGTACTCCCCGCTGACCATGCCCTTGCGGATCTCTGCTGCGAGCTGCTTGTAGAGCGCTTCTCCCCGTCGCAGTGCCATGTCTGCCCCCTCCGGGCCCGTCTCGGGCCTGTCGTGTGATAACAGCTCGTCACTCGTAAGCATATGTGTTTGCGCCTTGGGGGCAAGATGCTCCACACTCAACACTCGTCAGCACGAGTGACGTCAGCCAACTGGTGGCGTGCTCAGTCGAGAGAAGGAGCTGTAACCCCTGATGCAGTCCATACCTGTGGACATCGCCCGGCTCGGCACCTGCATGTGCGTGGTGCCGCCGGAACCCAAGACGAACCAGGAAACCGGAGAGGTGAGGACCGACCGGGACGGGGCCACGGTCTACGTCGTCGGCGTCGCCGTACGGCAGCCTGGCCGCCGCGGCGCCTCGGTGATCGAAGTCTCCGTCAGCGGCCAACCCAAGGGAGTCGCCGAGGGCACCCGGGTCCACCTGAACGGACTTGAGGCGTTCTCGTGGTCCATGGGCGACCGGAGCGGCATCTCGTTCCGGGCCGCCTCGATCACCCCCGTCTCACCTCCTGCTGCCGCTGCCGCGGCGGGGAAGGGAGGTGAGGACCGGTGAGCTGGTCCGTGATCCTGTACGTGCTGTCGTTCGCGGTGCTGGGGGCGGCCTGTGCCTCCCCCGCGCTGCGGCGCTACAGCCCCAAGTGGCACTGGTACCTGCTCGGCTACCCGGCCACGGCCCTTCGGGTCTGGTTCTCCTGGCGGCGCGTGGCGGTGCTGTGCGACCTGGCGGTCGCACGCATCCCGTCTCGTGCCCTGCTGGGCAATCTGGTCGTCAAGGGCGACCCGCTGCGGCCGGAGCCTCCCCGCATCGGCGTGCCCCGGCCACTCCCCGGCGGTCTCGCGGTGCGGGTGACACTCCACCCCGGCCAGACCCCGGCGGCGTATCTGGCGGCGGCGGACGCGCTCACCCACGCCTGGCGGGTGCACTCGGTGCGCGTCACCACCCCCGCCCGCGGCCGGGTCCTGATCACCGCCACCGCCACGGACCCCCTCGCCGATCCCCGGGTGCCGAACAAGCCGGTAGGGCTGCTGTCCGCCCTGGTCGGCGCACTGGAGAACGGATCCGCGTGGATCATCGACCTCTTGCGGGTGCCGCACTGGCTGATCATCGGTGCCACACGGTCCGGCAAGTCCACCCTGCTCTCCTCCCTGGTGTGCCAACTCGCGCCGCAACGGGTGGCATTGGTCGGCATCGACTGCAAGGGCGGCATGGAGCTGTCCCTGTTCGAACCCCGCTTGTCGGCCCTGGCCTGCAACCGCCAAGAGGCGGCTGAGCTCCTGGAGCGCCTGGTGGTGGAGGTCGAACGCCGCATGGCCGTCTGCCGGGCGGCCGGGGTGCGGTCCATCTGGGAGATGCCGGAGATCTCCCGGCCGGTGCCGGTGGTGGTCGTCGTGGACGAATTGGCGGAGCTGTACCTCTCGGACGGTTCCCGGGAGGACAAGGCCCTGTCCGCTCGCTGCTCCACGGCCTTGGTGCGTCTTGCCCAGCTCGGCGCGGCATTGGGCGTCCACCTGGTGGTGGCCGGGCAACGGGTCGGCTCCGAACTGGGCCCCGGAGTCACGGCGCTGCGGGCCCAGCTCGCCGGGCGGGTCTGCCACCGGGTGAACGATCCCGGCACGGCGGAGATGGCACTCGGCGACCTGTCCCCGGACGCGATCACCGTTGCCCAAGCGATCACCGCCGACGAACAGGGCGTCGCCGTCACCACCGATGAACACGGCGCCTGGACACGGGCCCGCTCGACCCTCACCACCACCGACCGCGCCAAGCGGACCGCCCGCGACTGCGCTCACCTCACCCCCGACTTGCCCGCGCTGCGAGAGGAGGCGAAGGAGTGACCACCTCCTTCCCGCTGGTCTTCGTGCTCGGCCTGGTGACCGTGATGCTCGTCCGCTCCCGCGACGTGCGCGCCTGGCAGGCGATTGTGATCGGCCTCTTCGGCTTCAACGTCGCGATGTCCCCGATCGGCTGGGCCGTGCTCAAGACGGTCGAGTGGATGGCCAGCGGCCTGCCCAGCTAACCCACCCCCGCCAGAAAGGAGGCGCCTCGCCGTGCCCATGCGTCGTGTGCGCTGCCCCGTCTGCAAGGGCGAGCGTTCCCGCCGGAGCCCCTCCGGTCGGCTCGTGCGCTGCCGCTGCTGCCGTGGCACCGGGACCGTCCGCTGACCCCACACCCTGACCCGGACCAACCGGAAAGGAGTGATCGCCATGACCCCACGCCCCGCCCCCATCCACCCCGCGGCCCTCGTCGCCGCCGACCCCGGGAGGTCCCCACCCCATGACCACCGCCCCGCGCGGAGCCGACAAGAACCCGTTCATCGACCCGACCGCGCGGCGCTCCTACCTCGCCCGGGAGGAGCGCCTGCGCGGCCTCTCCGAGACCGACCGCGACCTGATCCGCCTGGCCAACGAACCCGGGTTCACGCGCTGGCTGGAGCTGATCCGCGGCACTGGTGGGTGCGCCCACCCCGTCTACCTCGCCGGACACACCACCACCGTGGACGCGGCAACGGGCGAAGTCCTCCACCGCTACACCACTGATGACGAACCTGGCGGACGCCTGCCCGTCCGCTGCCGCAACCGCCGCGCCTCCCGCTGCCCCTCCTGCTCCTACGAGCATCAAGGCGACACCTACCACCTCGTCCGCGCTGGCCTGAGCGGCGGCAAGGGCGTCCCCGCCACCGTCCGGCGCCACCCCGCCCTGTTCATCACGCTCACCGCTCCATCCTTCGGCCCGGTGCACCGAGCCACCCCCGTCGGGCAACGCTGCCTTCCCCGGCGCGCTGGCGGGCTGTGCGAGCACGGGCGCCCGGTCGGCTGCGGACGCACCCACACCGACACAGACCCCCTCGTCGGCCAGCCCTTGTGCCCGGCCTGCTACGACTATCCCCACCACGTCCTGTGGCACGCCCACACCCGGGAACTATGGGACCGCTTCACCCGAAACGTGCGGCGACGCCTGGCGGCCGAACTCGGACTCACACAGGCCGCCCTGTCGGCACAAGCGCGGCTCGCCTTCGCCAAGGTCGCCGAGTACCAACGGCGTGGGGCGGTCCACTTCCATGCCGTCGTGCGCCTCGACGGCCCCGAGGGACCCCACACCGACCCACCTTCCTGGGCAACGGCTAGGGCTGTGACGGACGCGGTACGGCTCGCAGCCTCGGGGGTGCGGGTCACCGTCCCTTGGACGGCGGCGCTCGGTGAGCTGGTCCTGCGGTGGGGCTCTCAACTCGACGTCCGCCCCCTACGCTCCCTGGATTCCGGCCAGCCACTCACCGACGACGCGGTAGCGGCCTACATCGCCAAATACACCACCAAGAGCGTGGGCGATGCGGGCGGTACTGACCGCCGCATCCACCACTCCGACGAAATTCCTCTCCTCCCGGTCAACAACCACATACGCACGCTCATAGCGACCTGTTGGCGACTCGGCGCGCTGCCAGAGCTGGGACACCTACGGCTGCGACCCTGGGCACACACACTCGGCTACCGCGGCCACTGCTTGAGCAAATCCCGCAACTACTCGACAACCTATGGCGTGCTCCGCGCACAACGGCTTGAGTTTCGACGCCACGATGCCGGACTGCTCCCCCGCGCCGATGTGGTCGTTGACGCGGCTTGGCGCTACGTCGGCTCCGGCCACACCCCCGGCGCCTCCCTCATCGCCGCCGACATAGCCGAGGACCGCGGCAGAAACCGCGAAGCGGCCAAGACCGTGAGTCGCTGCGGAGACGCTGTTGGCCCCTGACGAACTGCGGCGCCGAGTCGCTGCCTCACGCGCACGGCAAGGTCTTCCCCCCGTGATCGAAGACCTTGCCGTGATCGAACGCGCTGCCCGCGTCTTCTCGTTGATCAAACCCTCTGACCGTCGCTGCGCTTCGGCAGGGGTCAGGCAATCCACTCAAAGATGAACCGATCCGGATCCCACTTCTTGCGCGGGTTGGACGGGGCGACCCGCACCGACCGGACCGCCGAGGTGATCACCGCTCGCCGCTGGGAGTCGTTGAGCTGCTCCCAGCGGCCCAGCATGTCCTCATAGCTGCCGACGAATCCCAGCAGGACGGACTTCCGCGATACCTTCGCCAACTTCGCGCGGTTGCGTTCCAGTCGGTCCTGTACCGGCGCGCGGGCGATCATCCATTCCTTGCGAGTGATGCGCTGCTGACCGAAGTCGTCGGCGAGCGCTTCCAACTCCTCCTCGTCAGCGCGGATGAGGCTGAAAAGATCGTCACCTTCGTCACCCGGGTCCGGTTGGCGGAGACGCTGCATGAACGCGGGCGACTCGAAGGCAGTCAGCACCATGTCGCGTATGTGGTCGTCCGTCCTCGCGGCATTCGTCGCCGTGCCGCCGCACGCGTCGGTGCCGGGCACGTTGGGGCAGACGTAGCGCGGCACTCCCGCACGGGGGCGTCCGACCATGCCCCAACCGCACACCTTCTCGTGACCGATCGGCTTGCCGCATCGCAGAATCCCCGAGAGCAGATATTTGCGGCCGGTGCCCTTCGGCCGTTTGTTCCGGCCCGCGTCGCTCAGAATGGCACGGAGGCGGTCGGACTCCTCGTGACTGATGATCCCCGGCCACACGGCGTCGCCCGTGATCTCTCCCAGCAGCGGGCGGGTGTGCTCCCACGTATTGCGGGGAGTGTGCTCCCGGCGCCCGCTGATCCTGGCGGATGCCAGCATGCGGCGCAGTCCGCTCGGCTTCCACGGGATCCCTGCCGTGGTGACGATCTTCCGTTCCTGCCAGTCCCGGCAGATACTCGCCAGACTCTCCCCGGCCAGCACCCGGCGCGCGCCTTCCCTGACTATCTCTGCTTCGCTCTCGCGGACAGTCAAGCGGTCGTCCTCGTAACCGAACGGTCGCGCACCGCCGCCCGCAACCTTGCCCGCCTCGGCTGCCTGGCGCCGCTGGCGCTGCTGGCGCTCGGCTTTGTGCTCCGCCTCGTGACGAGCGGCGGCGCCGAGCATGCGCGCGATCATGCGGCCGGTCGGCGTGGCAAGGTCGATCTCCCCGCACACGGTGGCCAGCTCAAGGCCGTGCCGGTCGGCCAGATCGATCACGTCTTCCAGCTCGCGGGGAGAGCGGGTGAGCCGGTCCACGTGCCAGCACACCACTGCGTTGACGGTGCCGTTCCTGATGTCCTCCAACAACTCCTGCCACTTCGGGCGCGGGGCTCCCGAGTAGGCGCTGACGTCGTTGTCCGGGTACACGGCGACGACATCCCAGCCCTTACGGGCGCACAGTGCCCGGCAGTCCTCCTCCTGGCGGGCGATGCCGAGCCCGGCTCCCGCACGGTCCTGGCTGATCCGGCAGTAGATCGCTGCTCGTACGCTCTCATGGGTCACATAGCTACACCCTCGTTGGGACGGGGGTCACCTGTCCGGTGGGGATCGCGCGCGCCGGGGAGTGAGTGTTTCCCGTGGCATCCGCGGTCACGGTGGCTACGCTCTGCGTCATGGCCGAGTCCGAGACCGGGATCGATCGGGTCCGGGAGGAGAACCTTCGAGCCTTGTGCGAATCGGTGGCGTTCTTCACCGGCTACGACTCCGACGACTGGGACCGGCAGGCCATCGAGACCGCTCTGCCGAGCACGGACGCGGATCGCCCCGACGGCTGGTGCGACTACCCGCTGTCGGGGCGCGTCCCCGTTGACACTGTCCGTCGCGGGGAACCCCGGATCGTCGGTCGTCGACGTCCGGGTCGCAGGAGAGCGGGACGACCTGAGCGCACGGGAGCCGCTCGCTACCGCACGGCGGGCATGGTGCCGTCGCGCCAGTCGTTCACCCGCTTGCGGATGCCGCTGACCATGGGGAGGGCATCGACTTCCTCCGGGCGGAACCAGCGGACCTCGTGGGACTCGTCGGACGCGGTCAGGGTGCCCCCCACGGGGCGGGCCAGGAGGCAGACGGAGAACTCCTGCCTGACCTCGCCGTCGTCGTAGGCGAATACGTGGCGGGGGTTGGTGTAGGTGCCCACGATTCCGGTGATCTCCACGGTCAGGCCGGTCTCCTCGCGGGTCTCCCGGATCGCGCAGTCCGCCAGCGACTCCCCCAGCTCCATCGCGCCGCCGGGCAGCGCCCACATGCCGTTGTCCCTGCGGCGGTGCAGCAGGATCCGCCCCTCGCCGTCCACCACCACGGCCGAAGCTGCGGGCACCAGACTGTTGGGGGCCGGGGCGTCGGGGTCGTCCTCGTAGTCACGCCTGGCCATGGTCGTCCCCCCAGACACAGCGCCCATGGCGCCACAGCTCCTCCGTGTGATGGGCGAAGCGGTCGAACAGTCCGTCGTCCTGGTGGCGGCGCAGGTGCAGCATCGGAGCGTCGTGGCCCACGCGGTGGGTCAGCAGCGGAGTGACGATCATGTCGTCGTCGAACCGGAACACGGACAGGTGGGCGTGGCCCGTCGAGTGGCGCGCCTCGATGCCCTCAACCTGCTTGAGCTTCGCCAGCTCCGTGAGGGTCACGCTGATGCGGACGGAGAGCGTGAGCGGGACGTTCTCCTCCCGCTCCCGTGCCCTGGTGACCTCGCTGTCGGGCTCGCCGACCAGGAAGCGAACGGAGCAACCCTGCTGCGCCTTGCGGCGGAGTGCCGCGCCGAAGTTCGCCTGCTCCAGCCACAGGAAGTAGTTGGTGTACCCCGCGAAGGTCAACTCCTCGGTGGCCTTGGTGATCAGGTTCCGCCACAGGGACGTGGGGGCTGCGGAACGGTAGGGGAAGATCGACACGACCTCGCGGTCGGGCCCGGTCTTGATCGCTGTTCGGGCGGTGTCTGGCCAGAGCACGGATTCGTCAACTCCCAGGGCGTCACTCGCGGCCCATCGGTGCCGCGGGTGCGGGACACGACCGGCGTCCGTCAGCCATCTGCCCACGGTCTTGGCGTCCACACCGCACGCCTCGGCCAACTCCCGCTCCGTCATCCTCGCATCGGCCATGGCCCGCCTGAGCGATTCGTTCAAGGGCTCCCCCGGGCGTCTCGGGGACGTTCAGGACGTTTCTCATCCTCGCAGCCGAATGTGCTTCTCGTCCCGGCAACGCGGTGCAAACCGCCCGCGGGGCGGTGGAGGCTGATTGCCATGCAGGTACGGGACTTGATCACCCACGGCTCCGCCGGCGGCGCGGCGGCAACGGCTCTGGGCACGGGCCACGTCGGTCATGGGTCGGCGTCCTCGCCCGACGCCTGCGCGTCGAACGTACGGAGTCGGCAGGGCCGCTTCTCGGCCGCCTCCCAGCAGACCCCGCACAACGCGCGTCTGCTGGTGACGGCCGCGCTGGCGGACTGGAGGCTGTACCCGGTGCTGGACGACGCGGTGCTGTGCGCCGACGAGTTGGTGATCAACGCGGTGCGGCACGCGTCGTGCGCACGGCACGGGACGGCGCAGGATCGGCTGGTGTCGCTGTCGTTGCGGTTGCGGGGCTGGTGGGCCTTGGTCCTGGAGGTCGCCGATGACGACCCGTGCCTGCCCCGGCGGTCGGCGGGGGACGGCGAGGAGTTCGCGGTCTCCGGGCGCGGCCTGGCGATCGTGGACGCCCTCGCCGACCAACTGTGGTGGGCGCGCTCGGCCGGCGGCGGGAAGTTCGTGCTCGCACGCTTCGACCTGGCGCGGTACGACCTGCCCTCCGGGTGGCAGGGGCCGCCGTGACCGGTCCCCGCTGTCCGGGCGAAGGCCGATGGGTCAGGTGCGGAAGCGGAGGCGGAGGAGGCTCATGAGGACGGACTTCAGGTGGTCGTTCTTCTGGCGCAGGAGGCGGGCTTCCTCCTCGTGGAAGTGGCCCGACCGCATGGTCTTGGCCCGCACCTCCATGTAGCCCGCCGGGTCGCGCTGGAACTCGCCCATGCGCGGGTCGCCCTCCAAGGCGATCCCGCTCCAGTCAGCCGACATCGGTCCCCCCACATCGTCGAGATCGTCATGCTCCTCGTCGGACGGCATGATGGACTCCATCGCTCGAGCGACGCCCCACCCGCCTCCCAACCGCCATGCGGGACAAGGGGCCTGAGTCTTCGATCGCCGTTTCCAGCTTACGGCCTGTTTGCCCGGCCCGCTCCCGGTTCAACCGGACGTCCCCCGGATGGGCTACCCTCCGTGTACAATCCGCTACACCAGCGTGGAGAGTGCGGGGGGCCGCGATGGGGAAGAGTGTCGTCGCCGCCGGCGGACTGGCGGTCACGCCGTACCTGGCGCAGATGATCGTCGGCTTAGGCATGCCGACCTGGGCCTTCTGGACCACTACCTCGGTGGGCGCCGCGGCCACGCTGCTGACCGTGTGGCTGGCCAACCGCCGGGTGGGCACCGCGGCCGAGGCGGCGGAGGCGGCGACCGCGAGGCAGCGCCGCGCGTTCGAGGACGCCCTCGTGCCCCTGACGCTCAACCTCCAGCAGATCGTCTCCGCGCGCGGCCTGGAGCGCACCCGGTTGCAGCAGCAGGTGAAGCTGGCCATCGTCTCGCTGGCGGCGAACCTGCTGGGGACGGACCGCACCCGCGCCTGCTTCCTGGAGCTGTCGGACACCACGCCGGGGCAGCGGGAGCTGAGGTGCCTGAACCAGGTCTGGGCCGGGGGCACGGTGCCGCCGAGCACGCCGTTCCGGGAGACCGAGCCGCTCGGCAGGCGGATGCTGGAGCAACTGGACACCGGCCGGAGCGTCTTCGTCGAGGACATCGGCCGCCTCCGGCCGCGCCTGCGGCCCCAGGGCGCCCCCAGGTACCGCACCTTCATCAGCTCGCCGGTCAAGGCGGGGAGCACCAGCTACGGCATCCTCGCCGTGGACTGCCCCGAGCCCGGCGACCTCACCAAGGACGACGTGACGATGGTGGAGGTCTTCGCCCGGATGCTGAGCGTGGCCCTGGCCGTCGGGCGCTGACCTCGCCGTGAACGGCCCCGCCCGCGGGGGCCGTTCACGGCACCGGGTGCTCCGCCAGGAGCGCGCGGACGGCGGGCACCTTGGCGAAGGTCCTCAGATGGCGCAGGACCACGCGGGAGCGCTCCGCGGTGCGTTCGGAGGCCATGTCGGTGCTCAGGGTGAGCATGCGGGCGGCGGTGCGGGCGGCCTCCTCCGGCTCGTTGCCGTCGGCGTAGGCCACGGCCAGCCAGGACAGGTACAGGGCCAGCTCCCGCGCGTGGGTGGCGTCGTAGCGGCCGAGGACGTCGGTGAGGACGGGCACGGCGCGCAGGGGGCGGCGCAGTTCGGTGTACGCGCGCGCCTCCATGATCTGGATCTCCTCGCGGTCCACCCAGTACAGGTACGGCGGGTCCTCGTCGCCGGGGCCGGCCTGCGCGTACGCCTCGGCGGCGCGGGCCAGCGCGTGCAGGGCGGGCTGGGTCTGGCCGGCCCGCACGTGCGCCCAGGCCAGGCGGTCCCAGTACAGGGCGCGGGCCCGGGGCGGCGCCTCGTCGCCGGCGAGGTCGACCGCGGCCCTGGCCATGGCGACGCCCTCCGCGGGATCGCCGGTGTTGGTGACCTGGTAGGCCAGCGAGCCGAGGATGTTGGCGGCCAGGGTGTGGTCCCGGGCGGTGCGGGCGGCGGTCAGGCCGAGGCGGTGGATGCGCTCGGCCCGGGCGAGTTCGCCCGCGTCGGCGGCTATCCACCCGGCGATCTGGGCGAGTTCGCCGATGGCGGCGAGCAGGCGGCGGCCCGTCTCCTCGGTGAACGCCGCGTCCCGGTACAGCCGGGTCGCCGAGTCGAGTTCGCGCAGCGCCGGGTGCAGCAGGTCGCCGCCGGCGAGCACGTCGTCGGCCAGGCGCAGCCGGTGCGCGCGGCGGAGGACGTGGTCGACGGCGTCCTGTCCGACGCGGCGGCCGGTGCGGGCGGTGCGCCGGGTCAGCGGCGCGCCGCCCGGCATCAGGTCGGCGAGGCCCCGCCCGTGCCGGGCCGCGCGGACCGGCACGGGTCGGGTGCCCCGGCGGGCGGGGAACGCCGCCCTGCGCAGCTCCTCCAGCGGCACGCCGAGCGCCTGGGCGAGGAACGGCAGCCAGGTGTCGGGGGTGCGCGCGCCGCGCTCCCACCGGCTGACCTCGTGCCTGGTCAGGGACTGGGTGCCGGACAGGCGGCACAGGTGGTCGGCCAGGTCCCGCTGGCTTATGCGCGCGTCCAGCCGGAGCCGGGCGAGGTACTGTCCGAAACGCTGACGTTCATGGGTCATCCGTGGCCCCCCCGTATGGCCTGTGTACCCATTGTGGCCCCCGTCTGGCCCCCTGTCTGGCTCCTCTGCCGCACGACACGCCGCGGCAGCATCGTGGGGCGGGACAGAACACGGCGAGGCGAGACCAACGGGGCTGATGTGTCATGCGCGTCCAGGAGATGAACGCGGAGGCGCCGGTGGGCGCGGGGTGGGGAGGGCCGGTGCCCGCGCCGGGCTGGACGGAGTTCAGGGGCGACCGCTACCGCGCCGAGTCACGGCACACACCGCGCAACGCGCGGCTGCTGGTGACGGCGGCGCTGGCGGACTGGGGGCTGTGGGCGGTGCTGGACGACGCCGTGCTGTGCGCCAACGAGCTGGTGATCAACGCGGTGCGGCACGCCGTGCGCCCGGTCCACGGGAGGGGGGTGGACCGGGCGGTGACGGTGGGCGTGCGCCGGCGGGCGCGCACGGGTGAGCTGTGCCTGGAGGTGGGCGACGAGGATCCGCGCCCGCCGGTGCTCCCGGCGCCGGGCGCGGAGCCCGACGACCGGGCGGTGTCCGGCCGGGGGCTGGCGATCGTCGCCGCGCTCGCGGACGAGCTGTGGTGGAGGCGCGGCGCGCCCGGCGGCAAGCTCGTCGTCGCCCGGTTCGCGCTCGGCCGCTACGGGTGCGCGGAGCCGGGGCCCTCGGCCGGGGAGTGAGGCGGGGGCGGGGGCCGGGGCGCGGGGCCGGGGTGGGAGCCGGTCAGGCGTCCGGGTGGCGGTGGGCCGCGTGGACGAAGCAGCCGAACTCGACGCAGCGCACATGCACCACGGCGGTGTCCGGGTCGGCGAACAGGGTGTCCAGGGCGGCCTCAACGGTGGGCGGCATCTCGGGGTGCAGCGGGTCCACCAGCAGGCCGCCGCGGATGGAGCCGTCCGCCGTGTAGGC
The DNA here is from genome assembly GCF_054782095.1 of Streptomyces capparidis. NCBI lineage: Bacteria > Bacillati > Actinomycetota > Actinomycetes > Kitasatosporales > Streptomycetaceae > Streptomyces > Streptomyces capparidis. The sequence goes on along the minus strand of NZ_BAAGTD010000019.1, from coordinate 116,416 downwards.
CCGGCACACGCGGCGTTCGCCGCGGACGGCCTCGGGCACGCCGTCGCCCGCCGGGCCCGGGCACGGCCCGGGGTGGATGAAGACGGGGCCGGTCTCGTCGTAGGGGCCCGGGTCGGCGCCGGTGGCCCGGGCCCAGCGCCGCAGCGGGGCGTAGGAGACGAGGGCGAGGGTCTCCCCCGGGCGGCCGCGGGTCAGGCAGCAGCGCAGCGGCGAGCCGCCCTCGGCGTCGTGGACGAGCCGCGGCGGGCGGCCCGCGTCGTCGCGCCGCCGCAGCCCGGCCAGGACGTCGGCGGGGATGGCGGTGATCCGGTAGGTGGCGGTCGTGGTGGTCATGGACGCCATGGTGCGCGGCCGGGGGCGCGGCGTTCCGGCGGTCATCGGACGTCGTGCTCCCGGGCGAACGGGCTCGGGCACGGGCGCGGGGCGCGGCGACGGGTCCCGCGCCCCCGCCGCGCTCCGGCGGCGCGGGCGCGGGGTGCGGTCAGGCCGCGGGGGCGAGGGTGAGGTAGGCGAAGCCGAGGATGCCCCGGTAGGCCATCCACCCGGCGCGGTGGTCGTCGGCGCGCTCGCGGGCGGGCGCGGCCTCCGGGGCGCCGGGGTGGGCCAGCGCCCACCGCTCCAGGCCGCCGCACCACCGGGACTCGAAGGAGTCCCACTCGTCGGCGTTCGCCACGGACACGGCCAGGGGCCGGTACCCGCACGCCACGGCCAGCTCGACCAGGCCCGCGAGCGGGGTGTAGTCGTCGGGTGCGGCGTCCAGGGCGGCGAGCGCGGCCGGGGTGGGCTCGCGCTCCCAGAAGCCCTCGCCGAGCAGCAGCCGCCCGCCGGGGCGCAGCAGCGGGCGGACCGCCTCCAGGGTTCGGCGGGCGCCGCCCCAGGCGTGGGTGGCACCAACGGTGATGACGACGTCCACCGGATCGCCCGCCCACCCGGCGGCGTCCGCCCGCTCCAGTCGGACCCGGTCGGTCAGGCCGCGCGCCGCGGCGGCGGCCCGGCCGCGGGCGAGGGCTCCCTCCGCGGTGTCCACGCCGACGCCGGTGGCGGTCGGTTCGGCCTCCAGCAGCCGCAGGAGCAGTTCGGCCCAGCCGCATCCCAGGTCGAGCACGGTGGCTCCGGCCAGGGGGCGCAGCGAGCGCAGCAGTTCTGCGGCGCGGGCGTCGGACAGGGGGGAGTTGAAGTCCAGGTCCTCGTAGGCGAGGTCGCGCAGGGCGGATTCGGTCATGGTTGGGCACCCTGGCACCTGAGGGCGGGTGGCCTCCAGGGGTTTTACGGGCGCGCTCGGGCGTTCGACACGGCGTGCCACTGGCGATACTCGACCGGGACGCGATGATCCACAGAGCGTTTTTCGCCGGGCGATGAATAATATGTGTTGTCAGCCCTCAGCCGGCACCGTCGCTTCCCCCCGTGAGCGACGCCGGCTGGGGGCGTCGTTCGTGCCGGTCCGCCGTGTGCCGGCCGGTGCCGGGACGTGCGGCGGCCCCGGTCCGGCGGTCGTGTGCCGCCGGGCCGGGGCCGTCACCGGTCCGCGCCGGCTCGCTACCGGACCAGGTTGTAGGCGCGGTGGAGCACCTGGTGGGTGGTGTTGCCCGAGGTGTCGCTGAGGCGCACCTTCAACGACACGGACTTCGCGCGCTCCGGGTGCTTCAGCGTGATCGACTTGCCGCCGTTCGCGTCCGTCCGCACGGCGGTCCCGCGCCACCACTCGCCGCCGTCGTAGGAGACCCACACCCGCAGCGTGCGCAGACCGCGGCCCGCGGCGGCGCCCTCCACGGTCAGCGGCACGGTCAGCGACCGGCCCGCCTTCGCGGTGCTCGCCAGGGACAGCTTCGGGTGGAAGCGGACGGTGGACAGCGGCAGCCACACCTCCTCGTCCCCGGTGGGCCGCGCCGAGGTGAACGTCCAGTCGGCGGTGACCCGGGTGGTGGCGGCGGAGACCTTGGCGCTGCGGCTGACGTCGGCGCTGATGGTGTAGGTGGCCGCCGCGTCGGGCAGGTCGGCGAGACCGCCGCACGGCCCGGTCTCCTCGTCCACGATCTTCCTGCCGTCGGCGGTGACCGTGGTCCGGGCCCTGGTGACCAGGGAGTCGCCGAAGTTGCCCGCGCCGTCGCTGAACATCGGCACGCACAGGTCGATGCCGTCCTGGTGGCGCACCGCGCCGAACGGGCTTTCGGGCCCGCCCGCGGACGGGCCGAAGACGCCCACGTTCATCGTGAACCGGTAGGTCTTCCCGGCCCGGTAGGCGCGGCGGACGGGGTGCTCCAGATAGGTCTCGTCCTCGTCGTCGGCGCTCTGGTGGAGGTCGAAGCTCCACTTCAGTCCGGGGGGCGTGCCGACGTGGTGCCGCACGGTGCCGGGCAGCGCGACCGGGTCGGGTACGACGCCGAGCGCCATCCGCTCGCTCCACCACCCGGCGGAGACCGCGCCCTGCTTGCCCGCCGCGGGCTCGCCGACGGTGACCTCCACCCGGGCCAGCTCGCTCGCGGCCGCCCGGTGGGTGAAGCCGGTGTGCAGCGATCCGCGGCGGGCGTAGGCCAGGTCGTACACGTCCGCGCCGCGCGACCAGGTGCCCCCGATCAGGGAGGTGAGCCGGTCGTCGGGGAGGGCGGGGCCGACGTGGGCGGTGCTGACGCCGTCGAGCTCGAACAGGAAGTTGCCGAGGGCGTAGCCGCGGCCCTCGTCGATCTCGTAGGCGACGAAGGCGGCGTTGAGGCCGGCCTTGGGGTCCGGCGGGGTGACCTTCACGGGCTTGGCCGCGCGGGCGTCCAGGGTGAGCGCGGTGTCCCGGGTCAGCGACAGCTTGGGCCGGGTCATCAGGGCCAGCTTCCGGTCGCCGGTGCTGATGGAGGTGTCCACCACGTAGTCGCCCCTGGGCAGGCGGAGTTTCACCACGCCGTCGCCGTCGGTGTCGTCCGGCATCTTCTCCACGGCGTTGTCCAGGCCGACGACCGAGGTCAGGGAGCCGGCGCCGGGCTTGCCCGCGGCGTCGAGGGTCCGCACCGTCAGGTCGTAGGACTCCACCTCGCGGACGACCCCGAAGGCGGTGCCGACCCGGGTGCCGTCGTCCGCCGTGGCGGCCAGCAGGCCGGAGTGGAGGCCGTCCTCGCCGGTGGTGGTGTCGACGGTGAGCTCCGCGTCGGCGGTGCCGCCCGCGGGGACAGTGAGCCGGGAGGCGCTGAGCCGGAGGGCGGGCGGGGTCGGGCCGTTGGGGCCGCCGGTGCCGTGCAGCCGCAGGTCCAGGGTGACCGGCTCGCTGCCGTGGTTGCGGTAGGTGACCTTCCGCGTCACCGGCTCGTCGTCGTGGTGCGGCCACAACTGCACGCCGAAGTCCAGCCGGGTCTGCTCGGTCACCACGCTCTGGCCGACCGCCCGCGCCAGGTCCACCCGGCCGCCGCCCTGCCGGTAGGCGGTGGCGTCGCCGAAACGCGCGGAGGCGGTCAGCGCCTGCTTGATCTGCCGGCCGGTCCAGCCGGGGTGCCGCTGGGCGACGATCGCGGCCGCGCCCGCCGCGTGCGGGGTGGCCATGGAGGTGCCGGACATCGACACGTACCCGTCGCCCGCCGGGTCGCCCAGATAGCCGTGGGCCGCCTTGGCGGCGACGATGTCCACGCCGGGCGCGGTGACGTCCGGCTTGAGCGAGCCGTCGGCGGCGGGCCCGCTGCCGGAGAACTCCGCGACGGCGTCGTCGCGGTCCACCGCGCCGACGGTCAGGGCCTCCTCGGCGGTGCCGGGCGAGCCCAGGGTGCCCTCGCCGGGGCCGTCGTTGCCCGCGGCGACGGCGAACAGCACGCCCTTGTCCCGCGTGTAGGCGTCGATCGCCTTCTCCAGCGGGTCGTCCTCGGGGGTGTCGGGCCCGCCGAGGCTGAGGTTGATCACCTTCGCGCCCTGCCGCACGGCCCAGTCGATGCCGGCGAGGACACCGGAGTCCTCGCCGTAGCCGTCGTCGTCGAGGACCTTGGCGTCCAGGATCAGCGCGTCCGGGGCGACGCCGCGGTTCCTCCCGTCCGACTTGGCGCCCGACCCGGTGATCACGGACGCCACATGGGTGCCGTGGCCGGCCCGGTCCACGGTGTCCTCCGCGGCGGAGAAGTTCTTCTCCGCGACCTCGGCGCCCTTCAGGTCGGGGTGGGTCTGGTCCACGCCGGTGTCCAGCACCGCGACCTTGACGCCCTTCCCGGTGTACCCGGCCCGCCAGGCGGCGGGGGCGCCGATCTGGGACGCGCTGCGGTCCAGGCTCGCCCGGCGCACACCGTCCAGCCACACCCGCGCGATGCCGGCGGCGGTGCGGCGGGCGGGGCCGGTGCCCTCGCGGGTGAGGGCGTTCCACACCTCGGTGGAGCCGGCCTTGGGCGCGGTGACGGCCTCCCCGCCGAGGGCGGGCAGGGTGCGGCGCACGGTCACGTCGGCGGCCTTCAGGGCGCTCCGCGCCGCGGCGCGCCGCCCGCCGGAGTAGGAGACGATCAGCGGGGTGCCGGCGCGGCCGGAGTCGTCGTAGCCGGACGCCAGCAGGGTGGTGACGTCGAACAGGCGCCGGTCCAGGCGGCCCTTGGCGACCAGCCCGGCGGCGTCCATGGGCAGGACGTGGGTACGGCCGTGGACGGTCCTGACGGACACCGGGATCGCGCCGCGGCCCCGGCCCGGGGTGACCCGGACGACCCGTCCCCCGGCGTCCATGTGCACCCGGTCGCCGGTGATCAGGGTGACCGCGCGGGCGGGCTCCCCGGTGGGCCTGCCCTGCCACGACGGCGCGCCCGCCGGCGCGGGTCCGGCCTGCGCCGCGGGGGCGAGGCCGAGCGCCAGCGCGCCCGCCAGGGCCGCGGACAGGGCCGCGGCGGCCGGGCCGGTGGATCCGGTTGTGCGCAAAGTCTGCCTTCCCCTCGCTCGGTGGCGCGGGCGCCGTCGGGCGTGACGGAAGCGCTTCGAGGAAAAGGCTGCGGTCTCCCCCCGGCCCCCCGGCCAGTCCCGGCCCCGCTTGTGCGCATTCATGCTTCCGCCCGGGTTGCGCACGGAACAAGGGCGGTTGCCAGGCGGTTCTGTAACAGCCGGGCGCCCCGGTTCGCGGGACCGGAGCGCGACGCGGCGAGTGCGCCGCCGTCAGGGGCGGGCGGGGGCGGGGCGCGTGGGCCCTCCCGGCCGACCGGCCGGTTCGCCGGTCCGGCGGACGGCCGGGAGGGGGCTTTGGGGTGACGGTGGATCAGGTGGCGCCGGCCGCCTCGGGGCGGCGCTGGTCCTTCACCGTCAGGGTGCCGCGGTCGATCGTCGCCACCCGCGGGGCCCGGGCGGCCAGCGAACTGTCGTGGGTGACCATCACATAGGTGAGCCCGTGCTCGCGCCACAGGCCGTCGAGCAGGGCGCTGATCTCGTCGCGGGTGCCCTCGTCCAGGTTGCCGGTGGGCTCGTCGGCCAGCAGCACCCTGGGCCGCTTGACCAGGGCCCGGGCGATCGCCACCCGCTGCTGCTGGCCGCCGGACAGCTCGCTCGGCAGGTGGGAGCGACGCTCGGCCAGGCCCACCGACTCCAGCGCCTCGGCGGCCCTGCGCCGCCGCTCCGCGGCCTTCACGCCGAGGGGCACCAGCGCGGTCTCCACGTTCTCCTGGGCGCTGAGGGTGGGGATGAGGTTGAAGGTCTGGAAGACGAAGCCGATGCTCCGCGCCCGCACCCGGGTCAGCCTGGCCTCGCTCAGCCGGGCCAGGTCGGTGCCGTCGAGCTCGACCACGCCCCCGGTGGGCCGGTCCAGGCCGCCCAGCATCTGGAGCAGGGTGGACTTGCCGCCCCCGGTGGGGCCCTTGACGACGAGGTGGTCGCCGTCAGCGATGGTCAGATCCACGCCCGCGAGGGCCTCGACGGTCTGGTGCCCGCGCCGGTAGCGCTTGACGACACCGGTGAGTGTGTACATGCCTGCGACTCCTTCGGGGAGGGGGTGCGGTGGGCTACTCGATGCGGCGCAGGGCGTCCGCGGGGCGCAGCCGCGCCGCGCGCCAGCCGCCGAAGGCGCCCGCCACCAGACCGCCGGTGACGGCGAGCAGCACGGCCAGGGCGATGGTGGTCGCGGTGAGCGGGGCGGTCAGGGCGATGTCGATGCTCTTGGCGGTCTTCTCCCCCAGCACCCGGGGCCCGCCGAAGCCGCCCGGGCCGCCGGGTCCTGCGCCGGTCGCGCCGGTGGCGCCGACGGTGGCGGTGAGACCGGGCGCGACCGCGGTGACGGCGAGGGCCCCGGCGACGCCCAGCGCGATGCCGAGGGCCCCGCCGAGCGCGCCGCCGGCGAACGCCTCCCCGACGACCTGCCGCACCACCCGGCCGCGGCTCCAGCCGACGGCCTTGAGGGTGCCGAACTCCCGGACGCGGCGGGTGACGGCGGAGCCGGTGAGCAGCGCGGCGATGAGGAACGCGGCGGCGAGCACCACCGCGGACAGCCACTTGCCGATGCTGGTGGCCAGGTCGGAGGCGGTGGACAGGGAGCCGGAGACCTGCTCGGCGAGGTCGGAGGAGCTGGTGACGGTGGTGCCGGTCACGTTCTTCTCGATGGCGGACTTCACCGCGCCGACCCGGTCGGCGTCCTCCGCCTTGACGTAGACGGTGCTGACCTTGTCCTTCATGTCCACGTCGGCCAGGGCCTGGGCGCGCGCCAGCGGCACGTACACGTTGGCCGCGGGCTCGCCGGTGTCGGCCGTGGCGATGCCGACGATCTCGTACTCGGCGCCCTTGATGGTCAGGGTGTCGCCGACGTCGAGCTTCTCCTGCCGGGCGTAGCCGCTGTCGAGGACGGCCACCGCGGCGTCGGCCTGGGCCGCGGTGAAGCCCTTGCCCTCGCTGATGCCGACGGAGCTCATCGGGCCGACGCCCTGGTCGCTGACGTCCACGCCGAACAGGGTGTAGCTGTCGACGTCGAACTCGGCGGAGCCGTGCCCGCGTTCGACGACGTCCGGGCCGCCCTTGCCGGAGCTGCCGGGCCCGCCGGGGGGCTGCTGCCCCGGCTCGATCCGGAAGGAGCCGTTGAGCTTGTTGACGGTCAGGCTCAGCCCGCCGACGGCCGAGGCCACGCCGTCCTGCCGCGCCACCTCGCGCACCGCGGACTCGTCCAGCGCCGCCAGGCCGCCCGCGGGGACCACGACCTCCTTGCTGCTCTCGGTCTCCCCCTCGCCGCGCTGGTCGAAGCGGAGCCGGGGCCGCGCGGGCCGCTCGCCGTCGGCGTCGGCCTGCCGGCTCACGGTGATGTCCGTGCCGACGCCGTACAGGGACTTGAGGACCTCGTCCTGCGCGTCCCGCATGCCGGCGGACACCGACGACACGGTGATGACCAGGCCGATGCCGAGGGCCAGCCCCAGGGCCACGACCAGGGCGGCCTTCCTGCGGCGGCGCAGCTCGCGTCTGAGATAGGTGAAGAACATGCGCCGCACGGTAGGCAGCGCGTCTCAGACGAAGGTGAGGGGCGGATGAGAGGGGGATGAGACTTCGGGCGGGGGTGAGGGCCGGGGGCATCCCCGGTGGGGACTCGGGGGGCGGGGGCGAACACCCGGGCGGCCGGGGGCCGGGGCCGAAGCCCTCCGGCCCCCTCCTGGGCGGCGCCCCGGGCCGTGGGCCGGGTGCGAGGGCTCGCGCCCCGCGCACCCCCGGGCCCCGGCCCCCGGCCCGCTGTGGGCTCAGCCCCGGGCCCGCTGCCGGGGCTTCGCCCCCGGACCCCGCCGGGGCTTCGCCCTCGTCAGCCGCGCGCGCCCAGCAGGTGGTCCATGGCGAGCTGGTCCAGCCGCTCGAAGGCCATGCCGCGGCGCGCCGCCGACTCCACGTCGAAGTCCTCGGCGAGCAGCGACGCCAGGTCCTCGCCCTCGCCGAGGGTGGGCTGGGCCAGCTCGTGCAGCCGCGAGTCGCGCAGCGCCTGCTGCACCTCGGGGTCGGCGCGGAACGCGGCGGCCCGCTCCTTGAGGATCAGGTAGTTGCGCATGCACCCGGCCGCCGAGGCCCACACGCCGTCGAAGTCCTCGGTGCGCGGCGGCTTGAAGTCGAAGTGGCGCGGCCCCTCGTACCCGGCCGACTCCAGCAGGTCCACCAGCCAGAACGCGGCGCGCAGGTCGCCGGCGCCGAACCGGAAGTCCTGGTCGTACTTGATACCGGACTGGCCGTTGAGGTCGATGTGGAACAGCTTGCCCGACCACAGGGCCTGGGCGATGCCGTGCGGGAAGTTCAGGCCCGCCATCTGCTCGTGGCCGACCTCGGGGTTGAGGCCGACGATCTCCGGGTGCTCCAGTCGCTCGATGAACGCCAAGGCGTGGCCGATGGTCGGCAGCAGGATGTCGCCGCGCGGCTCGTTCGGCTTGGGCTCGATGGCGAACCTCAGGTCGTAGCCCTGGTCGAGCACGTAGTCGCCGAGGATGTCGAAGGCTTCCTTGAGCCGGTCAAGGGCGGTGCGCACGTCCTTGGCCGCGCCGGACTCGGCGCCCTCGCGCCCGCCCCAGGCGACGTAGACCTTCGCGCCGAGCTCGACGGCCAGGTCGATGTTGCGGATCGTCTTGCGCAGGGCGTAGCGGCGCACGTCCCGGTCGTTGGCGGTGAAGGCGCCGTCCTTGAAGACCGGGTGGGTGAACAGGTTCGTGGTGGCCATCGGCACCTTCATGCCGGTGGCGTCCAGCGCCTTGCGGAAGCGGGCCACGATCTCGTCGCGCTCGCTGTCGGAGGAGCCGAACGGGATCAGGTCGTCGTCGTGGAACGTCACGCCGTGGGCGCCGAGCTCCGCGAGCCGGTGCACGGTCTCCACCGGGTCCAGGGCCGGGCGGGTGGCGTCGCCGAAGGGGTCGCGGCCCTGCCATCCGACCGTCCACAGGCCGAAGGTGAAGCGGTCCTCGGGGGTTGGCTGGAAGTTCATGGGGGCGGCTCTTTTCTGCGTTTCTGGCGCGAGGATTTCGTCAGGCCGCTGAACAAATTAGTATGCGAGCGCACATCGGACAAGAGGGACGGGGCCGGTGGCCAGGAAGCCGGCAGATGAGGCAGGGTGGTGCGGCATGGTGAACGGACCGCTGGTCGTGGGCGTGGACAGCTCCACGCAGTCGACCAAGGCACTGGTGGTGGACGCCGGGACGGGTGAGGTCCTGGCGCGGGGGCAGGCGCGGCACCGGGTCAGCGGCGGCCCGGGGCGGGAGAGCGACCCGGAGCAGTGGTGGGAGGCGCTGTGCGACGCCCTGCGGCAGACGGGGCTGGCCGAGCGCGCCGCCGCCGTCTCCGTCGCCGGGCAGCAGCACGGCCTGGTCACCCTGGACCGCGACGGCCGCCCGGTGCGGCCCGCGCTGCTGTGGAACGACGTGCGCTCCGCGCCGCAGGCCGCCGCGCTCACCGAGGCCCTCGGCGGGCCCGAGCGCACCGCGCGGCGGCTGGGCAGCGTGCCGCCCGTCAGCTTCACCGCCACCAAGTGGGCGTGGCTGCGGGAGCACGAGCCCGACGCGGCGCGGGCCACCGCCGCCGTCCGGCTGCCCCACGACTACCTGAGCGGCCGGCTCACCGGCGAACCGGACGGCGGCACCACCGACCGGGGCGACGCCTCCGGGACCGCCTGGTGGTCCACGGCCGACGAGGCGTACGACGCCGAGGTGCTGAAGTTGCTCGGCCTCGACCCCGCGCTGCTGCCCCGGGTACTCGCCCCCGGCGAGACCGCGGGCGAGGTGCGCGCCGCCGACGGGCTGCCGCTCGCCCCCGGCACCCTCGTGGCCGCGGGCACCGGCGACAACATGGCGGCGGCGCTCGGCCTCGGGCTGCTGCCCGGCCGCCCCGCGCTCAGCCTCGGCACCTCCGGCACGGTGTACGCGCCGTCCCTGCGGCGCCCGGCCGACCCCAGCGGCACCGTCGCCGGGTTCGCCGGCGCCCACGGCGGGTGGCTGCCGCTGGCCTGCACCCTGAACTGCACCCTGGCCGTGGACAAGGTGGCGACGCTGCTCGGCCGGGACCGGGAGGACGTCGAGCCCGGCGGCGAGGCCGTGCTGCTGCCGTTCCTCGACGGCGAGCGCACCCCCAACCTGCCCTACGCCTCCGGGCTGCTCACCGGTCTGCGGCACGACACCACGGCCGGGCAGGTGCTCCAGGCCGCCTACGACGGGGCGGCGTTCGCGCTGCTCAACGCGCTCGACCAGGTGCTCGCCGCGGGCGACGGAGCGGGCGGGGACGAGCCGCTGCTGCTCATCGGCGGCGGGGCGCGCGGGGTGGCGTGGCGGGAGACGGTGCGCCGCCTGTCCGGGCGCGCGGTGCGGGTGCCCGTCGCCGAGGAGCTCGTCGCGCTCGGCGCCGCCGCGCAGGCCGCGGCGCTGCTCACCGGCGAGGACCCGGCCGCCGTCGCCCGCCGCTGGGGCACCGACGACGGGCCCCTGTACGAGCCGGTGGCGCGGGACGAGGCCGCCCTGGAGCGGCTGACGGCCGCGCTCGGCGCCGCGGGACCGCTGTTCGCATGAGCGCCGCAGGCCCCGCCAGGGGAGCCCCCGCCACCCAGGCCTCGGTGCGCCACCGCAACCTCGCCCTGGTCCTGCACGCCGTCGCCGCCAGGGGCGAGGCGTCCCGCGCGGCCGTCGCCGCCGACGTCGGGCTGACCAAGGCCACCGTCTCCACCCTGGTGGAGGAGCTGATCACCGCCGGTCTCGTCACCGAGCTCGGGGTCACCCGGCCCGGCACGGTCGGCCGCCCCGGCACCGCGCTCGCCCTGAGCGCGGGCGGCCCCGCCGGGATAGGGGCGGAGGTCGGCGTGGACCACCTCGCCGTGTGCGCGGTGGACCTGCGCGGACGGGTGCGGGCGCGCCGGGAGGCGGAGTCCGGCAACCGGGGGCGCGACCCGGGCGAGGTGCTCGCCGACCTGGCGGGCCTGGTGCGCGCCGTGACCGCCGAGGCCGCCGGTGCCGGGCTGGCCCCGGCGGGCGTGACGGTGGCCGTGCCGGGCCTGGTCGGGCCGGACCACGCCACGGTGGAGCGGGCGCCCAACCTGGGGTGGACGCGGGTGGACGCGGCCGGGCTGCTGCGCCGGGCGCTCGGGTGGCCGGACGGCGGGGCGGGCGGGCCCGGGATCCGGGTGGAGAACGAGGCCAACCTGGGCGCGCTGGCCGAGCTGTGGCTGGGCGGGGCCGCGGACCGCACCGACTTCGTGCACGTCTCCGCGGAGATCGGCATCGGCGCCGCCCTGGTGGTGGAGGGGCGGCTGTTCCGCGGCGCCCGCGGCTTCGCCGGGGAGCTGGGGCACGTCCCGGTGCGCCCGGAGGGGCCCGGCTGCTCGTGCGGCTCGCGCGGCTGCCTGGAGACATACGCGGGCGAGGAGGCGGTGCTGCGCGCCGCCGGGATCGACCCGGTCAGGGCCGCCGCCGAGCACCCGGGCCCGGCGGGGCGGGTGCGGCTGCTGGCGGCCCTGGCCGAGGACGGCGACCCGGCGGCGCGGCGGGCGCTGCGCCGGGCCGGGTCCGCGCTCGGCATCGCCCTGTCCGGCGCCGTGAACATGCTCGACCCGCAGGCCGTGGTGCTCGGCGGGGCGCTGGCCCGGCTGGGGCCGTGGCTGCTGCCGCCGCTGGACCGGGAGCTGCGGCGCCGGGTCACCGACCGCGGCTGGCGGCCCGGCAGCCTCGCCGTCTCCGCGCTGGGGCGGGACGGGGTCCTGCTCGGCGCGGCCCACAGCGTGGTCCGCGCCATCCTGGACGACCCGGCCGCCTACCGGCGGACCGGTGGTGCCGCTCAGGTGCCGGGCTTGCGGCCCCAGACGTGAACGTCGTCGCCGTTCCGCAGCAGGCTCCAGTACTTCGCGGCGTCGCCGCTGCGCATGTTCACGCAGCCGTGCGAGCCGGGCGGGGACCAGACGCTGCCCTTGATGGAGTGGAAGGCCTGGCCGCCGTCGAAGAACTGGCTGTAGGGCATGGCCACGTCGTACAGCGTGGACCAGTGGTTCTTGTTGCGCCAGTAGACCTTCTTGGCGCCGGTGCGGGTCTCGTAGCCGTCGCGCCCGGTGCGCACGGCCACGGGGCCGTACACCAGCTTCTTGCCGTCCTGGATCCACGACAGTTGCCTGGTGAGGTCCACGCAGGCGATGCGGCCCTTGTTGGTCGGGCACTTCCCGGCCTTGTTGGGGTTCTTGCCCGCGGCCTTCTGCGTGTTCATCAGGCTCATCACACCCCAGGTGATGGGCCCGGCGTAGCCGTAGTTCGGGCTGATGCCGTGGGCGGTCTGGAACTTCTGGATCGCCCGGCAGTCGGCGGACGACTGCTTGCCGTCCACCGGGCGGCCGAGGAACTTCTCCACCTGCTTCTGGTACGGGCCGGTGGAGGTGGTGCACGAGGCGGCCTGGGCAGGCCCCCCGAACGCCACCGTCAGCGGAACCACCATTCCGGCGATCCCGAGTACCACCCCGGTACGGCGGCGCACCGCCGCGCTGGCTCTCATCTGCTGGCTTCTCCCCTCGCGGGTCCGCGAAACCGCGCGGACCCCCGCCGCGCGGCACTGCGTAGGACTCCGGGCGGCGGTCGATGGTTGCGGTGGTTTTCGGCGAATCCGGCGGCGGGTACCGCGGGGTCGGGGCGTCGCACACAACGAGAACGGGTCCCGGAGCGGATCGTTCACGCTCCGGAACCCGTTCGGGTGCCCGGTTACGGCCTTGCGGGGGCATCGGGGCGGGCCGGGCTGACGCCTCGGGCGCCCGGCGGGCCCGCCGCGGCGGCCGGGATCAGAGGGCGCTGCCGGCCTTCCACTCCGCCCAGGACATGTTCCAGCCGTTGAGGCCGTTGTCGGGCGAGATGGTCCGGTCGGGGCTGTTGACGACCTTGACGACGTCGCCGATGAGCGAGTTCTCGTAGAACCAGGCGCCGGGCTTGCTCGGGTCGTTCGCGCCCTTGACGTCCTCCAGGCCCACGCAGCCGTGGCTGGTGTTGGTGTTGCCGAAGACGCCCTTGCCGCCCCAGTAGTTGCCGTGGATGAAGGTGCCGGAGGTGCTCAGGCGCATGGCGTGCGGCACGTCCGGTATGTCGTACTCGCCCTCGAAGCCGACCGTGTCGCCGTTCATCCGGGTCTCCTTGAACTTCTCGGAGATCACCATCTCGCCGTTGTAGGTCGGGTTGTCGGGGGCGCCCGCGGAGATCGGGATGGTGCGGACGGTCTTGCCGTCCCGGACCACGGTCATCTTCTTGGTCTTCACGTCCACCGTGCTGACCTGGCTGCGGCCCACGGTGAAGGTGACGTCCTTGGACTGGACGCCGAAGATGCCGGGCGCGGCCTCCACCCCGGCCAGCCGGAGCTTGAGGGTGACCTCGGAGCCGGCCTTCCAGTACTGCTCGGGGCGGAAGTCGAGGCGGGTGTCGTTGAACCAGTGGCCCACCACCTCCTGGCCGCTCGAGGCGCTGACGGTGATGCCCTTCTGCACCGCCGCCCGGTCCTGCACGGGCTTGGTGAAGTTGATCGACACGGGCATGCCGACGCCGACCGTGGAGCCGTCCTCCGGGGTGAACACACCGTAGACGGCGTTGCCCGGCGAGAGGGTGGTGAAGGTCGTGTTCTTGACCTCCTTGCGCCCCTCGCCATCCTTGGCGGTGGCGGTGAGCTGGTACTTGGTGGCCTTCTCCAGCTCGGCCCCGGGCTCCCAGGACAGGCCGTCGGCGGATATCTCCCCCGGCACCTGCTCGCCCGAGGCGGCCTTCAGGGTGACCGCGGTGAGCTTGCCCTCCTTGACGGTGACCTTGACCGCGTCGTTGATGCTGACGTTGTCGGCGCCGTCCTTGGGAGAGATCTTGATGGACGCGCTCGACGCCTGCTTGGCCGCCGCGGCGTCCGCCTTGGCCTGTGCCGAGGCGGCGCCGTCGCCCGAGTCGTCACCGCTGCACGCGGTGAGCGCGAGAGCAGCGCTCATCAACAGGGCCGTTCCGGCGAGCCCCCTGCGGACCGTACCGGCGTTCGCGACCTTCACTCTGTCCCCACTCCACTTCCTGCGTGACACAGGGTCGTTGGCAGACTTCCTATCCAATCAGTAGGACCGTCTGGAAATAAGTCACGGTTGCACCACCTAGCGAATTGTGGGGAAAACCACGCGCCCGCCACCGGTTTTCGCCACGCACGGTGCCCGGCGACGTACCCTCCGTCACATGAGCGAAGAATCCGCACCCCGGTTTGCCCGGCTTCAGGTCGAGTTGATCGTCGAGATCACGGACCCCGAGGCGCTGGCCGCCGAGGCGCTCGACCAGGTGGGCCGGGACACCGGTCTGGCCGAGGGCGAGCGGGACCACACCGCGGAGGCGGTGCGGGACGACGCCACGGAGGCGCTGGCCTGCCTGGTCGACCCGTTCGACCTCATCGACGACGTGCCCGGGATCAGCCTCGCCCAGGCGTCGTGGAGCTGCGCCCCGACCGCGTACGACCCGGACGCGGAGGAGTGGGACTTCGGCGAAGGGCCCGGGGCGGACGGGGAGGGGCTCGCGGGGCCCGACGGGCTGCCGCCGCACTGAGGGACACCGGGGGGCCGGGACGGGTCCGGAGTGGGTCAGGGGCGGGGGCGCGCGGACCGGCCGAGGGCCGTTTCTCCCATCGCTTTCCGGTGTGACTGTCCTATCAGTACCATCGGACGGCATCGCCACTCGGCGTCTCGTCAACTCCCGCGCCCGGCATGGGGGAACCCTTGGAACTGCGCCGCCCGCTCACCGCCGCAGCGGCCTCCTCGCTGCTGATAGCGCTGATGTTCATCCCGTCGGCCTCGGCGTCGGTGGACGACGCCGCCTCCGGGACGGCGGCCGGGGCCGCGGACTCCGCCGCCGTGCCGGCGGCCCCGGCCGGTGGCTCCGGTGCCGTCACCGCGGACACCGCGAGCTTCACGCGGCCGGCGGACTCCGCCGACACCGCGCTCCCGGCCCAGGTCCAGGACCGGGCCGCCGACTCGGGCGCCGACCTCGCCGACACCGGCAGCATCGACACCGACCCCTACCTGTGGGGCGGCGCCGGCTTCATCGGCGTCGGGGCCGCGCTGGTGGTGTTCGCCCGCCGCAGGAGTTACGGGGAGCTGTAGGGCGCCGCGGGCCGGGCCCGCCGCCCCGGCCAGGGCGCCGCTCTCACGCCAGCGGGCCGGTGACCGCCTCCACCGCCGCGACCAGCTCACCGGAGCGCACCAGTTCCTCGGCCACGGCCAGGTCGGGGGCGAGGAACCGGTCGGGACCGGGCCCGCGGACGCCCGCCGCGCGCAGGGCCGCCACCGCGGCCCGGGTCGCGGGGGACGCCAGGCCCGCCGTCTGCGCCGCCCGCTCCCGCAGCTCGATGCCGCGGGCCGCCGCCACCAGCTCCACCGCCAGGATCCGGGCCAGGTTGTCCACCGCGGCCCGCAGCTTGCGCGCCGCCGACCAGCCCATGGAGACGTGGTCCTCCTGCATCGCGGAGGACGGGATGGAGTCCGCCGACGCCGGGACGGCCAGCCGCTTGTTCTCCGCGACCAGGGCCGCCTGGGTGTACTGGGCGATCATCAGCCCGGAGTCCACGCCGGGGTCGTCGGCCAGGAACGCCGGGAGGCCGTGCGAGCGGTTGCGGTCCAGCAGCCGGTCGGTGCGGCGCTCCGCGATGGAGCCGAGGTCGGCGACGGCGATCGCGAGGAAGTCCAGCACATAGCCGACCGGGGCGCCGTGGAAGTTCCCGTTGGACTCCACCCGGCCGTCCGGCAGCACCACGGGGTTGTCCACCGCCGCGGCCAGCTCCCGGTCGGCGACCAGCCGGGCGTGCGCGAGGGTGTCCCGCCCGGCGCCCGCCACCTGGGGGGCGCAGCGCACCGAGTAGGCGTCCTGGACCCGGGGCGCGGGCTCCACGCCGTCGAAGCCGGACTGGTGGTGGCCGGTGAGCCGGGACCCGTCCAGCACCCGCCGCATGTTCTCCGCGCTCGCCGCCTGCCCCGGGTGCGGGCGCACGGCGTGCAGCTCGGGCGCGAGCACCCGGTCGGTGCCGAGCAGCGCCTCCAGGGTGAGGGCGGCGGTGATGTCGGCGGTGGTGTACAGGCGGGCCAGGTCGGCGCAGGCCATGACCAGCATGCCGAGCATGCCGTCGGTGCCGTTGATGAGGGCCAGGCCCTCCTTCTCCCGCAGTTCCACCGGGGCGATCCCGGCCTCGGCGAGCAGCTCGGCCGCGGGCCGCTCCGCGCCGTCGGGGCCGTGTGCCTCGCCCTCGCCCATGAGCACGAGCGCGCAGTGGGCGAGCGGGGCGAGGTCGCCGGAGCAGCCGAGGGAGCCGAATTCGCGGACCACCGGGGTGATCCCGGCGTTGAGCAGGGCGGCCATGGTCTCGGCGACGACGGGGCGCACGCCGGTGTGCCCCGAGGCGAGGGTCTTCAGCCGCAGGAACATCAGGGCGCGGACGACCTCGGGCTCCACCCGGGCCCCCATGCCGGCGGCGTGCGAGCGGACCAGGGAGCGCTGGAGGCGGGTGCGCATGGTGGGGCTGATGTGGCGCACGGCGAGGGCGCCGAAGCCGGTGGAGACGCCGTAGACGGGCTCCGGCTTGGCAGCGAGGGCGTCCACGGTCTCCCGGGCGGCGGTGATGCCCGCCACCGCCTCGGGCGAGAGCTCGACCCGGGCCCCGCCCCGGGCCACGGCCAGGACGTCGGCGGCGCTGGTGCCGGAGGGGCCGACGACCACAGTGTGCAGATCCATATTCACGAACCCTAAGGACTGAATCGCTCCCTGTCATCACGGGAGGGGGTGGCGGAGGGGGAGTGTCGGGGGGAGGTGGGGGACGAGGAGGCGGGTGGCGGGTGCGGGGCGGGGGACGGGCGGGAGCGGATCAGCCGGTCCGCGGGGCAGCGGCCGGACGGCGGGTGACCAGGGGCGGGGGGGGCGGGCACGGAGGCGCCGGGTGTCAGGCGGGGCGCCGCTGCTCGTCCTCTGCGCGGGCGCGCCCCGCGCCGACGCCCTCACCCGCGAACGGAGCCCCCTCCCTCGCTCCCGCGCCCTCCCGCGGACCCGGCCCCCATCCCGGCAGCCCCGCCGCCAATACCCCGCCCGCCCCCGCCCGGCGGACGACGCCCCCGCCCCCAAGCCCTCTCCCCCGCGTTCGGGGCCCCGGGTGGGGGCAAGTCGTCACGTATCGTCGTCGCATGGGACGAGTCACGAGCCGGCACAAGGTCCTCAGGCTGGACGGCGGCGGGGCGAGCCTGCGGCGGGACACCCTGGTGGGTGAGGAGCCCCTGGAGATCCGGGTCCGCGGGGAGCGGCTGACGGTGACCATGCGCACCCCGGGGCACGACTTCGACCTCGTGGCCGGGTTCCTCGTCACCGAGGGCGTGCTGCACTCCCCCGGCCAACTGCTGGCCCTGCGGTACTGCGCGGGCGCGGAGGGCGGCGAGGGCAACACCTACAACGTGCTGGACGCCGCCCTGGCCCCCGGCGCGGAGCCGCCCGTCTCGGCGCACCGCAACCTGCTCACCACCAGCGCCTGCGGCATCTGCGGCCGGGACAGCGTGGAGTCGGTGCGCACCCGCACCCGCTGGCCGGTCTCCGGCGACCCGGTGCTGCTCTCCCCCGAGGCGCTCTACGGCCTGCCGGACGCGCTGCGCTCCCGCCAGCGCACCTTCGCGGCCACCGGCGGCCTGCACGCGGCGGGCCTGTTCACCGCGGACGGCGAGGAGCTGTGCGTCCGGGAGGACGTGGGCCGGCACAACGCGGTGGACAAGGTGGTCGGCTGGGCGCTGCGCGAGGGGCGGCTGCCGCTGGCGGGGTGCGTGCTCATGGTCAGCGGGCGGGCCTCGTTCGAGCTCACCCAGAAGGCGGCGATGGCGGGCATCCCCGTGCTCGCCGCCGTCTCGGCGCCGTCGGGCCTGGCCGTGGAGCTCGCCGAGGAGCTGGGGCTGACCCTGGTCGGCTTCCTGCGGGGGCGCAGCGCGAACGTCTACACGGGCACCCACCGGATCGCCGTCCCCGGCTGACGGGCGGCGGGCGGCGCCTCACACCCGGGGCGCGTCCCGGAACCGCCGCCGCTCGCCCTCGTGCACCTGCCTGTCCGCCACGGGCGCGTCCCGGCCGGCCGCCACGGGGTGGTCGGCGCGCGCGGCCTTGGCCCGGTACTGGGCGGCGTCCGCGAGCCGGAACAACTGCGAGGGCGTGGACACCGGGCCCACGTCCTCGGTGGAGGCGACCCCGCAGGCCACCCCCTCCCCGTAGGGCAGCAGCCGCGCCCTGCGGCAGACCTCCTCGACGGCGTCCAGCACGTCCCCGGTGGGCCGGTCCTCCACCACCAGGCAGAACTCGTCCCCGCCGAGCCGGGCCGCGATCGACCCGGGCAGCCTGGCCGCGCACAGCGCCAACTGGTGGGCGAACCCGGTGAGCAGCTCGTCGCCGACCTCGTGCCCGAACTCGTCGTTCACCCGCTTGAGCCCGTTCATGTCGCACATGGCCAGCGCCACGACGGTGCCGTGGACGCGGTGCCGCTCCAGCGCCTCGTCCAGCCGGGTGTCCACCGCGCGGCGGTTGGCCAGGCCGGTCAGCGGGTCGGTGAAGGCGAGCCGGCGCACGTGCTCCAGCCGCTCGGTCTGGGCTATGCCCGCCGCGATCAGCGAGGCGAGGACGGTGGCGAACTCCTCGTCGGGGCCGTCGAACACCGGCTGGGTCGGCCCGCGCGCCACGTACAGCTCGCCCCAGGCGGAGCCGTGCAGCATGATCGGCGCCACCACGCAGCAGGAGCGGCCCCGGCGGCGCAGGGCGGCGATGCGCTGGTGGGCGTAGGGGCCGCGCTCGGCGGACGCGCCGTCGGCCGTCTCCACCCAGGCGTGCGGCTCGCCTCCGTCCGCCCACCGCTGGTGCAGGAAGCGCAGGATCTCGGGGAAGTCGGCGACGGGGTACGACTCGTTCTCGGGCCGCTCCTCCTCGTCCGGGGCGAGGTCGCCGGTGTTCACCAGCACCCGCAGCCGGCCCCGCTCCCGCTCCCAGCGGGAGATGGCCGCCATGGAACCGGCGAGCGCCCGCCGGGCGCGCTCCGCGGCGACCGCGACGGCCTCCAGGGGGTCGCGGACGCCGGCCAGCGCGCGCGCCAGCTCGGCGACGGCCTGGAGCCGCTCGTCCGCGCCCACCCGGGTGTGTGGCTGGTTGTCGCGCTCGATGTCTATGGCGTCGCCCACTGGTGGTGCCTCTCGCTTCCCCCGTGCATGTCCTGATCAGACCAGGCTAGGAAGGATGCCCACATTTTGCGCCGGTTGCCACCCCATCGCACGCGTCTCCCCCGCCTCCGGCCACCGCAAAGATCGCGCCAGCCGGGGAGGCGCGTTCCCCCGCACGGCCGGCACCGACATCCGGCGGCTACCCACCAATCACGGCCGCACGCGGCCCGTCACCCGTCGCGGCGGGAAACCGGCGCCCCGGCCGGGCCGCCCCGGCCCGCGGCGGCTACTCGCCCGGCCACTGCGGCCTGCGCTTGTCGTTGAAGGCGGCCACGCCCTCCTTGCGGTCGCCGGAGAAGGCGACCGTGCGCCACGCCGCGTCCTCCACCTCCAGGCCGGAGCGCAGGTCCATGCCGTGGCCCAGGCGCAGCGCCCGCTTGGCGGCGCGCAGCCCGACGGGTGAGTTCTCCGCGATCCGCCCGGCCAGCGCGAGGGCCTCCTCGCGGTCGCGGCCCGCCTCCACCAGATGGTCCACCAGGCCGAGCGCGTGCGCCTCCTCCGCCTGCACCCGGCGGGCGGTGAACACCAGCTCCGCGGCGCGGGCCGCCCCGATCCTGCGGGGCAGCAACTGGGTGCCGCCGCCGCCCGGGATCACGCCCACCGACACCTCGGGCAGGCCCACCACGGCGGTGGCGTCCGCCACGATCAGGTCGCAGGACAGCGCGATCTCGAATCCGCCGCCGAGCGCGTACCCGTGCACCGCTGCCACCGTCGGCACCGGCAGCTCCAGCACCCCGGTGTAGGCCGCGCGGGCCAGCGGGCGCTGCCGGGCCAGCTCGGCGTCGGTCAGCGCGTTGCGCTCCTTCAGGTCCGCGCCCACGCAGAACGCCCGCTCGTTGGACGAGGTGACCACCACGGCCCGCACCTCGCGGTCGGCCGCCAGCGCGTCCGTGGCCGCGACCAGCGACTCGGCCATGGCGGAGGACACCGCGTTCAGCGCCTTCGGCCGGTCGAGCACCAGCTCGGCCACGAACCCGGACCGCCGCACCGCGACCCACTCGCCGTACCGTCGCTCCTCGCTCATCCCCACTGCCCCGCCTTCCGAAGTCGAAGCCGGACCCGAAGCCCGGCGCGCAGCCGAACGTTACGGCCGGAAGCGTAGACCTCATCCCTCGACCGCCCCGGGCGAGCCCCGCCCCGGGGCGCTCGCGCGGTCGGCGGGCTCAGCCGCCCTTGCGCCGGGTGAGCAGCCACGGCTCCACGAGGCCGAGCCCGCGCACCGGGCGGCGCCACATCGGCTGGACGGAGAAACGGTAGGAACCGTTGTGCGAGGGTCTGTCCGGATTGACCTTGACGGCGCGCTCGGCCTTGGCGGCGTTCCCGCCCTTGGCGGCGCGCTCGGCCTCGCCGGCGCTCTCGGTCCCGCCCGCGCCCTCGGCCCTGCCGGGGCCCTCCCCCCTGCCCGCGTTCTCCGCCTTCTCCGCGTCCCCCTCCACCGGGCGCGGCGGGACCTCTCCGGCCCGGCCGAGCGCGGCGACCATCTCGTCGTCCACCAGCACGTTGTCCTTGGGGGCTATGGAGGTCAGCCGGCTGGCGAGGTTGACGGTGGTGCCGAACACGTCGCCCATCCGCGTGGTGACGGTCCCGAACGCCATGCCCACCCGCAGCGCGGGCATGGTCTCGTCGTTGCCCATCGTCTCGATCAGCCGCAGCCCGATGTCCCCGGCCGTGCCCGCGTCGTCGGCGACGAACAGCACCTCGTCCCCGAGCGTCTTGATCAGCCGCCCGCCGTGCGCGGCCACCAGGTCGGCGGCCGTGGTCTCGAACGCCTCGACGAGCTCGCCGAGCTCCTCCTCCTCCAGGCGCTTGGACAGCCGGGTGAACCCCACCAGGTCGGCGAAGCCCACGGCGAGCCGCCGGTTGACCGCCTCCTCGTCGTCGGCCGCCTGCACCACCCGGCCGGTCACGGCGGCCAACTGCCGCCGCCAGACGTAGACCAGGAACTCCTCCAGCTCCGGCAGCAGCAGCTCGACCAGCGGATACGCCATCTCGGCGCGGGTGAGGCCGAGCTCCCTGGGGTCGGTGAGGCCCTCCAGGAAGGAGTCGATCTGCCACTCGGCGAGCCGCGCGGTGGTCTGCCCCGTGGAGCGGGCCACCTGCACGGCCATGGCCTCGCTCAGCAGGTCGGCCTCGACCAGGCCGGCGAGCCGGCGCAGCGCGATCACGTCGGCCTCGGTGAGCGCCCGGGCCTGCCCGATGTCGGCGAAGCCCATCGCCCGCCAGAACCGGGAGGCCAGCTCCATCGGCACTCCGGCGGCCCGCGCCGCCTGGAACGGGGTGTAGCGGCGCTCCGCCCCGAGGATCAACTGCTCCAGGCGCAGCGCGATGGGGTCCTTCTCCTCCTCGGCGCGTTCCCGCGCGCCCCGGTCCCGGGCGGCGGGGTCCCCCGGCCCGCCGTCGTCACCGGGTGGTACCGCCCCGGTCCCCGCGTTCTCCGCTGTCACCGCCCGCTCCCTGCGTCCGGCCTTCGCACTGCGTCCCCGCCGTATCCGTAGTGCCTGAGCTGGGGCCCGGCCACCGCGGTGGCCGCCCCTGCCGGTACGAGACTCCTTCGGCCCATACCGGGGACACGTCGCGGCCCCCCGCCCGCCGTTGATCGCCGATCATCAGGTGATACGTCCCGCGCGGGCGCTCGGTTCGATCGTGGCGGCGGCGCCTCGCCCACTCCCGCGCGGGCGCGCGGGACGCAGCCAGGACGTCGGCCGCATGTGCGCCTCAACGATACGGCAGATGTGCCCCAGCTCACTCTCCACGGGGAGTGATCCGCCATGGCTCCGGCCACCGCCCGCCGGGTCAGGCGCGTGCCCTGACGTGCACGATGTCCCCGGCTCCGACCGCGTGTTCGATACCGTCCGCGGCGACCACCAGGCGCCCGGTGCCGTCCACGGCCACCGCCTCGCCGACCAGCTCCCGCCCGCCCGGCAGCTCCACCCGCACGGTGCGGCCGAGCGTGGCGCACCCGGCCGCGTACGCCTGCTGGAGCAGGCACGCCGCGGGGTCGCCCGCCGCGTCCCGCCAACGGGTGTACCAGTCCGCCAGATGGCGCAGCACCGCCCGCAGCAGCGGGTCGCGGTCGGTGGCGGGGGAGCCCGCGAGGGCCAGGGAGGCGGCGGTGGGCACGGGCAGCTCGTCCGCGCGCAGCGTCACGTTCACCCCGATGCCGAGGACCAGGCTGTCGCCGACCCGCTCCCCGAGGATGCCCCCGGCCTTGCGCTCCTCGCCGCCGACGGTGACCAGCAGGTCGTTGGGCCACTTCAGGGCGGTGTCCACCCCGGCGGTGCGGGCCAGCGCGGAGGCGGTGGCCACGCCCGCGAGGAGCGGCAGCCAGCCCCAGCGGTCGGCGGGGACGGCGCCGCCCGGGGTGAGGACGACCGAGAGGAACAGGCCGGATCGCGGCGGTGCGCTCCAGGCGCGGTCGAGCCTGCCCCGACCCGCGGACTGCTCCTCGGCGACGAGCACCGCGCCCTCGCCCGCCGCCCCGGCGCGCACCCGCCCGGCGAGGTCGCTGTTGGTGGAGCCGGTCACCTCCACCACCTCAAGCTCCGTCCACAGCCCGCCGGGCACCAGCAGCGCCCGCCGCAGCGCGGCCCGGTCGAGCGGCGGCCGGTCCAGGTCGGACCAGCGGGAGGGGCGGCGGGGGGGCTGCGGGGAAGTCACCCGTCCAACCTAGTGCGCCGACCGCCCCGGGGCGCGCCGGGAGTCCGCCCGCGGCACGCCGTCCCGCGGCCGTCCCGGGCGCCCCCGCCCCCGTCACCCCGGGGTCCGAGCCCCCGGACGGCCCGCACGGCTCCCCCCGGCACACCCAACCCCGTGAATGCCCGCGCACAGTGACGAGCGCCGCAGCGTGTCGCGCACGGGCGCGGTTACGCTACGGAAAGGTGCCTGGGCCGTTACTCCTCCAGAGCGGACCCGAGGCAGGAACCCTCACCAGAGCAGGAGAGTCGCTTCGATGGCCGAGCCGGAAACCGCGCGCCGCGACCCCAGCGCCCCCGAGTCCGCCCCCGCAGGGGAGCCGAGCATCCACACCACGGCGGGCAAGCTCGCGGACCTGCGGCGCCGCATCGATGAGGCCACCCACGCGGGGTCCGCGCGGGCGGTCGAGAAGCAGCACGCCAAGGGCAAGATGACCGCCAGGGAGCGCATCGACCTGCTGCTGGACGAGGGCTCCTTCGTGGAGCTCGACGAGTTCGCCCGGCACCGCTCCACCAAGTTCGGCATCGACAAGAACCGCCCCTACGGCGACGGCGTGGTCACCGGGTACGGCACCATCGACGGCCGCCCGGTGTGCGTGTACTCGCAGGACTTCACCGTCTTCGGCGGGTCCCTCGGCGAGGTCTACGGCGAGAAGATCGTCAAGGTGCAGGACTTCGCGCTGAAGATGGGCTGCCCGATAATCGGGATCAACGACGGCGGCGGCGCGCGCATCCAGGAGGGCGTGGTCGCGCTCGGGCTGTTCGGCGAGATCTTCCGCCGCAACACCCACGCCTCCGGGGTGATCCCGCAGATCTCGCTGATCATGGGCCCGTGCGCGGGCGGCGCGGTGTACTCGCCCGCCATCACCGACTTCGTGGTGATGGTGGACCAGACCTCGCACATGTTCATCACGGGACCCGACGTGATCAGGACGGTCACCGGCGAGGACGTCGGCTTCGAGGAGCTCGGCGGCGCCCGCACCCACAACGTCACCTCGGGCAACGCCCACCACATGGCCGCCGACGAGAAGGAGGCGGTGGAGTTCGTCAAGGCGCTGCTGTCCTACCTGCCGTCGAACAACCTCGAGGACGCCCCGGCCTTCCCCGAGGAGGCCGATCTGGAGATCACCCCCGAGGACCGCGAGCTGGACACCCTCATCCCGGACTCCCCGAACCAGCCGTACGACATGCGCCGGGTGGTCGAGCACGTCCTGGACGACAACGAGTTCCTGGAGACCCAGGCCCTGTTCGCGCCGAACATCATCACCGGCTTCGGCCGGGTGGAGGGCCAGTCCGTCGGGATAGTGGCCAACCAGCCGATACAGTTCGCCGGCACCCTGGACATCAACGCGTCGGAGAAGGCGGCCCGCTTCGTCCGCACCTGCGACAGCTTCAACATCCCCGTGATCACCTTCGTGGACGTGCCCGGGTTCCTGCCCGGCACGGACCAGGAGTGGAACGGCATCATCCGCCGGGGCGCGAAGCTGATCTACGCCTACGCCGAGGCCACCGTGCCGCTGATCACGGTGATCACCCGCAAGGCGTACGGCGGCGCGTACGACGTGATGGGCTCCAAGCACCTGGGCGCGGACCTCAACCTGGCCTGGCCCACCGCGCAGATCGCGGTCATGGGCGCCCAGGGCGCGGTGAACATCCTGCACCGGCGCAAGCTCGCCGAGGCGGCCACTCCCGAGGAGGCCGAGGAGCTGCGGCAGAGGCTGATCACCGAGTACGAGGACACCCTGCTCAACCCGTACGAGGCGGCCGAGCGCGGCTTCGTGGACGCGGTGGTCTTCCCCTCGCAGACCCGCACCCAGTTGATCAAGGCGCTGCGCACGCTGCGCAACAAGCGCGAGTCCCTGCCGCCGAAGAAGCACGGCAACATCCCGCTGTAGCGGCGGCGCGGAGCCGTCCCGTCGTGCCCGAGCCCGTCGTCGTGCCCGAGGAGGT
This sequence comes from Streptomyces capparidis, assembly GCF_054782095.1. Taxonomy (NCBI): domain Bacteria; kingdom Bacillati; phylum Actinomycetota; class Actinomycetes; order Kitasatosporales; family Streptomycetaceae; genus Streptomyces; species Streptomyces capparidis. The sequence continues at coordinate 91,669 of NZ_BAAGTD010000019.1, read as the reverse complement.
CTTCATGCAGGTGGTCAGGGGCAACCCCACGCCCGAGGAGCTGGCGGCGGTGATCGCCGTGGTGGCCTCCCGCTCCGGGGCGCCCGCGCGGCCGAGCCGGCCCGACCGGGTGTCGGTCTGGGCCCAGCGGGCCCGCAACATCCGCCGCGCCCCCCAGCCCGGCACCACGTCCTGGCGCGCCTCGACCTGGCCCGGGGCCCGGTAACCGCGCCCTCTTCCGGTATGACCGTCCGCTCGGCGGGTGTCCGGATTTGAGTACCCGTACTCAGGCACAACCGCCCCGGCCGGCGCACCATCGGAAGCATGCTGTGGTCCGACCGCACCAGGGAGATCGCCCCGGAGGTCCGGCGCGCGCAGACGATGCTGCGCCGCGCCGGACCGGTGATCGCCCTGGCCGCCGGGCTGCTGATGCTGCTGCTGGTGTCGGCCGGCGACGGCTGACCGGCCCCGGCCGCCGCCCGGGCCTGCCCTACTCTTGGGCGCCATGAGCGACCAGCGCACCGTGATCCTCGCGTCCGCCTCCCCCGCCCGGCTCGGCCTGCTCCGCCAGGCCGGCCTCGCGCCCGAGGTGCGGGTCAGCGGGGTGGACGAGGACGCGATCACCGCACCCACCCCGGAGGAGCTGGCCCTGGTGCTGGCCCGGGCCAAGGCGCGGGCCGTCGCCGGGCGCCTGGCCGAGGAGGGCCCGGGGGACGGCGCCCTGGTGATCGGCTGCGACTCCGTGCTCGACCTGGACGGCGTGGCCCTGGGCAAGCCCGCCGACGCGGCGGACGCCACGGCCAGGTGGCACCGGATGCGCGGCCGGACGGGCGTGCTGCGCACCGGGCACTGCGTGATCGACACGGCGAACGGCCGGGAGGCGTCGGCGACCGCGTCCACCGCCGTCCGCTTCGGCACGCCCGACGACGCGGAGATCGCCGCCTACGTGGCCAGCGGGGAGCCGCTGCACGTGGCGGGCGCGTTCACCCTGGACGGCCTGTCGTCCCCCTTCGTGGAGGGCATCGAGGGCGACCACGGCAACGTGATCGGCCTGTCCCTCCCCCTGCTGCGGCGGCTGCTCGCCGACCTCGGGGTGCGCATCACCGACCTGTGGCGGCGCTGAGCCGGCCCCTCACCAGCGCTCCCAGCGGGGGCCCGCCACGTCCAGGGCCCAGACGGTGTCGGACGTGAAGGCGTGCACCAGGTCCAGGGCAACCGGCGGGGTGCTGCGCTGGAGCAACTGCCGCCGGAACGTCCACTCCACGGCGCCGGTGTCCGTGTTCAGCGCGTACATCACCCCGGCGTCGGTGGTGGCGAACAGGGTGGCGCCCCGCGCGGTCAGCCCGCCGGCCACCGTGCCCTCGGTGACGCGCTTCCAGCGCCGCGCCCCGGTGCGCGCGTCCACCGCGTGGACGGCGTCCCCGTACGCGAAGCACAGGGCGCCGTCCACCAGGAGCAGGCCCGCGGCCACGGCGTCGTCGGAGTCGGCGGTGAACCGCCAGACCAGCTTGTCGGTGGACTCGTCGTAGGCGTTCACGCCCCCCACCGTGGGGTAGTACGTGGCCGTGGCGGTGAGCAGCGGCCCGTAGGGCACCCTGGCCAGGTCCTTCTCCCGGCGCAGCACCTTGCCGGTCCGGGTGTCGAGCATCTCCGAGGTGCGGCTGCCGGCGAAGTACACCAGCACGGCGTTCCCGCCGTCCGGGAAGCGCGCCCAGCTCATCGGCGCGTCCCAGGAGCGGCGCCACAGCCGGCCGCCGCCGCGGATGTCGAGCGCCTCCAGCACCCGCCCGCCGTCCCCGGCGACGGCGAGCACCCCCGAGTGGCCGACGTGGCTCGGCGCCCACAGCCCCTCCCCCGCCGAGTGGCGCCACAGCTCCTCGCCGGTCTCCGGGCGCAGGGCGTGCACCGTCCCGTCCCGGCAGGTGGCGATCAGCGTGTCCAGGGTGGGGAGGAGGGCGAACGGCTCGTCCGCCGCCGCGCGGCTCCACCGGGCGCCGGCGCCGCCGCCGGTCCGGTGCGTCACCCGGACCACCCGGTTGCCGGTGTCCGCGAGGAACACCCCGCCGGAGGACGCGGCGTGCACCCCGCTGCGCAGCGCCGTGCCGTGCCTGTACTGCCACGACGGCTGCGCCAGGTCCTCGTCCCACGGCTCGCCGAGCCTGCCGCCGGTGCCCTTGTAGTACAGGCCGGCCGCCACCGCCGCGGCGCCCAGCAGCGCCAGCGCCCCGCGGCGCCCCGGCACCGGCCGCGCTTCCCGGGGCGGCGCCACGGCGGTGGGGCCGGGCGCCGCCCCGGTGCCGGCCGGCTGCCCGGACGCCGGCCGCCGGGGCGGGAGGGTACCGGTGCGCCCGCCCTCGTCCGACTGCTCCGCCTCCAGCGCCCGCTCCGCCGCCCGCACCAGCGCGTGCAGCACTCCCGGCGGCAGCCACCCGGGTCCCGGCCGCTCCTCCGCGGCCCCCGCCAGCTCCAGCACCCGGTCCAGGTCCGGCCGGTCCTCGGGCCGCTTCTCCAGGCACGCCAGCACCGCCGGCAGCAGCCCGGGCGGCACCCCCGCCAGCTCCGGCTCGCCCATCTGCACCTGGTAGAGCACCGCCGCCAGGTCCGCGCCGCGGAACGGCGGCCGGCCCGTGGCCGCGAACGCCAGCACCCCGCCCAGCGAGAACACGTCGCTCGCGGCGTCCACGGGCCTGCCGTCCGCCTGCTCCGGCGACATGTAGGCGGGGGTGCCGATGGCGTCGCCGTCCCGGGTGAGCAGGCTGGCGTCCGGGTGGCGGGCGATCCCGAAGTCGATCACCCTCGGCCCGTCCGCGGTCAGCAGCACGTTCGACGGCTTCAGGTCCCGGTGCACCAGCCGCACCGCGTGGATCGCGCGCAGCGCCTCCACGAGCCCCGCCGCCAGCGCCCGCACGGTCCGCTCCGGGAGGTGGCCGAACTCCTCGACCGCGTCCTCCAGGGAGAGGCCGGGCACGTAGGCGGTGGCCAGCCACGGGATCGGCGCGTCCGGGTCGGCGTCCAGCACCGCCGCGGTGTACCGGCCGTCCACCTTCCGCGCGGCGGCGATCTCCCGGGTGAAGCGCTTGCGGAAGTCCCCTCTCCCCGCGTGGGCGGCGCGCATCGTCTTCACGGCCACGGTACGGCCGTCGGCGCGCCCCCGGGCGAGGTACACCACGCCCATGGCGCCCGCGCCGAGCCGTCCCAGCAGCAGGTACCCGCCCAGGCGCACCGGGTCGTCCGGCAGCAGCGGTTTCACAGCCTCCCCCGTCCGTGTCGCGGTCGCACCGCGATTCTGGCGGACCGGCACGGCGGAGGCAGCCCGGTTGCCGCGACGGGGCTCAGACCAGGCTCGGCCGGCCCGGGGGGACGTCGCCCGGCGCGGGCCCGCCCTCCTCCGTCCCGTCGTCGCCGAACAGCATCACGGCGAAGATCAGCAGTCCGAGCAGCACCATCGTCCAGGTGAACACGAGCCAGCCGACGAGCGCGGCGGCGACGGCGCCCAGCACCCCGTGCACCACGGCGGTGACCACCGTCAGGATCCGCCCGGTCCGCCCCGGCACCCGCCCGGTGGCCGCCGCCCGGACCAGGATCACCGCGACCCCGATCAGGTACAGCGCCATCGCGCCGCCCAGGATCCAGGTGCCCACCGACATCACCGCGGGGTCGCTGCCCGCGAGCGACATCTCCTGCCGCTCCACGACGATCCCGAGCACCCAGTTGACGACCGCGATCCCCACCGCCTCGACCAGGAGCATGACCGCGGCCACGGCCAACGCCATGCGTCGCACTCCGTCACCTCCCGTCCAGTCGTCCCCCGTCCCGCGCGGAGGCGGGCGAACCGCCGCCCGGCGCGGGCCAACCATGGCGCGACCGAACCTACTAATCAGTAAGGTCCACGACAAGAGTCCGGCGCGCATCACCCGCTCGCCGCGCATCCGGACGGCGAACCCGCAAACTTTGGAGAGTCTGGCAGTGGGAAACCGACAAAGAATCCAGAGATGCGCGAGAGTGGTTGGTTAGACATGGCGGCGGCGTGGGACAACGCGGGGCGCCCCCCGGCACCCCGCGTACCCTGGCTCATCAGTGCGTCCGAGCCCTCGCGCACCCGCAAGGTCACCGTCCGTGTGTGCAAGGTCACCTGGGAGGGCGGCTCGGCATCACGTGTCGGCAGTACCTAAACTCACGTAGGTTCAAGAAGGGAGCCATCGTGCGCAAGGTGCTCATCGCCAATCGCGGGGAGATCGCGGTCCGCGTCGCTCGCGCGTGCCGGGACGCCGGGATCGGGAGCGTCGCCGTCTACGCGGACCCGGACCGCAACGCACTGCACGTGCGGGTCGCCGACGAGGCCTTCTCGCTGGGCGGCGACACCCCGGCCACCAGCTACCTCGACATCGGCAAGGTCCTCAAGGCCGCGGCCGACTCCGGCGCGGACGCCGTGCACCCGGGCTACGGCTTTCTCTCCGAGAACGCCGAGTTCGCCCAGGCGGTGCTGGACGCGGGCCTGACCTGGATCGGCCCGCCGCCCGCCGCGATCCGCTCGCTGGGCGACAAGGTCGCGGCCCGCCACATCGCCCAGGCCGCGGGCGCCCCGCTGGTGGCCGGCACACCGGACCCGGTGTCCGGGGTCGAGGAGGTCGTGGCGTTCGCCGAGGAGCACGGGCTCCCCATCGCGATCAAGGCCGCCTTCGGCGGCGGCGGGCGCGGCCTGAAGGTCGCCCGCACGCTGGAGGAGATCCCCCACCTGTACGAGTCCGCGGTGCGCGAGGCCGTGGCCGCGTTCGGCCGCGGCGAGTGCTTCGTCGAGCGCTACCTCGACCGGCCCCGCCACGTGGAGACGCAGTGCCTGGCCGACACCCACGGCAACGTCGTGGTGGTCTCCACCCGTGACTGCTCCCTCCAGCGCCGCCACCAGAAGCTGGTGGAGGAGGCCCCGGCCCCCTTCCTTTCGCCCGAGCAGAACGCGCAGCTCTACCGCGCCTCCAAGGCCATCCTCAAGGAGGCCGGCTACGTCGGCGCGGGCACCTGCGAGTTCCTGGTCGGCCAGGACGGCACGATCTCCTTCCTCGAGGTGAACACCCGCCTCCAGGTGGAGCACCCGGTCACCGAGGAGGTCACCGGCATCGACCTGGTCCGCGAGCAGTTCCGCATCGCCGACGGCGAGGCGCTCGGCTACGACGACCCGCCGGTGCGCGGCCACTCGTTCGAGTTCCGGATCAACGGCGAGGACCCGGGCCGCAACTTCCTGCCCGCCCCCGGCACCGTCACCGTCTGGGCGCCCCCGTCCGGGCCCGGTGTGCGCCTGGACGCCGGAGTGGAGGCGGGCTCCGTGATCGGCCCCGCCTGGGACTCGCTGCTCGCCAAGCTCATCGTCACCGGCCGCGACCGCGCCCAGGCGCTCCAGCGCGCCGCCCGCGCCCTGGCCGAGTTCCAGGCCGACGGCATGGCCACCGCCCTGCCGTTCCACCGCGCGGTGGTCGCCGACCCGGCGTTCGCCCCGGAGGTGAACGGCGACGAGGGCCCGTTCCGGGTGCACACCCGCTGGATCGAGACCGAGTTCGACAACACCATCCCGCCCTTCGCCGCCGCCGTGCAGGCACCGGACGAGGAGGACACCGCCGCCCGGGAGACCGTGGTGGTGGAGGTCGGCGGCAAGCGCCTGGAGGTCACCCTCCCGGCGGGCCTGGGCATGGCCTCGGGCGCCGTGGCGGGACCGGCGAAGAAGGCCCCCAAGCGCAAGGCCGCCAAGAAGGCCAGCACGGCCGTGTCCGGCGACTCCCTCGCCTCCCCGATGCAGGGCACGATCGTGAAGGTCGCCGTGGAGGAGGGCCAGGAGGTGGCCGAGGGCGAGCTGATCGTCGTCCTGGAGGCCATGAAGATGGAGCAGCCCCTCAACGCGCACCGCTCCGGCACGATCAAGGGCCTGACGGCCGAGGTCGGCGCGACGGTGAGCGCGGGCTCGGTCCTGTGCGAGATCAAGGACTGAGGACCGGCACGGTCCCACACGGCGGCCGCCCGGCCCGGGAAGCTCCCGGGGCCGGGCGGCCGCCGTTTCCGCGCGCGGTCAGTTCCGCCGGGAGGCGTACGACCCCGACTGCTTGCGCTGCCCCGGCACGGGCACCTCGCGGCGGCGGGCCGGCTCAGGGGCGGGCTTGACCGTGGCGCGCTCCACCCGCACCCCGCGGTCGGCCAGGGCCTCGATCTCGGTCGCGGCCTGCTCGGCCGACTGCGGGGGCTCGTTGGTGACCAGATGGGTGATGCGCTCGGTCGGGACCGTCTGGAACATCGTGTCGGACCCGAGCTTGGTGTGGTCGGCGAGCACCACCACCTCCGCCGCGGCCTGCACCAGCGCCCGGTCCACGCTGGCCGCCAGCATGTTCGACGTGGACAGGCCGCGCTCGGCGGTCAGGCCCGCCCCGGAGATGAACGCCCGGCGCACCCGCAGCCCCTGGAGGGACTGCTCCGCGCCGCTGCCGACCAGCGCGTAGTTGGTGCCGCGCAGGGTGCCGCCGGTCATCACCACCTCCACCCGGTTGGCGTGCGCGAGGGCCTGGGCGACCAGCAGGGAGTTGGTGACGACCGTCAGGCCGGGGACCCGGGCCAGCCGCCTGGCCAGCTCCTGGGTGGTCGTCCCCGCACCCACCACCACGGCCTCGCCCTCGCCGACGAGGGCCGCGGCGCGGTCGGCGATGGCGGTCTTCTCCGCGGCGGCCAGATGCGACTTCTGCGGATAGCCGGCCTCCCGGGTGAACCCGCCGGGCAGCACGGCCCCGCCGTGGCGGCGGTCGAGCAGCCCCTCCGCCTCCAGCGCCCGCACGTCCCTCCGTACGGTCACTTCGGAAGTCTGGACGACACGGGCGAGCTCACGGAGCGACACGGCTCCGTTGGCCCGCACCATTTCGAGGATCAGTTGGCGACGCTCTGCTGCGAACACGAAACTGACAGTAACGCGGATGACCGTCTGCTTTCAGCAGCTTCCACCTATTACCGGAAATTGTTCACAAGACGCCGCCCGGAGTGCTATAGGGCGTCCTCCTGCCCCTTGCGCGTGTGCAACTGCCGCGCCACCTCGGCGATCGAACCGGAGAGCGACGGGTAGACGGTGAACGCCTTCGCCACCTGCTCCACCGTCAGATTGTTGTCCACCGCGAGCGAGATCGGGTGGATCAGCTCGCTCGCCCGCGGCGAGACCACCACGCCGCCCACCACGATGCCGGTCCCCGGGCGGCAGAACAGCTTCACGAAGCCGTCCCTGATGCCCTGCATCTTCGCCCGCGGGTTGCGCAGCAGCGGCAGCTTCAGCACCCGGGCATCGATCTTCCCCGCGTCCACGTCCGCCTGGCTGTAGCCGACGGTGGCGATCTCCGGGTCGGTGAAGACGTTGGACGCCACCGTCTTCAGGTTCAGCGGGACGACCACGTCGCCCAGCATGTGGTACATCGCGATGCGGCCCTGCATGGCCGCCACCGACGCCAGCATCAGCACACCGGTGCAGTCGCCCGCCGCGTACACGCCCTGCGCGGAGGTGCGGGAGACCCGGTCGGTCCACACGTGCCCGGAGTCCTTCAGCCGGACCCCGGCCTCCTCAAGACCGATCCCGGCCGTGTTCGGGATGGACCCCACCGCCATCAGGCAGTGGCTGCCGCGGATCACCCGGCCGTCGGAGAGGGTGACCTCCACGCCGTCGCCGGTGCGGCCCGAGGGCCCGCTGTAGTCCGAGACCCGCTTGACGCTCTCCGCCCTTGACCGCGCCATCACGTTCATGCCGCGCCGCCGGAAGACGTCCTCCAGCACGGCCGCCGCGTCCGGGTCCTCGCCCGGCAGCACCCGGTCCCGGCTGGAGACCAGGGTGACCTTCGAACCCAGCGCCTGGTACGCGCCCGCGAACTCCGCGCCGGTCACACCGGACCCGACGACGATCAGCTCCTCGGGCAGCTCCTCCAGGTCGTACACCTGGGTCCAGGTGAGGATCCGCTCCCCGTCGGGCGCCGCGTCCGGCAGCTCCCGCGGATGGGCACCGGTGGCGATCAGCACCGCGTCGGCGAGCAGCGTCTGCGTGCCGCCCTCGGCGGTGCGCACCACCACGCGCCGCGCCCCGTCCGCGTCCTGCCCGCCCTCCAGCGCGCCGTGCCCGCGCACGACCCGCCCGCCCGCGCGGATCACCGACTGGGTGATGTCGTGCGACTGCGCCAGCGCCAGGCGCTTGACGCGCCGGTTCACCTTCCCCAGGTCCACGCCCACGACCCGCGCCTGCTGCTCCAGCGGCGGGGTGTCGTCGGCGACGATGATGCCCAGCTCCTCGTAGGAGGAGTCGAAGGTCGTCATCACCTCGGCGGTGGCGATCAGCGTCTTGGACGGCACGCAGTCGGTGAGCACCGAAGCCCCGCCGAGCCCGTCGGCGTCGACTACGGTCACCTCCGCGCCGAGCTGCGCGGCCACCAAGGCCGCCTCGTATCCGCCGGGTCCGCCGCCGATTATCACGATCCGAGTCACGAGGCCCATTGTCCCGCACCCCTCCCTCGCCCACCCACCTGGGCCGTGCCATGCACCTGCCCGGCGGCGGACGGGGTACTCCGCGCGGCCGGGGACGCGGCCGGCTCAGCGCGCCTCCGCGGCGCCCGCGTCGTAGGCGCGGCGGGCCGACTCGATCGCCGGCATGTGGACGTCCGACCAGCCGACCAGGGCGGCGAAGACGGGGCCGAGGCTCCGCCCGACCTCGCTGATCTCGTACTCCACCCGGGGCGGGATCTCCGGGTGGTACGTCCGCCTGACCAGCCCGTCCCGCTCGAGCTGCCGCAGCCGCTGGGTGAGCACCTTGGAGGTGACCGGCCCGAGGAGGCGCTGGAGCTCGCCGAACCGCAGCCGCCCGTGCTCCCGCAGCACCCACAGGATCGGCGCGGTCCAGCGGCTGAACACCAGATCCACCACGGGCCCGATCGGACACGCCTGATCCGCGTCCTCGGTGTGCCCGGTGCGCTCGTCCACCGCCATCACTTCCCCAGGTGAAAGCCAGTATCTCCTAGGAACCTACAATACTCACGATGCTAACTTCCCTCGCGTCGGCACGACGACGACGAGGAGCACCCGATGCAGCTTCCCTTCCGCGAGGGCGACCGGCCCAGGACCGGCCCCAGCGTCCCGCACGTGCAGTTCACCCAGACCAGCCCGCCGCCGCTGAGGGCCGAGCTGAAGCGCTGGATGTCCACCGAGCTGCCGGGAACCACCACCGGCCCGAGCGAGATCTCCGACCCGGCGAAGATGCGGCGCTGGGCGGCCACCGCCCTGCCCGACCTCCCCCTGCCCGACGAGCTCCCCGACGAGAACGCGTGGGCGCTCTTCCTGGACGGCACCCCTCCCCCGCCCGGCGCGGTCCTCATGCCGCCGCGGCTGACCGCGGAGTTCGCCCACATCCACCCCGACGGCAGCCTGCACCTGTCCCTGTCCGCCTCCGACCAGCGGGAACTCCTGGACAAGGGCTGGGGCGAGCTCCACCCGCTGCACTCCCCCCACGTCAACGTGGTGATGCTCTACGCCCCCCGCACCGAGGCCGAACTCCCCGTGGCCCACACCGTCCTGAGGGCGGCTCACCGCTACGCCACGGGGACGGACGCCTTCACCCCGCACAGAGCGGACCGCTGAGCCGGCCCCCGGCGGTGTCGGAGCACACCCGCTGACACCACCACGTCCCGCACGCCGCCGAGGCCGGGGCCGGGGCCGGGGAGCGGGGCAGGAGGAGCGCCGGGTCGCGGGGCCAGGACGCCAAGACCCCGAGCCGAAAAGCGGCCCCCGCCGTCTGTGGGACGCCTTGGAGCGCGTCCGGCGGACATGGGAGGAGGGCGGTCGGTTCCCCCTTCATGCGCTGCGGGTCCGGCTCACGTCGGAGGGCGGCACTCTGACCGGCCCCGACGGCTCCTGGACGTTCACCGTCTGAGCCACCGCCCCATCCGCATCGGTCCGGGTGAACGGCGGGAGCCGTCTCCCACCGTGCCGGGTCCGGAGCCGTTGGTGTGTGGACGGCCGGCCGGTGGGGCAGCCGTCCGCCGCGGGGGCGCCTGCCGTCTCCCACCCGTCACCTCCCGTCCCCCGGGGCCCGGTGGGATCGTCGTGGCGCTCCCTTACCCTTAGCTCTTATGTCGCTCTACGCCGCCTACGCCGGAAACCTCGACGCGCGGCGGATGGCCCGCCGGGCCCCGCACTCGCCGCTGCGCAGCACCGGCTGGCTGATCGGGTGGCGGCTCACCTTCGGGGGTGAGCACCTCGGGTGGGAGGGGGCGCTCGCCACGCTGGTGGAGGATCCGCTGTCGGAGGTGTTCGTGGCGCTGTACGACATGGCGCCGCTGGACGAGCCGTCCCTGGATCGCTGGGAGGGCATGCAGCTCAACCTGTACCGCAAGATGCGGATCCTGGTGCACACCCTGGACGGCGACGTGCCGGCGTGGACGTACGTGCTGAACGACTACGAGGGCGGCCTGCCCTCGGCCCGCTACCTGGGCGACATCGCGGACGCGGCCGAGTCGGCGGGGGCCCCGCACGACTATGTGATGGAACTGCGCAAGCGGCCCTGCTGAACGGCGCCCGTCACGCGGACGCCTCGGCCAGGGCCTCCGCCTGGTCGGCGGTGTCCTCGGCGGTGGGGGCCTCGTCCTGGGCGAGGTGCAGCCGCCAGTAGCCGGTGAAGGCGACGTCCCGCTTGTCGATGCCGCGCTCGTTCACCAGGTGGCGGCGCACCGCGCGGACCGCCGACGCCTCCCCCGCGACCCAGGCGAACACCGGCCCGTCGGGGAACCGCGCCCCGCGCACCGCGTCGATCAGCGCCGTGGACCGGCCGGCCGGGGTGGCGCCGCGGTGCAGCCAGTGCACCTCGACGTCGCCCGCGCCGTCCCAGCGCTGCTCCTCCGCGGCGTCGGCGACCTCGGCGTACACCAGGGCGCGTTCGCCCGGGGCGAGGGCCTCGACCAGCGCCGCCATCGCGGGCAGCGCGGTCTCGTCGCCCACGAGCAGCCGCCAGGCGCCCTCCCGGGGTGTGCGCAGGTGGCTGGGCGCCGGGCCGACGAGGCCGATGACGTCGCCGGGGCGCGCGGCGGCCGCCCACCGCGTCGCGGGGCCCTTGCCTCCGCCCTCGCCGTGCAGCGCGAAGTCGATCTCGATCCGCTGCCGGTCGGCGAGGTGCCGGCGGACGGAGTAGGCGCGCATCCAGGGCCGCACGGGCTCCGGTATCGCCAGGTAGCTCTGGTACCAGCGGACGGTGTCGCCGTCGGCGGGCGGCTCGGGCACCGCCGGGACGCCGCCGTCGCGGGCGAAGAACAGCTTGACCTGCTGGTCGGGGGCGAGCGAGGTGAAGTCGGCCAGGCTGTCGCCGCCGAAGGTGATCCGCCGCATGCCCGGGGTGACCTGCTCCGTGGCGACCACGTGGAGCTCGGCGTAGATCATGGCTGTGCGCCTTCCTGTCGGCGGGGGTGCTGGGTGCGTCCCGGTGGGGTCCGGTGTGACGCGGCGGGGGGCGGGGGCGGGGCGCGGCGGTTCCGGGCGCGGGGCGGGGCGTCGGCCGCCGGGCGGGGCCGTGGTGGACGACACGGAGGGACGGGGGTGCCGATCGTCCGGCGCCCACCGAGAAAGTTAGGGTTACCTTACTTAAGGGTTGATCGGTCTCGCAATCACCGGACGTGGCGGGCGGCCCGGGCGGGGAGCCCGGCGTGATGCCCGGGCATGTAGCCGCGCCCGTCGGGGCGCCGGAGCGCGGGAAGGCAGCGGCGCGCGGCCGGGCGAGGTGACGGCGGCGCGGGGCCGCGTCTACGCGCGTAGGCGTAGACGGGATAGGCTCGGCGGCGTGAACGCTTCTGCTGACCCCGACATCATCTCCGACCCCCACGCCGCGGCCGACGCCGCCGCCGGCCGACTGCGCGCGCTGACGGGCGTGGAGAGCCACGACGTCGCCCTGGTGATGGGCTCCGGATGGGTCCCGGCCGCCGACGCGCTGGGCGAGCCCGCACACGAGTTCCCCGTCACCGACCTGCCTCACTTCCCGCCGCCCGCGGTGGAGGGCCACGCCGGCCGGATCAGGTCGGTGGCCATCGGCGGCAAGCAGGCCCTGGTCTTCCTCGGGCGCAACCACCTCTACGAGGGCCGCGGCGTCGCCGCCGTCGCGCACGGCGTGCGCACCGCGGTGGCCGCGGGCTGCAAGACCATTGTCCTCACCAACGGCTGCGGCGGCCTGCGCGGCACCTTCTCCCCCGGCCAGCCCGTCCTGATCAGCGACCACATCAACCTCACGGGCACCTCCCCCATCCTGGGCGCCAACTTCGTCGACCTCACCGACCTGTACTCACCGCGCCTGCGCACCCTGTGCCGGGAGATCGAGCCCACCCTGGAAGAGGGCGTGTACGTCCAGTTCCGCGGCCCCCAGTACGAGACGCCCGCGGAGATCGCCATGGTCCGCGCGATCGGCGGCGACCTGGTGGGCATGTCCACCACCCTGGAGGCCATCGCCGCCCGCGAGGCCGGGGCCGAGGTGCTCGGCATCTCCCTGGTCACCAACCTCGCCGCGGGCATGACCGGGCAGCCCCTCAGCCACGAGGAGGTGCTGGAGGCCGGACGCTCCTCCGCCACCCGCATGGGCGCCCTGCTCGCGCAGGTGCTGGAGCGCATCTGACCGGCGTGTCCCACTCCACACGGTGACCGCCGGAGCGATACGGCGCACCCGGGGTATCAGCGCAGCGAACCCTCAACCTTCACAGAACCACGCGAGGAGCCGAGACGTGGGAACCGATCTGGAGCAGCGGGCCCGAGCCTGGCTGGCCGAGGACCCCGACCCGCAGACCCGGGAGGAGCTGCGCGCGCTGCTCGACGCGGCGACGGCGAGCCCGCCGGACGACAAGGCCGCGGCCGAGCTCGCCGACCGATTCTCCGGGCTGCTCCAGTTCGGCACCGCGGGCCTGCGCGGCGAGCTGGGCGCGGGCCCCAACCGGATGAACCGCGCGGTCGTCGTCCGGGCCGCCGCCGGGCTCGCCGCCCACCTGAAGCGGGAGGCCGGCGAGGACGGCGCGTCCGCCGACACCCTGGTGGTGATCGGCTACGACGCCCGGCACCGCTCGGCGGACTTCGCGCGGGACACCGCCGCCGTGATGACCGGCGCCGGGCTGCGCGCCGCGCTGCTGCCGCGCCCCCTGCCCACGCCGGTGCTGGCGTTCGCCGTGCGGCACCTGGGCGCGGCGGCCGGGGTGATGGTGACGGCCAGCCACAACCCGCCGCGGGACAACGGCTACAAGGTGTACCTCGGCGACGGCTCGCAGATCGTGCCGCCCGCCGACGCCGCCATCGCCGCCGAGATCGCCGCGGTGGGCTCGCTGGACGACGTCCCGATGGCCGAGGACGGCTGGGACGTGCTCGACGACTCCGTGGTGGAGGCGTACCTGGACCGCGCCGCCGGGGTCGTGGACGGCAACGGGCCGCGCGACGTGTCCGTGGTCTACACGCCGCTGCACGGGGTGGGCCGCCAGGTGCTGACCGAGGCGTTCGCCCGGGCGGGCTTCCCCGCGCCCGCGGTCGTGGCCGAGCAGGCCGACCCGGACCCGGACTTCCCCACCGTGGCCTTCCCCAACCCGGAGGAGCCCGGCGCCATGGACCTGGCGTTCCGGCTCGCCGAGCGGGTCGCGCCGGACATCGTGATCGCCAACGACCCGGACGCCGACCGGTGCGCCGTCGCCGTGCCCGTGGGCCGCGGCCCGGGGGGCACCTCGCCCGACGGCGGCTGGCGGATGCTGCGCGGCGACGAGGTCGGCGCCCTGCTCGCCACGCACCTGGTGGGCAAGCGGGCCGGCGGCTCCTTCGCCACCACCATCGTCTCCTCCTCGCTGCTGTCGAGGATCGCGGGCGCCGCCGGACTGGGCTACGCCGAGACGCTCACCGGCTTCAAGTGGCTCGCCCGCGTCCCCGGCCTCGCCTACGGCTACGAGGAGGCGCTCGGCTACTGCGTGGACCCGGCCGGGGTGCGGGACAAGGACGGGATCACCGCGGCGCTGCTGGTGGCCGAGCTCGCCGCCGCGCTGAAGGCGCAGGGCCGCACCCTGTCCGACCTGCTGGACGACCTGGCGGTCGAGTACGGCCTGCACGCCACCGACCAGTTGTCCGTGCGGGTCGCCGACCTGTCCGTGATCGGCCGGGCCATGGCCGCCCTGCGGGAGCGGCCCCCGGCGCGGCTCGGCGGGCTGCGGGTGACCGCGGCGGACGACCTGCGGCGGGGCGCGGGCGGGCTGCCGCCCACCGACGGCCTGCGGTACGCGCTGGCCCCGGCGGAGGGCGACGAGCAGGTGGCGTCCGCCCGGGTGGTGGTGCGGCCCAGCGGCACCGAGCCCAAGCTGAAGTGCTATCTGGAGGTCGTGGTGCCGGTGCCCGCGGCGAACGCCCTCACCGGGGCCAGGGCGCTGGCCGACGCCACCCTGGAGCGGCTGAAGGACGACCTGGCCCGCGCGGCCGGGATCTGAGGGCGGCGGCATTTTCGGGGCGAGCCGGGCCCGCGCGTCAGAAGACGAACGGGCCCGGCTCCTGCTTGGACGTGGCCGTGCAGGTGATCCGGTAGCCGAGCACGACCGCGCTCAGCGACTGGCCGCCGAGGTAGGAGTCCAGCCGGTCCCCCGCCCGGACGTTCCCCTTCAGCGGCCCGGACCGCACCGGCTCGCCCCTGGCCAGGGCCGGGTTGTCGTGGCCCTTGAAGGTGACGGTGCCGCCGCCGTTCCTGGCCAGGGTGAGCTTGGTCGTCAGCACACCGCTGAACAGGGGCACCGGCGCCTTGAAACCGGGCAGCCGCACCTCCACGGTGGCGTCGGTGCCGTGCTTGGCCGCCGCCAGCTTCACGTCCCCCACCCGGTCCGCGCACCGGTACGTCGCCGTGACGGTGCCCGGCCGCACCGCCACCCCGCGCGGCCCGGTCTGCGACGACAGGGCGAACGCTCCGACGAGCACCATCGTGGCGATCACTGAGGTCCCGACTCGGGTCGTGGTGGTGAGCACGGCGGTCCTCCCAGGGCGGCGAGACACGGGCACGGTGACTCATCACGGTCCGTCAACACCATTGACCCTAAAGTCACCCGTGCGGCCATGCGCCCCCACACCACCCCCGTGAGTGATCCTGCTGGCCCAGGTGCAGGACAGCGGCGCGCGGGGGCGGCGCACCCGTCGCAGCAGGGGACGGCCGGGGCCGCCGCCGGATCGAATGCGGGCGGAAGCGGGACGCTCGCCGCGATACTCGGGCAACGGCCGTACGAGAGGTGACGATCGCCATGTCCGAGGCTGCCGGAATCCGTCGAGGGACGGGTGGGCGAACGCGGGACGTCGGCCCGCACCACGGCCGCCACCGCCCACCGGGACACGATGGACCGGCTCCGCGAGCTCGGCGACCGGCTGGAGGCCGAGTACGGGCCGGTGACCGAGCAGGAGATGCGGGCCGCGCTGGACCGCATCGCGGCCATCGACGCCTGGCACGCCCGGCGCCGTGGACCTGAGCCCGCGGCGTGACCCCGGATCGCGGCGCGGCCGGTGTCCACGGCGGTGCGGGTGCGGGTGCGGCGGATGTCCGCACTCGGCTCGGCGGCCTTCTCCGAGGCGGTGCGGGGTGACCGCGATCATCTGAGCCGCGCCCACGGCTCACCACCGCCGCCCTCGCCACCGGCGGCGCGCGGAGCCCCCCGGAACCGGAATCCGTCCCGCGTGGCGGTCGTGCACACCGACGACCGGCCCGTCCGCCCGTCCCGTGCCCCGGGACACCGCCGTCCACGGACACGAGCACGCCATCGACGCGCTTCTCGCCGCGGTGGCCCGCACCGCGGCGGACCGGGGTCGGCCGGTGACCGTCCTCACCTCGGACGCGGACGACCCGGGCGAGCCGCTCGGGCAGCGGCCGACCGGAATCGACAGGCTCCGACCCGCGCCCCGCCCGGTGCGCCCCGCACCGGCGCCTCCTCCCCCGGCGGGGCCGCTGCGATCAGCCCGTCGCCAGCAGCACCAGCAGGACCACCGCGCCCGCCAGGGAGGGGGCGAGGACCTCGAAGGCCCAGCGGACGGTGGTCTCGCCGGTCGCGCCGGGGCGGTCGCGGTTGCGTTCGGCGAGCTCGCGCAGCTCGTCCACCGCCATGTCGGCCCACGCCCGGTACGGCACCTCCGCGGCGCCCGGGGTGTGCGCGGAGGTGCTGGTCCTGCCGAACGGGTCCTCCGCCGCGGCCCTGGCCTGCCGCCGGGCCGCCCGCTTGCGCTGCCGCAGCGACACCGGGATCGCCCAGAGCTGGTACCTGCGGCCGTCCGCGAACACCTCGGTGGAGTAGCCGGACCGCAGGTCCTCCACGGCCGCCCAGGGCAGGGTGACGGTGCGGAACGGGTTGCGCACCACCAGCCGGTCGTCGCTCGCGAACACCGCGGGGCGCAGCGTGAAGGCGATGGCCAACGGCGCGCCGAGGAGCAGCCCGGCGAGCGCCAGCCACGGCACCATGCCCTCCCCGTGGAGCACCGCGTCCCCCACCAGCCACACGCCGATGGCGAGCATCACCACGCCGGTGATGATGGCCATGGTCGAGCGGTAGGCACGGGCCGCGTACACGGGGTCGGAGGCCTGGGCCTCGGGAGGGGTGTCGGGGCTCGTCATGGTCCCGATTCTGCCGGACGCCCGGGGCGGACCCGACTCGGTGAGGTTGCGGTCCCGCATCGATGGCGGGGTGCGCGGGGAGCGGCTGGGCGGACCCGGGGGAGGACATGCCGCTACGCGTGTAGATATGCTCGTCTGGTGAGCATGCCCACGGTTCCCGCACACAGCCCCGACGCGGCCGCCCGCCTGTCCGGGATGGCGGACGTCACCGCCTCCGACAGCGCGCTGCGCCGCTTCCTGCACGGGTTGCCCGGAGTGGACGCGGTCGGCCTCGCGGCCCGCGCCGCCTCGCTGGGCACCCGTTCGATCAAGACGACGGCGAAGGCGTACGCCATCGACCTGGCCGTCTCCATGGTGGACCTGACCACGCTGGAGGGCGCCGACACCCCCGGCAAGGTCCGCTCCCTGTCCGCGAAGGCGGTGCGCCCCGACCCGGCCGACCCCTCCGTCCCGTCCGTCGCCGCGGTGTGCGTGTACCCGGACATGGTCCCGTTCGCCCGCCGGGCCGTGGACGGCTCCGGGGTGAAGGTGGCCTCGGTGGCCACCGCGTTCCCGTCCGGCCGCGCGGTGCGCGCCGTGAAGCTCGCCGACACCGAGCACGCGGTGGCCGCGGGCGCCGACGAGATCGACATGGTGATCGACAGGGGCGCGTTCCTCTCCGGCCGCTATCTGGAGGTCTTCGAGGAGATCCGGGCGGTCAAGGCCGCCTGCGCCCGCGGGGACGGCGCGGAGCCGGCCCATCTGAAGGTCATCCTGGAGACGGGCGAGCTGTCCACCTACGACAACGTGCGCCGCGCCTCGTGGCTGGCCATGCTCGCCGGCGCCGACTTCATCAAGACCTCCACCGGCAAGGTCGCGGTGAACGCCACCCCGCCGGTCACCCTGCTGATGCTGGAGGCGGTGCGGGACTTCCGCGCGGCCACCGGGGTCCAGGTGGGGGTGAAGCCCGCCGGCGGCATCCGCACCACCAAGGACGCGCTGAAGTACCTGGTGATGGTCAACGAGACGCTGGGCGGGGAGTGGCTCACTCCGGACTGGTTCCGCTTCGGCGCCTCCAGCCTGCTCAACGATCTGCTGATGCAGCGGATGAAGCTCGCCTCCGGCCGGTACGCCGGTCCCGACTACGTGACGGTGGACTGAGTTGACCGTGAATCCTTTCGAGTACGCACCCGCGCCCGAGTCCCGCGCGGTGGTGGACCTGGCGCCCTCCTACGGCCTGTTCATCGACGGCGAGTTCGCCGAGGGCAGCGGCGGCGCCCTGCGCAAGACGATCTCCCCCGCCACGGAGGAGGTCCTCGCCGAGTACACGCAGGCCGGCGAGGAGGACGTGGACCGCGCGGTGGCCGCGGCCCGCCGGGCCTTCCCCGCCTGGTCGGCCCTGCCCGGCGCGGAGCGGGCCAAGTACCTGTTCCGCATCGCCCGCATCGTGCAGGAGCGCTCCCGGGAGCTCGCCGTCCTGGAGACCCTGGACAACGGCAAGCCGATCCGCGAGACCCGCGACTTCGACCTGCCCGCGGTCGCGGCGCACTTCTTCTACCACGCGGGCTGGGCGGACAAGCTCGCCCACGCGGGCTTCGGACCCGACCCGCGCCCGCTCGGGGTGGCCGGGCAGGTCATCCCGTGGAACTTCCCGCTGCTGATGCTGGCGTGGAAGGTCGCCCCGGCGCTGGCCTGCGGGAACACGGTGGTGCTCAAGCCCGCCGAGACCACGCCGCTGTCCGCCCTGTTCTTCGCCGACATCTGCCACCAGGCCGGGCTGCCGCCCGGCGTGGTCAACATCGTCACCGGCGACGGCAGCACGGGCGCGGCCCTGGTCGCGCACCCGGACGTGGACAAGGTGGCGTTCACCGGCTCCACCGAGGTCGGCCGGGCCATCGCCCGCACCGTGGCGGGCAGCCGCAAGAAGGTCACCCTGGAGCTGGGCGGCAAGGCGGCGAACATCGTCTTCGACGACGCGCCGGTGGACCAGGCCGTCGAGGGCATCGTCAACGGCATCTTCTTCAACCAGGGCCACGTGTGCTGCGCCGGCTCGCGGCTGCTGGTGCAGGAGTCGGTGGCGGACGAGGTGCTGGCGGCGCTGAAGCGGCGGATGGCCACGCTGCGCGTGGGCGACCCGCTGGACAAGAACACCGACGTGGGCGCCATCAACTCCGGCGCGCAACTGGCCCGCATCCGGGAGCTGGCCGAGTCCGGCGAGGCGGAGGGGGCCGAGCGGTGGTCGGCGCCGTGCGAGCTGCCGTCCCGCGGGTTCTGGTTCGCGCCGACGGTGTTCACCGGGGTCAGCCAGGCGCACCGGATCGCCCGGGAGGAGATCTTCGGCCCCGTGCTGTCCGTCCTCACCTTCCGCACCCCGGCCGAGGCCGTCGAGAAGGCGAACAACACGCCGTACGGCCTCTCGGCGGGCGTGTGGACGGAGAAGGGTTCGCGGATCCTGTGGATGGCCGACCGGCTGCGGGCCGGGGTGGTGTGGGCGAACACGTTCAACCGCTTCGACCCCACCGCGCCGTTCGGCGGCTACAAGGAGTCGGGTTACGGCCGTGAGGGCGGCCGGCACGGTCTGGAGGCTTACCTCGATGTCTGAGTCCGACGCGCCGGTGACCGGCGGGCCGTCCGGGCGGTTGACCGTCCTGAAGACCTACAAGCTGTTCGTGGGGGGCAAGTTCCCCCGTTCCGAGAGCGGGCGGGTGTACCGGGTGACCGACACCGAGGGCGCATGGCTGGCGAACGCTCCCCTGTCGTCGCGTAAGGACGCCAGGGACGCGGTGGTGGCGGCGCGGAAGGCGTTCCCCGGCTGGTCCGGCGCCACCGCCTACAACCGCGGGCAGATCCTCTACCGCGTCGCGGAGATGTTGGAGGGGCGGCGCGGGCAGTTCGCCGCGGAGGTCGCAGAAGCGGAGGGCCTGCCGCCCGCCGAGGCCGCGGCCCAGGTGGACGCCGCCGTGGACCGCTGGGTCTGGTACGCGGGCTGGACGGACAAGGTCGCCCAGGTCGCGGGGGCCGCGAACCCGGTGGCGGGGCCGTACTTCAACCTGTCGGTGCCGGAGCCCACGGGCGTGGTCGCCGTCGTGGCGCCGCGGGAGTCCTCCCTGCTCGGGCTGGTCTCGGTGGTCGCCCCGGTGATCGCCACCGGCAACACCGCGGTCGTCCTGGCCGCGGAGAGGTGCCCGCTGCCCGCCCTCTCCCTGGGCGAGGTGCTGGCCACCTCCGACCTGCCGGGCGGCGTGGTCAACATCCTGTCCGGCCCGCCCCGGGAGACGGCCCCGCACCTGGCCGCCCACCAGGACGTGAACGCGCTGGACCTCACCGGCGCGGGCGACCTGGCCGCGGAGCTGGAGGCCGCGGCGGCGGAGAACCTCAAGCGGGTCCTGCGCCCGGCCCCCGGCGGCGAGGACTGGACGGCGGACCCGGGCCTGCGGCGGCTGCGGGCGTTCCTGGAGACCAAGACGGTCTGGCACCCGAAGGGGATCTGACGGCTCCCCCGGGCGGGCGGGGCAACCTCCCGCCCGCCCGGGGCGTCTGACGGTCGTACGGGTGTGCGCCCAGCGCCTGTCGTCCGCGGGGGGAGCCGTGCCGAGTACCGCTGTGACGTTCCGCGGTGTCGCGGAGGCCGCGCGGCGCGCTCCCCTGCCCGGCGGGCCGCCGCCACCGGACGACGCGGACGTCCGCCACGCCCCGTGGTGGCGGGTGCGGGCGCTGCGGCGGGCCGCCCTGCGCGGCGGGCTGAGCGTCGGCGGGCTGCTGGTGTTCGGCTGCGTGGCGGTGCACGCGCTCCCGTGGTGGGGTGACGCGGTGCGGCTTACCGCGGCGGACACTGCGCGGGCCCGGGCCGTCGTGCGGGACGTGGACGGGGCGCTGCTGCCCGGGGTGTTCCCCGACAACGTGGAGGTGGTGTTCACCACCGCGCAGGGGCGGCGGGTGCGGGCGCTGGTGGCGCACGGCGGCGAGGCGCCGGAGCCGGGCGCCGCCCTGGAGGTGGAGTACGCCGTGTCCGCGCCGTCCCACGCCGCGCCGGTGGGGGACGGCGGTCTGCTGTGGGGCGCCGGGGCGAGCGCCGTCGCCGCGGGGCTGGCGCTGGCCCGGGTGGGCCGGCGGGCCGCGGACGGCGGGCGCCGCACGCGGGCGCTGGTGCGGGCGGCCCGCTCGCCGGAGGCGCACCCGGCGCGTTGTGTGCTGCTGCGGGACACCGGGGGCGGCCCGGACTGGCTGCTGCTCTTCCCCGTGCCGGGCGGGCGGGAGGACGCGCCGAGCCATCTGCTGCCGGTGCGGGCCGTGGGCGTGGACCCGGTGGGCCTCGCCGATCCGCGGGGCGAGGTGCGGGACGGGGGCGACGTCGTGCCGTGGGTGGACGGGCGGGCGGTGTGGCCCGAGGCGCCGCTCGCGGTGTTCGGCGCGGAGCACGTGCCGCTGGTGGAGCGGCTGACGGCGCCGGCGTCAGCCGGGTAGGTGCCGGACCAGGTCGCCGACGCCGGGCAGCTCCGCCAGCGAGGCGCCGCTCGCCAGCGGGCCGGTGAGCAGGCCCGTGGTGACCGGCGGGAAGTCGGCGATGCTGGTGCCCAGCGTGTTGTCCAGGGGGTCCACCCCGGTCCTGGCGAGCGGGTTGAGCCGCAGGCGCTTGACCGGGCCCACGACCCCGGCCACCCCCGCCTCGAGCCCGGAGGCGGCCCCGCCGAGCGCGTCGGCGGGCGGGGGCTTGCCCGCCGCCTGCTCGGCGGACGCGGCGGCGGGCAGCGCCCCGAGCAGCGCGCCCGCGGACGAGGCCACCACGGCGGCGCGCAGCAGGCCGCGAGGGCTGCGCGGGGGACGGGCGTGGCGCCCTCGGGAGCGGGTCGTCATCGTTGTCCTGCCTGCCTGGGTGGGCTGCTCGGGAAGGCTGCCGGGGGAGCAGCGGTACGGGGGCGGGGTGCGGGCCGGGCGGAGGGGTGCGGGCCGGGCGGAGGGGCGGCGCGCTTGCGCCCAGCGTAGCGATCCGTCACGCACCGTCACAAGCCGCGGGGGAATCGTCCACCCGGACGGCCTACTTTTCCGCCTATCAGGTGAACACAGAGGGTCATCCTGCACACTGGTGTTCCGTGAGCCTTCACCCCGTCGCCCGCGTGATCCTGCTGACCGGTCCCTCAGGGACGGGAAAGTCCTCCCTCGCCGAGCGCACGGGCCTTCCCGTGCTCCGGCTCGACGACTTCTACAAGGAGGGCGACGACCCCACGCTGCCCCCGCTGCCCGACGGCGGCGGGGTGGACTGGGACTCCCCGCAGTCGTGGAACGCCCGCGCGGCGGTGGCGGCGATCGCCGGGCTCGCCCGCACCGGGCGGGCCGAGGTGCCGGTGTACGACATCGCGTCCAGCGCCCGGGTGGGCACGGCGACGGTGGAGCTCGGCGGCGGCGACCCGGTGTTCGTCGCCGAGGGCATCTTCGCCGCGGAGATCATCGACCGGTGCCGGGAGCTGGGGCTGCTCGCGGACGCGCTGTGCCTGCGCGGGCGGCCGTTCACCACCTTCCGGCGGCGGCTGCTGCGGGACCTGCGCGAGGGGCGGAAGTCGGCGGCGTTCCTGGTGCGGCGCGGCTGGACGCTGATGCGCGCCGAGGAGTCCATCGTCAACCGCCAGACCGCGCTCGGAGCGCACCCGTGCGACCGGGACGAGGCGCTGCGGCGGGTGGAGTCGGCGGCGCGCCAGTGGGCGTACTACGGCGGCGCCGCGCGCCCGGCGGCCCCGCAGCACCCGGCCCCGCAGCAGCGGTCCGCGCCCCAGCCCCCGGTGGCGCCGGTGGCGGAGCCGCTCGGATGACAGCGCCGCACGGCCGGGAGCCCCCGGCCGCCCACGCGCGAGAGCCGCGCCCATCCTCCCCATGGGCGCGGCTCGTGTGCGCGGCGGTCCCCCGGCCGCCGTCCCCTCAGGCCACCAGCTCCCCGAAGGCGTCCGCCTCGCTGTGGCCGAAGCTCAGCGACTCGTCCTCGCGCAGCCGCCGCAGCGACCGCCAGATGCTGCTCTTGACCGTGCCGACGCTGATGCCGAGGATGTCGGCGATCTCCGGGTCGGTGCGGCCCTCGTAGTAGCGCAGCACCAGCATGGTGCGCTGCGGCTCGGGCAGCTTGGCCAGCGCCTTCCACAGCACCGCGCGCAGCTCCGTGCCGCGCATGGCGTCGCTGTCGCCCGGCGTCTCGGGCAGCTCCTCCGTCGGGTACTCGTTCAGCTTGCGGCGCCGCCAGGCGGAGATGTGCAGGTTCGTCATGGTGCGGCGCAGGTAGCCGCCGACGGCGGCCTTGTCGCTGATGCGGTCCCAGGCGCGGTAGGTGCTGAACAGCGCGCTCTGGAGCAGGTCCTCGGCCTCGAACCGGTCGCCGGTGAGGTGGTAGGCGGTCGCGTACAGGGACGCGCGGCGCTCCTCGACGTAGGCGGTGAAGTCCGCCTCCGCCGTGCCGCCGCGGTGGGCCTCTCCCCCCGAAGAGGCCCCGACCTCCCTGTACGCGACCGCGGTTCCCCCGTTCCCCCCGGTGCCTCCCCCGTTCCCCCCCGGCTCGGTGCCGCCGGCCGGCGCGACCACCCGGCGGGCCAGGACCGCGGCGCCGGCGGCGCTCCCCCGAAGGCCGCCGGCACCGCCGGACGCCACACCCGCAACCGCGTGGGCCCCTTGCGCGTGGTACCCGTGGGTGTGCGTCCGTCCGGCGCCGCGAGCGCACCCCCGCCCGCACGCGGCGCCGGACTTCTCCTCGCTCCTGCCGTGGGCGGCGCGCGGCTGACGGACTGCGCCTGTGGTGCCGGTGTGCAGTGCGTTCATGACGCGCCCCCGTTCGGTGGAGCCGATGTGGTTCTTCACAACGACGAGCTGTGCTGGTCTGCCGGGTCTCGCCGGTCCCCCGCGGTCCCGGTCCGGCGGCTCCCGACTCCCGGGAGGTCCCGCCGTGGTGCACCAGACTGTCGAAGCAGTTTCATAGCGCTGTCCGACGACTGTCACAGCCATGTCACAGGCCGTACCTCCGGCGGCCGCACGGGAACCGCTCGGGTAAATGCTCGCTTATGTCCGCGCATGTCCGTCCCCGGTCAAGCAGGGTTGGCCAACTGTCGAAGCGCCGGGCGGGAGTGGGACACAATGACCCCCGTGCCCTTCCTGTTGCTTATCGAGGACGACGACGCGATCCGCACTGGCCTCGAGCTCGCGCTGAGCCGCCAGGGCCACCGGGTGGTGTCCGCGGCCACCGGCGAGGACGGCCTGGAACGGCTGCGCGAGCAGCGGCCCGACCTGGTCGTCCTCGACGTCATGCTGCCCGGCATCGACGGCTTCGAGGTGTGCCGCCGCATCCGCAGGACCGACCAGTTGCCGATCATCCTGCTGACCGCGCGCAGCGACGACATCGACGTGGTCGTGGGCCTGGAGTCGGGCGCGGACGACTACGTCGTCAAGCCGGTGCAGCCGCGGGTCCTCGACGCCAGGATCAGGGCGGTGCTGCGGCGCGGGGAGCGGGACAACTCCGACTCCGCGGTCTTCGGCAGCCTGGTCATCGACCGGTCGGCGATGACCGTCACCAAGAACGGCGAGGACCTCCAGCTCACCCCGACCGAGCTGCGGCTGCTGCTGGAGCTCAGCCGCCGCCCCGGCCAGGCGCTGTCCCGGCAGCAGTTGCTGCGCCTGGTGTGGGAGCACGACTACCTCGGCGACTCCCGCCTGGTGGACGCGTGTGTGCAGCGGCTGCGCGCGAAGATCGAGGACATCCCGTCCTCCCCCTCGCTGATCCGCACGGTGCGCGGTGTCGGGTACCGGCTGGATCCGCCGCAGTGAGCGCTTCCGACCACGGTCTGGGCCCCGAGGACACCGGGCGCCGAGGCCGCTTCGGCATATGGGCCGGCCGTCTGCTCGGGCTGACCAGCCTCCGGATCCGCCTGGTGGCGGTCTTCGGCGCGGTGGCGCTGACCGCCGCGGTGTCCGCCTCGGGCATCGCCTACTGGCTGAACCGGGACGCCGTGCTCGGCCGCGCGCAGGAGTCCGCGCTCAACGACTTCCGCGACTCGCTGGAGGAGGGCTTGGTCTCGCTGCCGCTGCACCCGCCGTGCGACGACCTGGCCGAGGCCGCCCGGCAGATCGCGCGCAGCAGCAGCCAGGACTACGAGATCGTCCTGATCGACACCACACCGGGCGGCGGCGACTGCTCCGCGGGCTCCGACCTCGGCGAGTTCGACGTGGACCTGGTGCCCGACCGGCTCAAGCGGGCGGTCGCCGAGCGGCGCGACCTCGGCGAGGGCAACGACCACGAGTACCACCTGTACTGGCAGCGCGTCATCCACGACGGCCGGCCGTACCTGGTCGGCGGCACCCGGGTGATCGGCGGCGGGCCGACCGCCTACATGCTCAAGTCCCTGGACGCGGAGCGGGACGACATCGAGTCCCTGGCCTGGTCGCTGGGCATCGCCACGGCGCTGGCGCTGGTCGGGGCGGCGCTGCTGGCGCAGGCGGCGTCCTCGACGGTGCTGCGGCCGGTGCAGCGGCTGGCCGACGCGGCCCGGCGGCTGGGCGAGGGCGAGCTGGACACCCGGCTGCGGGTGACGGGCGCGGACGAGCTGGCCGAGCTGTCGAGGACGTTCAACGAGACCGCGGCCTCGCTCCAGGAGCGGGTGGAGGAGCTGAGCGCGCGGGAGGCGGCCAGCCGCCGCTTCGTCGCCGACATGTCGCACGAGCTGCGCACCCCGCTGACCGCGATGACCGCCGTCACCGAGGTGCTGGAGGACGAGGCGGACGGCCTCGACCCGCTGATAGAGCCCGCGGTGCGCCTGGTGGTCAACGAGACCCGGCGGCTGAACGAGCTGGTGGAGAACCTGATGGAGGTGACCCGCTTCGACGCGGGCACCGCCCGGCTGGTGCTGGACGACGTGGACGTGGCCGACATGGTCACCGCCTGCATCGACGCCCGGGCGTGGCTGGACGCGGTGGAGGTGGACGCGCCGCGCGGCATCGTCGCCCGCCTCGACCCGCGGCGGCTGGACGTGATCCTGGCCAACCTGATCGGCAACGCGCTCAAGCACGGCGGCTCCCCGGTGCGGGTGGCCGTGCGCACCGAGCCGGTGCGGCCCCAGGACGACTCCGAGGCGTTCCGGGCGGCGAGCGGGGCGCTGGTGGTGCGGGTCGCCGACAGCGGGCCGGGCATCCCCGAGGCGGTGCTGCCGCACGTGTTCGACCGCTTCTACAAGGCGGACACGGCGCGGCCGAGGTCCGAGGGCAGCGGGCTCGGCCTGTCGATCGCCGCGGAGAACGCGCACATCCACGGCGGGGTGATCGACGCGGCCAACGCCCCCGAGGGCGGCGCGGTGTTCACCCTGCGGCTGCCCATCGGCGGCGAGCACGGCGAACGGGAGGACGGCGAGCGGGAGGACGGAGGGGACGGACGATGAGGGGGACGGCCGCGCGGCCGGCCGCCGTGGGCGCGGCGGCGCTGCTGACGCTGCTCGCCGGGTGCGGGATCCGGGCGACCAGCGTGCCCGTGGACGCGGGGCCCGCCCCCAGCCGGGCCACCTGCTCCGGGCCCGACAGCACGGAGACGGCCGCGCCCCGCAGGCCGCAGCGCGACTCGGCGGGCCGGCTGCGCCTGGACCGCATCGAGGTGTTCCTGGTGTGCAACGGGCAGGTGCAGGCGGTCGAGCGGGACACGCGGGTGCGGGGCGACGAGGCGCTGGTCGCCGACCAACTGCTGGCCCAGCTCAAGATCCCCCCGGAGCGGCAGGAGAGCGAGCGCGGCTACGGCACCCGGGTGCCGTCCGACCTGGAGTTCGCCCCGGCGCTCCCGTCCGACCCGGCGGGCACGCTGCGGCTGAGCCGGGAGCCGGGCGAGATGCAGTCGGTGGAGCTGGGGCAGGTGGTGTGCACGCTGTCGCGCAATCTGCGGGCCGACGCGCGGGTGCCGCTCGCCGGGCCGGACGCGGGGTCGCCGGCGGTCGCGTACGCGTGCGACGCACTGGTGCGCGCCGGGACGGGCACGGTGGCCGCGGGAGCCGGGGCGGGGAGTTTTACGGAGTGACGCGCTCCGCTTCGGCGTGACGGGTGACTCTCCGTCCCGTACCGTGGCGGTCTGTGGGGACACGGAACCACGAGGCGGCACCCGGCGTCCTTCCCGGCGTGCAGCGTGGAGGGTCCGGCACACGGACCGGTACTGAAGGACCTTGGCCGGACGACCACCGGATCGGCCCGGTGGCGCGGGCGCTCGGCACCGTCGCCGTCCTCACCCATCTGGCGCTGGTCGCGTGGCTCACGCTCCGCCCGGTGTCCGTGCCGTGGGTGTACGGGAGCAACATCAGGCCGCTGGCCACCATCGACCGGGTCCTGCTGGCCGACCCCGTCTCCGGCACCCGCACCATCGCGGGCGGGCTGCTGCTGCTGGCCCCGCTGGGGCTGCTGCTGCCCATGGTGTCGGGCCGGCTGTACGCCTCCACGCTGGGCTCGTTCACCCGGACGGTGTTCTTCGGCGCGGCCGTGTCGTTCGGCATCGAGTGCTGGCAGACCGGTGTGCCCGGGCGGGTCTTCGACGTGGACTCGGTGATCCTCAACACCCTCGGCGTGGCGGTGGCGCACCTCGCGGTGGTGCCGAGCACCCGGGGGCGGCTGCGCCGGAGGTACGAGTCGCGGACGGGCCGGACGGCGGAGGAGCGGGTCAGACCCGTGAAGGCGCCCACGGTCGGCTACGAGGTGGCGGCGCACCTGCACCGGGGGGCGTGAGGGCCCCGCCCCGCGAGAAGCGCCGAGCCGGGCCGCGCTCCCCTGGGGGCGCGGCCCGGCTCGGTGTGTGCGGGAGGCGTCCTCAGGAGGCGCCGCCGCCCGGGTGGATGTCGGCGAGCAGCCGCACCAGGTTCTCCAGGGGCAGCTTGTTGCCCTGCCAGTGCCCGCCCATGTCCGTGGTCTTCGGCGCGGCGGCACCCTGGCCCTGGGCGCCGCCCCGGACGGGGCGGGCGCCGGTGATGTGGTCGGTGCGGCCGAGTTCGCCGCGCCGGTCCACGACCTGGCCGCCCCCGGACCCGGCCTTGTCCCGGCCCTGGGGGCGCGCCTCGCCGTCCTGGGCGGGGAGGGTCTTGGCGTCGTGCACCACGGGGACCGGGTCGGCCTGGCGGTGCTGGGGGTGCTTGGGGGCGGTGCGGCGGGCGGGGGCGGGCAGGGTGTGCGCCCTGCCGCCGGGGGTGGTGAGCCGGTTGCCCTCGCCGACCCGGACCGGCGGGGCGTCCTTGCCCGGCGCGGCCTTGCCGTTGAGGAACGGCACCTGGGAGGTGCTCGCGTCCAGTGCCGTCCGGGTGGCGGACAGGGTCTGCGGCATGCCGGGGACGGCGGCGGTCGCCTGCTCCACCGGGAGGGCGCCGAGCAGCGCGCCCACGGGAGTGGGGGCGGCGGCGGCGGGCGCTGCCGCCACTGCGGCGAGGGCGAGGCCGGCGACGGCGGCCCCCGCGGTCTTCAGGGTGGTGGAGGTCTTCATCAGCGTGTGTCCTCGTGGTCGGTGCCCGATGGCCGCCCGCGGGCGACTGGCCGCGGGCGCCTCGCAACGTAGTCACGCGAACACGCTCCGTGCAAACAGCGACGCGCGGGGCGCACGAGGCACGGGGGGCGCGGACGGGCGCGGGCCGGGCCCGGCCACGTCAGCGGCGCGCACCGGGCGCCCACCCGAGGGGTGAACGCGCACGTCGCCGGGTTGACCGGGCCCGGAGAGCGCCGCCGGTCCGCGCCGCCTCCGCCGCCCCGCCCGGACGGGCCCGCGCCCTCCGGCGGCTGGTCCCACCGGGTCCCACCGGGCCTGGCGGGCCTGGCGGCTCCTAGCGGAACAGCCACTCCGACTTCAGCGCGGCGTAGCCGGGCTTGATCACCTCGTTGATGAGGGCCAGGCGCTCGTCGAAGGGGATGAACGCGGACTTCATGGCGTTGACGGTGAACCACTGGAGGTCGTCCAGGGTGTACTGGAAGGTGTCCACCAGGTGCTGGAACTCCCGGCTCATGGTGGTGCCGCTCATCAGGCGGTTGTCGGTGTTGACGGTGGCCCGGAAGCACAGGCGGCGCAGCAGGCCGATCGGGTGGTCGGCGTAGGAGGAGGCGGCGCCGGTCTGGATGTTGGAGGTCGGGCACAGCTCCAGCGGGATCCGCTTGTCCCGCACGTACGCGGCCAGGCGGCCGAGCCGGACCGTCCCGTCGTCGGCGACCTCGATGTCGTCGATGATCCGCACCCCGTGGCCGAGCCGGTCGGCGCCGCACCACTGGAGCGCCTGCCAGATCGAGGGCAGGCCGAACGCCTCGCCCGCGTGGATGGTGAAGTGGTTGTTCTCCCGCTTGAGGTACTCGAACGCGTCCAGGTGCCGGGTGGGCGGGAAGCCCGCCTCGGCGCCGGCGATGTCGAAGCCGACGACGCCCGCGTCCCGGTACCGGTTGGCCAGCTCGGCGATCTCCAGCGAGCGCGCGGCGTGCCGCATGGCCGTCAGCAGCGCGCCGACCCGGATGCGGCGCCCGGCGTCGCGCGCCCTGCGCTCGCCCTCCCGGAAGCCCTCGTTGACCGCCTCGACCACCTCCTCCAGGGACAGCCCGCCCTCCAGGTGCTGCTCCGGGGCGTAGCGGACCTCGGCGTAGACCACGCCGTCGGCGGCGAGGTCCTCGGCGCACTCGGCGGCCACCCGGAACAGCGCGTCGCGGGTCTGCATCACCGCGCAGGTGTGGGCGAACGTCTCCAGGTAGCGCTCCAGCGAGCCGGAGTCCGCGGCCCGGCGGAACCAGGTGCCCAGGCGCTCGGGATCGGTCTCGGGCAGCGCGCCGTAGCCCGTCAGCTCGGCGAGCTCGACGACCGTGGCGGGCCGCAGCCCTCCGTCGAGGTGGTCGTGCAGCAGCGCCTTGGGGGCCCGGCGGACCTGGTCGGGGGTGGGCACCGCGCGCTCCGCGGTCGCGTCCGGCAGTGAGGGGGTGGGACTGGGGCTTCGCATTGCCGAAATCTAGCTCCTACACGCGTAGATCGCACCTTCGCGACAGCAATCGCCTTCCGGGGTATGGCACTACCCCGGAGGCGCTCTGCGAAAGTTCTGCCATGGGATCCGAGACGCTCAAGACGCGGGACGCACGTCTGGGCCGGGCCGTGGGGGCGGCGCCCGCGAGGACCGTCCGGGGAGCCGTGGTGCTGCTGCCCGGCGGTGACGTCATGGGCACCCGGCGCCCCACCGGGCTGCCCGCGGCGGCGATGTGGCCGCTGGCCCGCCACCTGGCCAAGGCCGGACGGGAGGAGGGGCTGGCCGCGCACATCCTGCACTACCGGTACAACGGCTGGAACGGGGAGAGCGCCCACCCGGTGCACGACGCCCGCTGGGCCGCCGACGAGGTGGTGCGGCGCTACGGCGACGTCCCCGTCTGCCTGGTCGGCATGTCCATGGGCGCCCGGGCCGCGCTGCGCGTGGGCGGGCACGACGCGGTGGCGTCGGTGGTGGCGCTGGCCCCGTGGCTGCCGGTGGTGCCCGACCCCGACCCCGTCAAGCAGTTGCTGGGCCGCCGGGTCCTGATCGTGCACGGGACCCGGGACGCGGAGGCCGACCCCGAGCTGTCCTACCGGTTCGCGCAGCGGGTGAAGAAGGCGAACCCCGACATCTGCCGCTTCGAGGTGCACTCCGACGGCCACACGCTGTACCAGCACCGCCCCGAGGTGTTCGCCCTCACCGCGGACTTCGTGCTCGGCACCCTGTTCGCCCGCCGCCTGTCCCGCCCGGTCGCCGACGCCCTGGCCGCCCCGCCACCGCTGGGCCTGCGGATGCCGCTGGCCTCGGGGTTCGGCAGGAGCCTGAGGGACTGACGGGGGCGGGCGCCGCCGGCTTCCGGGGCATTGCCGCCGGCTCCGGGGCCTGTGCCGCCGGCTTCCGCCCCCCCCCGCCGCCACCCCGTCCGACAAGCCGTCCGACACCCCGTCCCGACGACCCTCCCGGGCAGCCGCCCTGACAAGCTCGCTTGACACCGCCCCGCGGTGACAAGCAAGCTTTACACGTGCGCAACACGGTACGGGAGCTGCGGACGCAGCGCGGCCTGTCCCAGGGAGCCCTCGCCGAGGCGATGGGGGTCTCGCGGCAGACCATCAACTCGATCGAGACCGGGCGGTACCTGCCGTCCCTCCCGCTCGCCATCGCGTTGGCGCGCCACTTCGGCACCACGGTGGAGGAGGTCTTCCATGTCGATGAGTGACAGCGGATCGGGCGGCGGGGTCGGCAGGGCGCGGTCGGGGAAGCGCTGGATCATCCCCGGGGCGGCCGTCCTGTTCGGCCTGGCCTACCTGGTGGCCGGCGGGCTCGGCGGCGACCGGACGTTCGCGTTCGTCGGGCTCGCGGTGATGCTGGTGACCGGGGCGGCGTTCCTCCTCCTGGGCCGGGTGAGCGAGACCGTCGCGGGACTGCTGGACCGCAGGGACGAGCGGATCAACCAACTGGACGGCGAGGCCACCGCCGTCGCGGGCATCACGCTCATGGCCGCCGTGCTGGTCGCCTTCGTCGTCGAGATCGCCCGCGGGCAGGACGGCCAGCCGTACGCGACGCTCGGCGCCATCTCCGGCGTCACCTACGTCGTCGCGCTGGTGGTGCTGCGCTTCCGCCGCTGAGGCGGGTCCTCTCGCAGCCGCGGGGCGAGGGCCAGGGTGACGGCCGTGGAGGCCGCGGCCAGGGCCGTCATCGCCGCGGCCGGGGAGGTGAGCTGCGCGAGGGTGCCCGCCACCACGGCGGACACCCCCTGGGCGGCGAGCATCCCCGAGGAGTGCAGGGCCAGGGCGTGTCCCGTCAGGTGGTCCGGGGTGCGGGCCAGCAGGCGCTCCTGGAGCAGGAGCGTGGCGCAGTAGCCGACGGACGCCAGCGCGACCACCGCCACCGCCGCGGGCAGCGGCGGGTGGAGGGCGAACAGCAGGTAGGGCACGGCCAGCAGCAGGCGCAGCGGGGCGGCCAGGCGGGCGCGCAGCCGGGGCGGCAGCACACGGCCCGCCAGGGCGTCCCCGGCGAGCATGCCGAGGGCGGCCGAGGCGAACAGCAGGCCCGCGTGGGCGGGCGCGTAGGGGACGAACAGGGCCTCGCAGCCGACGATCAGGCCGTTGGGGACCCACAGCGCCAGGTAGACGTGGCGGCGGGACGGCGCGGACCACAGCAGCGCGTTGGCGCGCCAGGTCTCCCGCGGCGACGGGCGGCCGCCGGCGCGGGCCGGGCGGGCGCTCAGCCCCAGGCGGGCGATGGCGGCGGCCAGGGCGTACAGCGCCGCGCCGGCCAGCAGGGCGCCGCGGGGCGAGGCCACGGCCACCAGCACCCCGCCCAGGCCGTAGCCGCAGATCTGGAGGGTGCCGACGGACATGTTGAGCACCGAGCGGCCGAGCAGGTAGCCGTCGGCCGGGAGGATGTCGTTCAGCAGCGCGAACCGCACGCCGGCGCCCAGCGAGGCCAGCACCCCGAGCAGCGGCAGCACCGCGAGCACCCCCCACATGGGCAGGCCGGGCAGGGCCTGGAGCGCGGTGCCCGCGGCGAACGCCAGGGGCAGGGCGGCCAGGGCGGCGCGGGGCGGCAGGCGGTCGGCGGCCGACAGCAGGGTGGCGGCGCCGAGCAGTTGGGCCAGGGACGGGCCGAACATGCCGAGGGCGGCCAGCAGCGGCGAGCCGGTCGCCTCGTGCACCAGGGTGCCGAGGGCCAGGCCGCTGACCGTGGAGGCGGCGGTGTTCGCGGTGGAGGTGACGAACAGCGGGGTGAACTCCGGGGTGCGGAAGAGTTCGCGGTAGGTGCGCATGGGCCGCGAGTGTGGACGGGGGCCCGCCCGGGACGTCACTCTTTCGCGAGGAGGCGAAACGTCGATGGGGTACTGGGTGGTCGGCGCGGACACCCTGGCCGGGAGCCGGTTCGTGCTCTCGCCGCTGGCCGAGACCACCGCGTGCCTGCTGGCGCTGGACCGCGCCGAGGCCGCGCACCCCGGCGAGCGGGCCTGGCTCGCCGCGCACCTGCCCGCCTACCGCGAGCGGCTGGCCCGGGACCCGGTGACCGCGGCGCTGGCGCGCTCCGCGCTGGGACGGCGCTGGCTCGCGGACTTCCTCGCCCCGGCGCCCGGGGGCGAGCGGGAGGAGACCTTCGAGGAGGAGGTGGCGCGGGTCGGGCAGGCCCCGCCCGAGGTGGCGCGCGCGGACGTGCGGGTGGCGCTGGGCGGCGGCCTGCCCGCCGAGCTGGCGGACGCGGACCTGCCGGCGACGGCCGCCCGCCTGCTGGAGTGGGTGTGGCGGCGGGCGGTGGCGCCGTCGTGGGACAGGCGGCGGCGGATCCTTCAGGCCGACGTGGTCGCGCGGACCGCCGGGCTCGGCCGGGGCGGCTGGGCGGAGGTCCTCGGCGACCTGCGGCCGGGCATGCGGTGGCTGGGCGGGGACCGGCTGATGATCAACACGCAGGACAACCCGCCGCGGAAGCTCGCCGGGGCCCGGCTGCTGTTCGTGCCGGTCACGCCCCGGCAGTCCTGGACGGCGTGGGAGCTGCCGCACCGCTACGCGCTGGTGTACCCGTGCGCGGGCGCCCTGGCGGAGACCGGGCCCGCGGCGGTGGCCCCCGGGGCGCTGGGCCGGGCGCTGGGCCCCGGGCGGGCGACCGTGCTGGCGCTGCTCGGGGAGCCGAAGAGCACCACGCAACTGGTGGCGCTGACCGGTCTCGGCCTCGGTTCCGTGGGGCGGCACCTGCGGGTGCTGCTGGACGCGCGGCTGGTGGAGCGGCGGCGGGCGGGACGGTCGGTGCTGTACTACCGCACGGCCGTGGGCGAGGCGCTGGTGCGCGCCCAGGACGAGGGGTGAGGGGCCTGTCGGCCCGTCACCCCCTTTGCCCTGGGGCCGCCGGCCGGGCCGCTCAGGCCGCGGAGGGCGAGCCCGGCACCGTGTGCGGGAAGGCGCGGCGGTAGGCGGTCGGGGAGACGCCGAGGTGCTTCAGGAAGTGGTGGCGCAGGTTGTTCGCCGTGCCGAGGCCGCTGAGCTCGCCGACCCGCTCCACGGGCAGGCAGGTGGACTCCAGCAGGCTCTGGGCGCGGGCCAGCCGCTGGTGGAGCAGCCACTGCACCGGGGTGAGCCCGGTGGTCTCGCGGAACCGGCGGTGCAGGGTGCGCGGGCTCAGCGCGGCCCTGCGGGCGAGGTCCTCCACGGTGAGCGGCCGCTCCAGGTTGGCCCGCGCCCACTCCAGGACCGGGCCGAGGCCCAGGTCGTCGGCCACCGGCACGGACAGGTCCACGAACTGGGCCTGGCCGCCGGGGCGGTGCGCGGGGACGACCATGCGGCGGGCGAGCTGGTTGGCGACGTGCGCGCCGAGGTCGCGGCGGACCAGGTGCAGGCACAGGTCCAGGCCCGCGGTCAGCCCGGCGCTGGTGAGCACGTCGCCCTCGTCGACGTACAGCACCGAGTCGTCCACCTCCACCTTGGGGTAGCGCGCGGCCAACTGGGCGGTGTGCTGCCAGTGGGCGGTGGCCCGGCGGCCGTCGAGCAGCCCGGCCTCGGCGAGGGCGAAGGCGCCGGTGCACAGCGACACCACGCGGGCGCCCGCCTCGTGGGCGCGGCGCAGGGCGGCGACCAGGTCGGGCGGCACGGGCGCGCCCTCCTCCACACAGGCGTCGGGGACCGAGGGGACGACGACGGTGCCGGCCCCGTCCAGGCCGTCCAGGCCGTACGGGGTGCGCAGCGCGAGCCCCGGGCCGCCGCCCGGGCCGCCCAGCCCCACGCCGCCCTGCCCCACGCCGCACAGCCGCAGGTCGTACCAGGGGTCGGCCAGGTCGGGCTGCGGCTTGCCGAAGACGGTGCAGGGGATGCTCACCTCGTACAGGTCCCAGGACGGCAGGGGGATGTCCTCGGGCACGACCACGGCGACGGTTCCGGCGCTCACACTCACCCGCAAAGGGTATGGCAGGAATTTGGTGGTCGCCGACACCGGTGTCACTGTCGGCGGCCGGCGGGGTTTGCGAGCGTGGACGGCACGTGATCGTTTCCGCCTCCGGGCGGACCGGAGAGGGAGAAGTGCCGTGGACGTTGGGCATCCTGCCGTGAGTGTCGTCGGGCTCGGGAACATGGGTTCGGCGCTGGCCGCGGCGCTGCTCGAGCGGGGGCACCCGGTGACGGTGTGGAACCGCTCCGCGGAGAAGGCCGCGCCGCTGGCCGGGAAGGGCGCGGCGGTGGCGGCGACGCCGGAGGAGGCCGTGGCGGCGAGCCCGCTCACCGTCGCCTGCGTGCTGGACTACGACGTGCTGCGCGCCGCGCTCGGGCCCGCGTCGGGCGCGCTGGCCGGAAGGACCCTGGTGAACCTCACCTCCGGGTCCCCCGAGCAGGCGGCGCGGGCGCAGGAGTGGGCGCGGTCGCTGGGGGCCGGGTACCTGGACGGGGCGATCATGACGACGCCGCCCGGGGTGGGCAGCCCCGAGATGATGTTCCTGTACAGCGGGGCCCGGGAGGTGTTCGACGAGCACCGGGGCACCCTCCAGGTGCTCGGCGACCCCGTGTACCTGGGCGCGGACCCGGGGCTGGCCTCCCTGTACGACGCCGCCCTGCTCGGGCTGATGTGGGCGGCCATGACGGGTTGGCTGCACGGGACCGCCCTGCTGGGCGAGCAGGCGCGGGCCACCGAGTACACGCCGGTCGCGCTGCGGTGGCTGACGGCCGTGGGCGGGTTCCTCACCCGGTACGCCGCCCAGGTGGACGCCGGGCACTACCCGGGTGACGACGCGACCGTGGACGTGCAGATCGCCGCGATCGACCACCTCATCCACGCGGCCGAGGCGCGCGGCGTGGACAGCGGGCTGCCGCGGCTGCTGAAGGCCACCATGGAGCGGGCCGCCGCGGCCGGGCACGGCCAGGACAGCTTCGCCGGCGTCATCGAGGTGCTGCGCGGCGCCGGGGACGCGGCGCGGTGAGCGCCGCCACCGCCGTCGCCTGGGACGAGGCGGTCGAGGCGGCCGCCGAGGAGTGCCTCGCGGTGCTCGCCGGGGCCGCGGACGCCGACTGGTCCCGGCCCGCGCACGGCCTGGAGTGGAGCTGCCGCACCACCCTGGACCACCTCGCGCTCGGGCTCGTCGGGTACACGGGGCTGCTGGTGGCCCGGCCGCGGGACCGGTACGTCACCCTGTTCGCCTCCCTCGACCCGGCGGCCCCCGTCGCCCACTGCCTGGAGGGCCTGCGCATCGCCTCGTCGCTGCTGGCCCGCACGGTCCGGGACACCCCGGCCGGGGTGCGGGCCTGGCACCCCTGGGGGCACGCCGACGCGCCGGGGTTCGCGGCGATGGGCGTCACCGAGCTGACCGTGCACACCCACGACATCGCCCGCGCGCTCGGCCTGCCGTGGACGGTGCCCGCCGACCTGGCGGCGGCGGCCGTGGCCCGCCTCTTCCCGGACGCCCCCACCGGGCACCCCCCGGCGGACACCCTGCTGTGGTGCACCGGCCGCACCGTTCTGCCCGGCCTGCCCGCCCGCACCGCGTGGCAGTGGGAAGGCGCCCCGCGCTGACCCCGCGCTGACCCCGGGCCCTGTGGGCCGCGCCTGCCCGGCGGGCCGTCCCGCCCCGCCCCCCGGAAAACCGATGCCGGGCCGCCGGCGCCCCCGGCTACCGTCCACGGCATGAGGATCACCGTTCTGGGCGGGTGCGGGGCCTGGCCCACCCCGCGGGAGGCGTGCAGCGGCTACCTGGTCGAGCACGACGGCTTCCGGCTGCTGATCGACCCGGGCTACGCCTCCTTCCCCCGGCTGCTGGAGCACATCCCCGCGCGGGCCGTGGACGCGGTGCTGGTCAGCCACGGCCACCCCGACCACTGCGCCGACCTCAACCCGCTGCTGCGGGCCAGGGCGCTGGGCGAGGACCCGCCGCCCGCCCTGCCGGTGCACGCCCTGCCCGGCGCCCTGGACGCGGTGCTGGCGCTGGACAAGCCCGCCATGCTGGCGCCCGCCCTCGCCCTGCGGGAGTTCGAGGCCGGGCGGTCCTTCGAGGTGGGGCCGTTCCGGGTGGACACCCGGCTCCTGCCCCACTTCGTGCCCAACGCGGGCATGCGCCTGACCGCGGGCGGCCGGGTGCTGACCCACACCGGCGACACCGGCCCCAGCCCGGACATCGCCGTCCTGGCCAGGGACGCGGACGTGCTGCTCGCCGAGGCCACCTTCCCCGAGCACGTCCTGCCGCCCGAGGACGCCCCCTACCTGACCACCGCCCGCCAGGCAGGGCGGTACGCGGCCGAGGCCGGCGCGGCCCGCCTGGTGCTCACCCACCTGTGGCCGGGCACCGACCCGGCGGCGGCTCGGCGCGCCGCCCGGGCGTCCTGGTCCGGGCCGCTGGACGTGGCCGCCCCCGGGTTGGTGGTCGCGCCCGGGGAGTGAGCCGGGCTCAGCGGAAGGCGTCGGCGTTGTCGGCCGCCCACCGGGCGAAGGTGCGGGCCGGGCGGCCGGTGATGCGCTCGGTCTCCGGTGAGACGTCGGCGGGGCGGCCCACCATGCCGCGGAACATGCGCAGCACCGACTCCGCCATCCCGGTGTCGAGGTGCCCGTCGGTCATGGCCTTCAGCGCCTCGTCGTGGCCGATCTCCTCGTACCGCAGCGGCCGCCCCAGCGCCTCGCCGATGATCCGCACCTGCTCGGCGTGGGTGAGCGACTCCGGTCCGCTCAGCACGGGGGCGGTGCCGGCCAGCCCCTCGTCCAGCAGGGCGCGCACCGCGACCGCCGCGATGTCGGCCTCGTGGACGGGCGCGAACTGCGCCTCGGCGTAGGGGCCGCGCACCACGTCGCCCTCGCGGATCTGCGCGGCCCAGTTCAGGGCGTTGCCGGCGAAGGCGCCGGGCCGCAGGTGCGTCCACTGAAGACCGGTGGCCTCCACGGCGGCCTCCAGCGCGAGGTGGTGGGCGCCGATCGGGTTGTCCTCGCCGCCCCCGCCGAGGGTGGCGGCCGAGGACAGGGTGACGATCCGCCGCACCCCGTGCCAGCGCGCCCGCTCCAGGAACTCCCCCGGGTCCCGCCCCCACAGCACGGCCGGGTTGAGGAACAGCGCCGCCACCCCGTCCAGCGGCAGGTCCCCGGTGCGGGCCACCCGCACCCCGGTGGGCAGCCGCGCCCGCTCCGGGTCCCGGGTCAGGGCGCACACCTGCACGCCCGCCTCGGCGAGCTGCCGCACCAGGTGGCGTCCGACGTTCCCGGTCGCTCCGGTCACCGCGATCATCCGTGTTCTCCCTCGTCGCTCGGCCGACTGTCGTGCCGCCCACCTTCAACCAAACGGATGAAGAAGTCAAACGGATGGGTGGCGACGGGTGGCGCGGGGCGGCTAGCCTGGTGCGGTGAGCGAGACCAGCGAGCAGACCAGCCCCCGCCGCGCGGCCCGTACGCCGCGCCGGTCCCCCCCGCCCGACGAGCGCAGGCTCGACGCCCAGCGGTCCCGGGAGAAGCTGCTGGAGGCCGCCAAGGACGAGTTCGCGGCCAAGGGGTACGCCGGCGCGCGGGTGCAGGACATCGCGGACCGCGCCGGGCTGAACAAGCAGCTCATCGCCTACTACTTCGGCGGCAAGGAGGGCCTGTACCGGGAGCTCGCCCGCCAGTGGCAGCGGCAGGAGGAGACGTTCAACGACCCCTCGGTGCCCTTGGACGAGCTGCTCTCCCGCTACGCCGAGGCCGCCCTCGCCGACCCGCGCGGCGCCCGGCTCGCCATGTGGCAGGCCCTGGCCGGCGACGCCGGGGACGCCGGCGACGACTGGGACGACGACGGCACCGACCTCGCCGACATGCGCCGCCGCCAGGCGCGGGGCGAACTGGCCCCCGACCTGGACCCGGCGGCGGTCCTGCTGCTGATGATGGCCGCGGTGACGGCGCCCGTGGCCCTGCCCGGCGCCGCGCAGCGCCTGTTCGGCGCCGCGCCCGGCACCCCCGAGTTCCGGGAGCGCTGGATCCGCGAACTGCGGCGGATCGCGCGGCACCTGGCGTGAGCGGGCGGCCCGGAACCAGGCCCGCTCACGGGTTCGGCAGCGGGTCCTTCGGCAGCAGCCGCCCCCTGCGGGAGAGGACGAACTTCTTGAACGCGGCCACCGGCGGGGTGTCCTCCTGCCCGGCCCGCCAGGCCACGCCGATCTCCCGGACCGCGCGCGGCGCCGTCACCTCCAGCTCCACCACGCCGGGCCGCGGCCAGATCGGCGGGGGCAGCAGGGCCACCCCCAGGCCCACCGCGACCAGGCCCCGCAGCGTCTCCGACTCCTCGCCCTCGAACGCCACCTTCGGGGTGAAGCCCGCCCGCGCGCACAGCTCGTCGGTGATGCGGCGCAGCCCGTAACCGGGCTCCAGCACCACGAACGGGTCGTCGGCGACCTCGGCGAGCCGCACCCTGCGCCGCCGGGACAGGCGGTGGGCGGCCGGGACCACCAGGCGCAGCCGCTGCTCGTCCAGGCGCCGCACGGCCACGTCCGGCTCGTCGGGCAGCGGCGCGATCAGGCACAGGTCGAGACCGCCGGCCCGCATCCGGGCCAGCATGGACGCGCCGTGGTCCTGCACCAACTGGAAGCGGATGCCCGGGTGCTCGTCCCGGAAGTCGTGCAGCAGCCCGGGCACGGTCTCCGGGCCGAGGGTGTGCAGGAAGCCGAAGGTGACCAGGCCGGTGGCCGGGTCGGCGTCCGCCTGGAGCGCCTGCGCGCCGCGCTCCACCTCGGCCAGCGCGCGCTCGAAGGAGGCCAGCAGGTCGCGGCCGGCCCGGGTGAGGGTGACGGAGCGGCCGTTCCTGGCCAGCAGGCTCACCCCGAGCTCGGCCTCCAGCCGGGCCACGGAGCGGCTGAGCGTGGGCTGGGGGACGCCGAGCAGCGCCGCGGCGCGGGAGACGTGCTCGTACCTGGCGACCGCGGCGAAGTGGGCCAGACGGGGCGCGAGCCGGGCGGCCCAGGAGCCGGGTTCGAGGTCCGCGAGTGAGGGGTGCATGACTTCTCCGTTGCGCCGCTGTTGCGCCTGGCACGCCCGGTCGCCGTGCGAGCTGCGCTTATGCACTGACGTATGAATCTTTGCATATTGGCGTATTGGACTGCATGAGCCGGTCCGGCCTACGGTCGATACATGCCCAGTGAAAGTACCGGGGCGTCCGAGAAGGTTTCGGGCGCCTTCACCCCGTCGTTCCCGCACACCCCCGGGCACCGTCCCGGCACCCGCGGATACCGTCGCGCCAACCTCGCGCTGTTCGCCGCGGGCGTCGCCACGTTCATCCTGCTGTACGCGCCCCA
The DNA here is from genome assembly GCF_054782095.1 of Streptomyces capparidis. Lineage (NCBI taxonomy): Bacteria > Bacillati > Actinomycetota > Actinomycetes > Kitasatosporales > Streptomycetaceae > Streptomyces > Streptomyces capparidis. The sequence continues at coordinate 51,896 of NZ_BAAGTD010000019.1, read as the reverse complement.
GGCGCTGCTGCCCGCCCTCTCCGCCGAGCTGGGCGCCTCCCCGGCCCGGGCCAGCCTGACCGTGTCGGTGACCACGGTCTGCCTGGCGGTCGCCGTGCTGCCGGTCAGCGCGCTGTCCGAGCGGTGGGGCCGCACCCGGGTGATGACGGTGTCGGTGTTCGCCGCGGCGCTGATCGGGCTGCTCGTCCCGCTCGCCCCCGACCTGACCACCCTGGTGCTGCTGCGCGCCGCCCAGGGCGTGGCCCTGGCCGGGCTGCCCGCCACCGCGATGGCCTACCTCGCGGAGGAGGTGGACCCGCGGGCGGTCACCTCCGCCATCGGCCTGTACGTGGCGGGCAACAGCATCGGCGGCATGAGCTCCCGGGTGATCCCCGGGGCGGTGTCGGAGTGGCTGGGCTGGCGGGCCGCGCTGGCCGCCGTGGGCGTCCTCTCGCTGCTGCTCGCCGTCGTCTTCCGGGCGCTGCTGCCCAGGGCCAGGCACTTCCGGCCGGGCCCGGTGCACCCCCGGGCGCTGCTCGGCACCGTCCGCGGGCACCTGAGCGACCCGCTGCTGTGCCGGCTGTACGCGATCGGGCTGCTGCTGATGACGGCGTTCGGCGCGGTGTACACCGTGCTGGGGTACCGGCTGACCGCAGAACCGTTCGGGCTGCCGCAGAGCGTCGTCGGCCTGGTGTTCCTGGTGTACCTGGTGGGGACGGCCAGCTCCGCCGCGGCGGGACGGCTCGCGGGGCGGCTCGGCCGCCGGGGCGCGCTGTACGTCGGCATCCTGACGGCGGCCGCGGGGCTGCTGCTGAGCGTGTCCGCGCACCTGGGCGCCGTGCTGCTCGGCCTGGTGCTGATCACCGCCGGGTTCTTCGCGGGCCACGCGGTGGCGTCGTCGTCGGTGAGCCGCACCGCCACCCGCGGCCGGGCGCAGGCCACCGCGCTGTACCTGGCGGCGTACTACGTCGGCAACGGCATCGGGGGCACGCTGGGCGCCGCCACGTACCACTCGGCGGGCTGGAACGGCACCGTCGCGGTCGGCCTGACCGCGCTCACCGCCGCGGGCGGGATCACCCTGTACGCCACGCGGAAGGCCCTCCTGGAACGCCGCACCCGCGCGATGGCGTGAGCCGTCAGGGGACGGGGAACGCGGCGGTGTCCAGCACCACGTCGAACGGGGCGGGCAGGTGCAGCTTCTCCCCGTAGGGCACGGCCGTCACGGTGCGGTAGACGCCGCCCTCGGGGTCGGCGTGCAGGGTGGCGGTCGGGTCCTTCCGGACCGGGTCGAGGAGGAGGTAGAGGGGGACACCGGCTTGGGCGTACCCGCGCAGCTTGGTGACCCGATCCTGGCGGGCGGTGCTGGGGGAGGTGATCTCGACCACGAGCAGCGCCTCCGTGGCATCCGACCGCGTGCCCACGGCGGCCGCCGTGGGAAGCACGACCAGATCAGGGATGTAGATCCCCTCACGGCCCGGTAGCTGAAGGCCCTGCATGCACAGAGGCTCCACGTCATCGGGGAGCGCGGGATGGATGGCGCGAATGACCTTCGACGCCGTGACGTTGTGCTTCCCCGTGGGTGGTGGCGCCACAGTGACGATCCCCTCGATGATCTCCGCCCGGCTGCCCTCGGGCCAGTCCGTCTCCTCCCAGAACCGGACGAGCTCGTCCCACCAGCCGGTGCGCTGCTGCTGCTCCGGCTCGACGGCGAGTACGCGCATGATGTGCTCCTCGGTTTGGTTCGTCACCGATTCCAGCATGCCCAACACCACCGACACCGGTCCACCGATCACGTTCACCCGTTCGGGGAACCCCCCTCTCACGCCGCCCTGGCGCCGTCGCCGTCCCGGCGGTAGGAGCCCGGTGGGGTGCCGTACTCGCGCTTGAACGCCTTTGCGAACGCGAACTCCGACGTGTAGCCGGTGCGCTCCGCCACCGCGCGCAGCGGCAGGTCGGTGTCGCGCAGCAGCCGCGCGGCGAGCGTCATGCGCCACCAGGTGAGGTACGCCAGCGGCGGCTGGCCCACCAGGGCCGTGAAGCGGCGGGCGAAGGCGGCGCGGGACAGGCCCGCGGCCCGGCCGAGCGAGGCCACGGTCCAGGGGTGGGCGGGGTCGCGGTGCAGGGCGCGCAGGGCCGCCGAGACCGGGCCGTCGTGCAGGGCGGCGGCCCAGCCGGTGCGGGTCCGGTCGGACCGCTCCTCGTACCAGGCCCGCAGCAGGTACAGCAGCAGGACGTCGAGCAGCGACGTCAGCAGCGCGCTGCCGCCGGGGCGGGGGCGGTCCAGCTCCACGGCGAGCAGGTCGATCGCGGAGCGCAACTGCGGGTGGGTGCCCGGGCGGGAGGGGATGTGCACGACCTCGGGCAGGCCGTCGAGCAGCGGGTGCCGCCGGGCGCCGTCGAGGCGGTAGGCGCCGCACAGCAGCTCCGTGTCGGCCACGCCGCCGTCACCGTGGCCGCCGTCATCGCCGTCGCCTCCGTCGCCTCCGTCGAACGGGGCGAGCGGGGTGCCCGGGTCCCCGGCGAGGCCGTGGCCGCGGCCGTGCGGCAGGAAGGCCACGTCGCCCGGGCCCATCCGCAGCGGCTCCCCCTCCCGGGGCAGCAGCCAGCAGGAGCCGCGCAGCACCACGTGGAAGCCCGCGCCGCCGTCGTCGCCGTCGAACCGCACGCCCCACGGGGCGCGGTTGCGCGACAGGCCGGCGTGCGGCACCCCGGTGCGCATCGCGGTGAGCGCGTCGCTGAGCACGTCCATGGCCACACCCTAGCCCCGGGGCGGGGAGACGAACGGGCATGGAGGCGAGACGTCACGGCATCGTTCGTCTCACCGGGCGTCCCTACGGTGGGTTCACGGGCACTCGCCCGCCACTCAGGTGGATTTTGATGACCTTCCGTCAGGAGATGCGTTGTGACGATCGCCGTTTTCGGTGCGAGCGGATACACGGGCCGGCTGGCCGTCGCCGAGGCCGCCCGGCGCGGGCTGCCCGTGGTGCTGGTGGGGCGCGACCCGGCGCGGCTGCGGGCGGCGGCCCGGGAGGCGGGGCTGCCGGACGCCGAGGTGCGGGTCGCGGACGTGGCCGACCCCGCGGCGCTGGCCGCCGCGTTCGCGGGCTGCTCCGCCGTGGTGAACTGCGCCGGCCCGTTCACCGTGCTCGGGCCGCCGGTGGTGCGGGCGGCCGTCGCCGCGGGCTGCCACTACGTGGACACCACCGGGGAGCAGGGGTATGTGCGGGAGGTGTTCGACACCTTCGGGGAGGAGGCCGCGCGCACCGGGGTCACCGTGGTGCCCGGCGCCACCGACGACGGGCTGCCCAGCGACCTGATCGCCGCGCTGACCGCCGCGCGCCTGGGCGGGCCTGCGGAGGAGGTGGTGTTCGCCGTGGCGCTGGAGGGCGGCGGGGCGTCCCGGGGCACCATCCGGTCGATGGGCGCGCTGCGCGACACCATGGCCGACGGCGGGCTCGGCTACGTGGACGGCGCCCTCACGGCGGGGGCGGACGCCCGGCACAAGGAGTTCGTGCTGCCCGGCGAGCGCGAGCCGTCCCCGGTGGTGCGCTTCCCGCTGCCCGCGGTGGTCACCATCCCCCGGCACGTGCGGGCCCGGCACGTGGAGGGGCTGACCACCTCCGAGGTGTCCGGCCTGTTCTCGGAGCTGCGGCCGGAGCTGGCCGAATCCGTGCCCGAGGGGCCGTCCGCGATGGAGCGGGCCGCGGCGCGCTGGGCGTTCTCCGCGGAGGCCACCGCCGCGGACGGGCGGCGGGCCCGGGGCGAGGTGAGCGGGCGCGACATGTACGGCACCACCGCGGTGATCGCGGTGGAGGCGGCCCGCAGGCTCGCCGAGGGCGGCGCCCCGGCCGGGGTGCGCGCCTCCGCTGAGGCGTTCGACGCCGCCGACTTCCTGGACTTCCTCGGCGGCTACGGCGTGACCTGGTCGGTGGCGGACGCCGGCTGAGCGCGGACCTGCTCGCACACCGACGGCAGGGCGCGGGCCAGCGCCGCGGTGTGCAGGGCGTCCAACTGCCGGGCGCGGCCCACCCGGGCGACGTCGGCGGCCAGCACCCCGCGGCACCCGGGCGACCTGCGGGCCCGCTCCGCTTCTGCGACGGCCCGCACCAGCTCGCTGTCGAGCAGGTCGAGCCGCTGCCGCACCGCGTCCAGGCCGTCCGAGGCGGCCGGGGGCCCGGCCGGGGCGCGGGAGGGGTCGGCCGTCCACTGCCGGTGCAGGCCGCGCTGGACGACCTTGCTCGCCTCGATCTGGTCCCGGAAGATCCGCACCGTCGCCTCCGGGTCGGCGCCCAGCGCCCGCGCCTGCCGGGCGACGTCGTCGAGCAGGGCCCGCTCCCGGGCGGGGTCGTCTATGGGGCTGCCGGTCCGCCACTTGGCGGCGGCCACCTGGTCGGCGGCCAGCAGCCGGCGCGCGGAGGCGTCCACCAGCGGCAGCAGGTCGGCGGTGGGGCGGATCGCGCCGGGGCGGGCGGGCACCGCGGCGGCCGGGACCGCCGCGAGCGCGACGGCGGCGGCAGCGGTCAGCAGGGCGGTGAGCGGACGGCGTCGGCTGCTCATGGCCGCAGGCTACCCGCGCCCCGGCCGCGGCGGCGGTGCGCCGGGCCGGGGGCTCCGCGTGTCGGCCACCCCGCGGGCGGGGCGCGCCGCGGGCCGGCCGGTGCCGGTCAGGCGATGCGGTCCAGGACGAGCGGGTCCGGGGTGAACGCGGTGCCGGGCGCGGCGACCTCGACGGCGCCGTCCAGCGCCGCCAGGGCGTAGGCGAAGCGGTCGGGCGTGTCGGTGTGCAGGGTGAGCAGCGGGTCGCCGGCGCGGACGGCCGCCCCGGGCTTGGCGTGCAGCTCCACGCCGGCCCCGGCCTGCACCGGGTCCTCCTTGCGGGCGCGGCCCGCGCCCAGCCGCCAGGCGGCCACGCCCACGGCGTAGGCGTCCAGGCGGGTGAGGACGCCGTCGGCGTCCGCGGTGACGACGTGCCGCTCGCGGGCGACCGGCAGCGGGGCGTCCGGGTCGCCGCCCTGCGCGGTGACCAGGCGGCGCCAGCGGTCCATGGCGGAGCCGTCCCGCAGCGCGTCGGCCGGGTCCGGGCCGGTGACGCCCGCGGCCCGGAGCATCTCCCGGGCCAGGGTCACGGTGAGCTCCACCACGTCCTCGGGCCCGCCGCCGGCCAGCACCTCGACGGCCTCACGCACCTCCAGCGCGTTGCCCGCGGTCAGGCCGAGCGGGGTGGACATGCCGGTCAGCAGCGCCACGGTGCGCACCCCGTGGTCGGTGCCCAGGCCCACCATGGTGCGGGCCAGCTCCCTGGCGTCGTCGAGGTTCTTCATGAACGCGCCGGAGCCGACCTTGACGTCCAGCACCAGCGCGCCCGTGCCCTCGGCGATCTTCTTGGACATGATGGAGCTGGCGATCAGCGGGATCGACTCGACCGTGCCGGTCACGTCCCGCAGCGCGTACAGCTTGCGGTCCGCCGGAGCCAGTCCGTCGCCCGCCGCGCAGATCACCGCGCCGGTGCCGCGCAGCACGTCCATCATCTCGTCGTTCGTCAGGCGCGCCCGCCAGCCGGGGATGGCCTCCAGCTTGTCCAGGGTGCCGCCGGTGTGGCCCAGGCCCCGTCCGGACAACTGCGGCACGGCCGCGCCGCACGCCGCGACCAGGGGCGCCAGCGGCAGGGTGATCTTGTCGCCGACGCCGCCGGTGGAGTGCTTGTCCGCGGTGGGCAGCGGCAGGGAGGAGAAGTCCATGCGCTCGCCGGAGGCGATCATCGCGGCGGTCCAGCGGGCGATCTCGGGGCGGCTCATGCCGTTGAGCAGGATGGCCATGGCGAGCGCGGACATCTGCTCGTCGGCGACCTCCCCGCGGGTGTAGGCGTCGATCACCCAGTCGATCTGCGCGTCGCTGAGCGCGCCCCCGTCGCGCTTGGTGCGGATGACGGAGATGACGTCCATGTCCATGACTGTTCTTTTCCTGGTCGCTGGGGTCTCGGACGGGATCGGGGAGCGGGGGCGGGGGCGGGCGGGGTCAGGGGCGGGCGGCGAGGTTGTCCGGGCCGAACGCGTCCGGCAGCACCTCGCTCATCGGGCGCACCCCGCGCGGGGTGTCCACCAGCAGCCCGGGCCCGCCGTGCTCCCACAGCAACTGGCGGCACCTGCCGCACGGCATGAGCAGCTCGCCCCTGCCGTCGACGCAGGTGAACGCCGTCAGCCTGCCGCCGCCCGAGGCGTGCAGCGCGGAGACCAGGCCGCACTCGGCGCACAGCACCACGCCGTAGGCGGCGTTCTCCACATTGCAGCCGACGACCGTGCGGCCGTCGTCCACCAGGGCGGCGGCGCCCACGGGATAGCGCGAGTACGGGGCGTAGGCGCGGCCCATCACCTCGCGGGCCCGCGCCCGCAGCGCCTCCCAGTCGACGGCCGGGGTGTCCGCCATCGCTAACCGCCCTCCCCTCTGCGGTAGGGCAGTCCGTCCGCCTTGGGCATGCGCAGCCGCTGCGAGGACACGGCGAGGACCAGCAGCGTGGTCAGGTACGGCGCGGCCTGGATGAACTCGGCGGGCACCTCGTCGGCGAGGAAGTACCACACGGCGGTGCCCGCGGCGACGGTCAGCCCGATCGTGGCGCCGATCCACTGCCGCCTGCGGATCTGCCAGACGGCGAGCAGCACCAGCAGCACGGCGAGCAGCAGCAGCATGGCGTGCACGTTCTCGTTGTCGCGCAGCCGCAGGCTGTCGGTGAAGCCGAACAGGCCCGCGCCCGCGGCCAGGCCGCCGGGCCGCCAGTTGCCGAAGATCATCGCGGCGAGGCCGATGTAGCCGCGGCCGCCGGTCTGGCCCTCGCGGTAGAAGTTCGCGGTGACCTCGGCCAGGAACACGCCGCCGAACCCGGCGAGCGCGCCGGAGACCAGCACCGCGACGTACTTGTAGAAGTAGACGTTCACCCCGAGGCTCTCCGCCGCCACCGGGGCCTCGCCGCAGGAGCGCAGCCGCAGGCCGAACGCGGTGCGCCACAGCACCCAGTAGGTGAGCGGCACCAGCGCCAGGGCGATCACGGTCAGCACCGAGACGTCCCGCACCAGGCCGCCGATCAGGCCGGCCAGGTCGGAGACGAAGAACCAGTGCTTGTCGTTGAGGTCGGACATCCAGTCGGCCAGGCCGGGCACCGTCCACCGCTGGAGTGGATCGATGTTCGGGGACTGCACCGCGGTGCCGCCCTCCACCCCGTCGAACGCGAGGCGGGACAGGTACTGGGTGGCGCCCAGCGCCAGGATGTTGATGGCGACGCCGGAGATGATGTGGTTGACGCCGAAGGTGACGGTGACCAGCGCGTGCACCAGGCCGCCGATCGCGCCGCCGAGGATGCCGAGCACCACGCCCGTCCACGGCCCCCACTGGTAGCCGGCCCAGGCGCCGAACCAGGTGCCGAGGATCAGCATGCCCTCGAGCCCGATGTTGACCACGCCGGCGCGCTCGGCCCACAGGCCGCCCAGGCCCGCCAGGCCCACCGGCACGGCGAGCTGGAGCGCGGCGGCGACCTGGCCGTCGGAGGTGAGGTCGTCGGCGCCGGTGACGACGCGGATCACGGAGAACAGGGCCAGCCCCGCCGCCGCGATCAGCAGCAGCCACGGCCAGGTCAGCCTGCGGCGGACCGGCTTCTTCGACGGCGCGGCCACGGCCGTCGTGGTCGTGGGCGTGGTGCTCACGCCGCCACCTCCTCGCGGTTGCTCCTGGCGGCCTGGGCGAGCTGCTCGCCGACCTGCTGCTGCTGGCGGCGCAGGCCCCAGCGGCGGACCAGTTCGTACACGACGACCACGGAGATCACGATCAGGCCCTGCATGATCGTGGCGATCTCCTTCTCGAACCCGTTGAAGTCCAGGTTGGGCGCGCTGCGGTCGAGGAACGCCCACAGCAGCGCGCCGAAGGCGATGCCGACGGGGTTGTTGCGGCCGAGCAGGGCGATCGCGATGCCGGTGAAGCCGTAGCCCGCCGGGAAGTCGATCAGGCCGTAGGAGTGGCTCTCGCCGAGCAACTGCGGCAGGCCGATCAGGCCCGCCAGGCCGCCGGAGATCAGCATGCTGTAGAGCACCATGCGCTTGGTGTCCACGCCGCTGGCGACCGCGGCCGACTCCGAGGCGCCCGCGGCGCGCAGGTCGAAGCCGAAGCGGGTGCGGTTCAGCAGCAGGTGGAAGCCGATGCCGACGGCGGCGGCCACGAAGACCATGCCGTAGATCTCCATCTGGCGGCCGTCCACGTCGATCGGGATGCCGGGGAACCAGGCGGAGTCCGCCAGCGGCTCGGTGGTGAGGTTGTCGCTGCCCTCGCGCCGGAAGCCCAGCAGGGAGTCCCGCATCAGGTAGGCGATCAGGGCGGTGGCGATGGAGTTCAGCATGATCGTGGAGACGACCTCGCTGACGCCGCGCCGGGTCTTGAGCAGACCCGCGATCCCCGCCCAGGCCGCGCCGACCAGCACCGCCACCACCATCACCAGGGTGATGTGCAGTGGCCCCGGCAGCGTCACCGCGCCGCCGACCGCCGCCGCGAGCATGGCCGCCAGGCGGTACTGGCCGTCCACGCCGATGTTGAACAGGTTCATCCGGAAGCCGATGGCCACCGCGACCGCGGCCAGGTAGTACATGGTCGCGCGGTTGATGATCAGGACCTGGGTGTCCGCGTTCGCCGAGTACTCGAACATCAGGCGGAACGCCTCGAACGGGTTCTTGCCCGACGCGAGCACGATCGCCGAGCTCAGCGCCATCGCCACGACGACGGCCAGCACCGGCGCGGCGACCGCGAGGATCACCTTGTCCTTGTCGAACTTACGGGTCATCGCTCCTTCTCCAGCCCTTCGCCGCCCGCGCTCTCGTGGTGCTCCAGGTGGCCGGACGCCGCGCCCGTCATGGCGCTGCCCAGCTCCTCGGAGGTCACCGTGGCCGGGTCGGCGTCGGCGACCAGGCGGCCGCGGTACATCACCCGGATGGTGTCGGACAGCCCGATCAGCTCGTCCAGGTCGGCGGAGATCAGCAGCACCGCCAGGCCCTCCCGGCGGGCCTTGCGGATCTCCTCCCAGATCTGCGCCTGGGCGCCGACGTCCACGCCCCGGGTCGGGTGCGCGGCGATCAGCAGCCTGGGCTCGTGGCTCATCTCCCGGCCGACGATCAGCTTCTGCTGGTTGCCGCCGGACAGGGAGGCCGCGGTGACCTCGATGCCGGGAGTGCGCACGTCGTACTCGCGGACGATGCGCTCGGTGTCGGAGCGGGCCGCCCTGGGGTCGAGCCAGACCCCGCCGCGGCTGTTGGGGCGCTCGCCGACGTGGCCGAGGATGCGGTTCTCCCACAGCGGCGACTCCAGCAGCAGGCCGTGCCGGTGCCGGTCCTCGGGGATGTAGCCGATGCCGTTCTCGCGGCGGCGCCTGGTGTGCCAGCCGGTGATGTCCGCCTCGCCGAGGACGATCCGCCCGGAGTCGGCGGTGCGGGCGCCGATCAGGATGTCGATCAGCTCCGTCTGGCCGTTGCCCTCCACGCCGGCGATGCCCAGCACCTCGCCCTTGTGGATGGTGAAGGAGATCTCGTCCAGGATCCGCCGGCCGGTCTCCTCGCCGTCGCCGGCCGCCAGGCTCACCCCGGTCACCGTCAGCATGGGCACGTCGGTGACGGTGGACTCGCGGGTCTCCGGCGACGGCAGCTCGCTGCCCACCATCAGCTCGGCCAACTGGCGGGCGTTGACCTCGCCCGGGCTGACCGAGGCCACCGTGGTGCCGCGGCGGATCACCGTGATCTCGTCGGCGACCGACAGCACCTCGTCCAGCTTGTGCGAGATGAAGATGACGGTCAGGCCCTCGGACTTCAGCTCCCGCAGGTTCGCGAAGAGCGCGTCCACCTCCTGCGGCACCAGGACGGCGGTGGGCTCGTCCAGGATCAGGGTGCGGGCGCCGCGGTAGAGGACCTTGAGGATCTCCACGCGCTGCCGGTCGGCGACGCCGAGGTCCTCCACCAGCGCGTCGGGCCGCACGCCCAGGCCGTACGCGTCGGAGATCTCCCTGATCCGAGCGCGGGCCGCGTCGCCGATGCCGTGCAGCTTCTCGGCGCCCAGGACGGTGTTCTCCAGCACGGTGAGGTTGTCGGCGAGCATGAAGTGCTGGTGCACCATGCCGATCCCGCGCGCGATGGCGTCGCCCGGCGCGTGGAAGGAGACCTGCTCGCCGTCGACCGCGATGGTGCCCTCGTCCGGCTTCTGCATGCCGTAGAGGATCTTCATCAGCGTGGACTTGCCGGCGCCGTTCTCGCCGACGATCGCGTGGACGGTGCCGCGGCGGACGGTGATGTCGATGTCGTGGTTGGCGACGACGCCGGGGAAGCGCTTGGTGATGCCGTGCAGTTCGACGGCCACCTGGGAGCTCGCGGCGCGGTCACCGGCCTGGGCGCTGGGGGCTTTGATGACGCACTCTCCGGAAGGTGAATGGGTGAACCGACGGGACGGCTCTGGCTTACCACTTTCCCGGGTTCCCTTGCGGGAGTGGGCAACCGATGGGGTGGTGGGCGGGGCGACGGGCGGGCGAGCCGACGGGACGGGTCCGGCTTATCACGGCTACGGGCTCCCTCGCGGGTGGGGGCAACCGATGGGGTGGTGGGCGGGGCGACGGGCGGGCGAGCCGACGGGACGGCTCTGGCTTACCACGATCCCGGGTTCCCTCGCGGGAGTGGCCAACCGATGGGGTGGTGGGCCGGGGGACAGGGCAAGGGCCCGCCCCGCGGCCACGGGTTCCCCTTCGGCAGGGGATCACCCGCGGCGCGGCGGCGGGCCCTCCCGTCTCCTCGTCGCTGACCGCTACGGAGTGGTCTTCACCGTGATCTCACCGGCGATGATCTTCTTCTTCGCGTCCTCGATCTTCGCCACGACGTCCTTGTTCGCCGTGAACTTCGGGTTCGAGGTCGCGTAGCCGACGCCGCCGTCCTCCAGGGAGTACTCCGTCACCCCGCTCATCGGCTTCTTGTCCTCGACCACGCTCTTGATGAAGTCGTAGACCGCGCCGCGGCAGTTCTTGGTCGCGGAGGTGAGGATGATGTCCTTGTACGGGGCCAGGCTCTTCTGGTTGTACTGGTCCTGGTCGACGCCGATGGACCACTTCTTGGCCGCCGCCACCGTCTTGATCGCGCCGTCGCCGGAGGCGCCCGCCGCCGCGTAGATCACGTCGGCGCCGCCGTCGAGCTGGCCCTTGGCCGCGTTGGCGCCCTCGGCCGGGTCGCCGAAGCCCTTGCTGAAGTTGGGCGGGCTCGCCAGGTACTTGACCAGCACCTTCGTGCCCGGCTTGGCGTACTCCACGCCCTGCCGGTAGCCGGCCTCGAACTTCTCGATCAGCGGCATCTTCACGCCGCCGATGAAGCCGACCGTGCCGCTCTTGCTCTCCAGCGCCGCGGCCATGCCCACCAGGAAGGAGCTCTGCTCCTCGGTGAAGACCAGGTTGGCGATGTTGTCGCCCTTGTTGTCGGCGGCGTCGACGACCGCGAAGCTGGTCTTCGGGAACTGGTCGGCAACCTTCTTCACGGCGTTGGAGTACACCGAGCCGACGCCGATGACCGGGTTGTAGCCCTCCTTGGCGAGCTGGGTGAGCCGCTGGACCTTGTCGTCCTCGGACTCGCCCTCGCGGGGGGTCAGGGCGTTGCCCTTGATGCCGAACTCGTCCATGGCCTGCTTCATGCCGGCGTAGGAGGCGTCGTTGAACGAGTTGTCGCCGCGGCCGCCGACGTCGAAGGCGAGTCCGACGCCCTTGTCGCCGTCCGACGAGGAGCTGCTGCTGCCGCCGCAGGCGGTGGCGGTGAGGGCGAGCGCCCCAGCGATGGTCACCGCGGCGAGCTTGGTTACCTGGCGCAAGAGGTATACCCCTTCTGAGCAAAGCGCGCCGTGCGGCGCTGGTCGTGCCGCAGCTTAACGCGCGTAGATGTCGGGTAAAGACCTCGCTGTCACAAACTTGAGTCCTGTTATCGGATCGTCGTCAACCCGACGTTCAGGCTCCACCGGTATTCGGAGGATCCTCCCAACCCCGGTGCTCCGCGCCCGCCCGCCCGAGGGGTCCGGAGGCGATGGCCGGACGGTGGTCAAGAGCGGTTTCGGCCGCTCCCGCACCGCCGCCCGGCGCGGTGGGGCGGCTCAGCGCACCCCTTCGTCGTCCAGCAGGGCCGCCGCGGTGAACAGGCCGACGCCCACGGCGATCGCCCCCTCGTCCACGTCGAACGACCCCTGGTGCAGGTCGCGGCGGGTGGTGTCGCCGACCGGGCGCACCCCCAGCCGGGCCAGCGCGCCGGGCACCTGCTCCAGGTACCAGGAGAAGTCCTCGCCGCCGAGGCTCTGCTCGGTGTCCTCCACGGTGTGCGCGCCGTACCGGGCGGTCATCGCGTCGCGCAGCAGCTCGGCGCAGGCGCCGTCGTTCACCACCGGGGGCACCCCGCGGTGGTAGGTCAGTTCGGACTTGGCGCCGTACATGGCGGCGATCTGGTCGATCAGCTCGTGCACCAGGTCGGGGGCCTGCTGCCACGCCGTGTGGTCCAGGCAGCGGACGGTGCCCTCGAGCTCGGCGTGCTGCGGGATGACGTTGCAGGCGTGGCCCGCCTGGATGCGGCCCCAGACCACGCTCAGGCCGCTGCGCGGGTCCACGCGGCGGGCCAGCACCGCGGGCAGCTCGGTGGCCATCTTGGCGGTGGCCATGACCAGGTCCGTGGTCATGTGCGGGCGGGCGCTGTGGCCGCCCGGACCGTTCAGGGAGAGCACCAGGCGGTCGCAGGCCGAGGTGATCGGGCCCTGGCGGACCCCGATGCGGCCCACCTCCACCTTCGGGTCGCAGTGCAGGGCCAGGATGCGGCCGACGCCGTCCAGGCCGCCCGCCTTGATCACGTCCAGGGCGCCGCCGGGCATCTGCTCCTCGGCGGGCTGGAACACCAGGCGCACCGGGCGGGGCAGCCGGCCCGCGCGGGCCAGGCGGGCCAGCACGATGCCGGCGCCGAGCACCACCGAGGTGTGCACGTCGTGGCCGCAGGCGTGGGCGCGGCCCGGGACGGTGGAGCGGTACGGCACCGTCTTGGTGTCCGGGATCGGCAGCGCGTCGATGTCCGCCCGCAGCGCGAGGCGGAGCCGGGAGGCCGCCTGCTCGTCCGCCGGGTCCACGTCGATGTCGCAGATCAGGCCGCTGCCGCCGGGGAGGACGACGGGCGTGAGGCCCTCGCGCTCCAGGCGGGCCCGCAGCGCCGCGGTCGTGCGGAACTCCTCGCGGCCCAGCTCCGGGTGCATGTGCAGGTCCCTGCGGAACGCGATGAGCTCGGCGTTCAGCTCGGCGGGAAGCGCTCCGGGCAGGACCGGGAGGGGGGGCAGGGACGCGTCGAGGCGCGCCAGGACGTGCTCGACCGGATCATCCTCTGGATGATCCGAGGCACCGGGAAGTGACTGGCTCACCCCCGACAGGTTAGGCCGCATGACCGCTCCGGTTGGGTGATCGACAAATATTTCCGCCAACGGGACGAAGAAAAACAGCCTCCCCGGGCATGGCCGACCCCTTGTGGGGGTATGGGGTGCCTTCTAGGCCGCCGCTGTCCCTTGTTGAACTTCGAGCCTACTGCCGCTGCGGTGGTGGATGCGAACCATGCGCACTAGTGGGGCGTACGCGCGCGCACCGAGACCGCCCGCACACCCCCCACCTTGCGCCCCCCGTCTCGAAGCGACCTAGAGCGGACAACGAGGTGACGGCCCGGCCACCGCCCGGTGCACCCACGGCGAACCCCGCCCCTGGTGAAGGACGGGGTTCGGGGTCCGCGAAGCGTTGCGGTGCTGGCGCGGCCGGTGCGGCCCTCCCGGCCAAGATGGGCCTGTTACCCGGCGCGGGGCGGTGGTGTGCGCTCACCGCCCCGCGGGGCGGTGCTCAGCCCCGGCCGTAGCGGTCCTCGGCCTGCCAGCAGTACAGGTAGCCGACGACCAGGGCGAGGACGGCCCAGCCCACGGCCAGGGGCCAGGTGTGGGCGGGGAGGTCGCGGTAGCCGTCGAGGAGGGCGGCGCGGGCCAGCTCGATGTAGATGGCGCCGGGGTTCCACTCCAGGATGTAGCGGACCGCCTCGGGCGCGTCCTTCGTCACGTGCTGGATGCTGTAGAAGACGCCGCAACTGTACATCCACGTCCGCAGCAGGAACGGGATCAGCTCGCCCATGTCCCGCACCTGCGCCCCGACGCGGGCCATGAACATCGCCAGGCCCAGGTTGAAGACGGTCTGGAGGGCCAGCGCCGGGATGAGCATCAGCCACGCCATGGTGACCGGCTCCCCCGTCGCCAGCACCACACCGGCCACGATGACCAGGGAGAACAGCAGTTGTTCGAGCTGGACCAGGGTGGAGGAGATCGGCAGGGCGGCGCGCGGGAAGTGGACGGCGCGGATCAGCGGGAGCCGGTCGGCGATGGACTTGTTGCCCATGGACACCGACTCGCGGGTGTAGGTGAAGACGAACATGCCCACGCTGAGGAAGGCGATGTAGTTGCCTCCCGTGCCGCCGTCGGCGTTCAGCATGATGCCGAAGACCAAGTAGTAGACGGCGACGCTGAGCAGCGGCGTCAGCAGGTGCCACACCTGGCCCAGGCGCGCGCCGACGTACATGGCGGTCATCCGCGCCTGGGCGTAGGCGACGATGAAGTGGCGGCGGCGCCACAGCTCCCGCAGGTACGCGCCCGGGCCGGGGCGGACGCTGCTGGGCGTGAGGCCGTACTTGGCCGCGAGCTGGGAGGCGCTCAGGCCGGAGGCGTCGGGAAGGGGTCGTGGGGGCGCTGTGGTCACGTCGGAATCGCGGGGACGGCGGCGGGAGCCGGAACGGAGTTGAGCCGGTGCAGGTCGCGTGCGGTGCTGGTGACGGAGCTGAGGAAGCGCTGGGCGCGGTCGGAGGCGGAGCCGGTGAGCCAGGTGGGGTCCACGTCGCACACGGCCACCCGCACCCCGGTGCCGGCGAGCGCCACGGGCAGGGTGTGCACGACGGTGGACGGGAAGCTGACGATCGTCGAGCCGATGGGCCCGCGCCTGGCCTCCAGTTCGAGCGGCAGCTCGGGGCGGACGATGGCGACGCCGGTCAGCGCGACCAGCTTCTCCAGCTTGGCGTCCTGCTCGCGGCGGTGGGCGAGGTAGCGGGTGGCGCCGAGGGAGCGCACCAGCGCGGCGACGCCGCCCAGGTACCGGGACTCGTCCACCACGCCGGTCTCCACCAGGGAGGTGCCGACGAGGTCGGTGCCCCCGGTGATCTCCGGTGGGCCGTAGGAGGCGCGGGTCCACCCGTAGGTGTTGGCGGTGTGCCGCACTCCGGGCGGGGCGGTGACGGGCATGGAGCTGAACAGCTCGATGCGGCGGCCGTCGCGGGGCGTGAGCAGCCGCGTGGTGCGGGCGGCGCCGGGCGCCGGGCGGCCGGTGCGGTGCCAGCGCACCAGCGGGCGGCCCTCGGCCAGCGCGGAGATGAACTCCATGGTGGCGGTGCCGTCGTCCACCACGGTGACGTCACGGGCGCGCCGGGCCAGCGGCAGCACGGCCTGGACGAACCCGGAGAACGGGTCGCCGAGCACCAATTGGCGGGCGCCCGCCACCTGGGGGGCGACGGCGAGCACGGAGCGGCCCAGCGCGGCCTTGGAGGTGCGTGCCTCGTACCAGCGCACGGTGTGGCCCTGGGCCCGCGCTATGCCGGCCATCAGGCGGAGCTGCCCGTGCCCGACCGGGTCCCTGGGCGGCAGCACCGCGATGTCGACCCTCCGCGGGGAAGGCGCCGCCCCGGGCACCGGAACCGAAGGTTCCGGGTCCGGGGCGGCGGAGAGGGTCACCTGGGTCGTGCCATGAGCCGCGGCGGCGTCCCCGCGGCGGCCGTACGCCCACTCCAGCACGTTCAGCAACTGGACCGGGCTCTCCACGAGCGCCAGGGCCTTGGTCATGCCGGGACGCTCTCCCCTTCACGGGCCTCCTGCTCGGCGATGACGCCGCTGACGCGGCGCAGCTTCTTCATCGGGCCGAGCTCGCTGTCGTAGACGCGCTTCACACCGTCGCCGAGCGCCTGCTCCACGATCCGGATGTCCCGCACCAGGCGCACCAGGCCCTGCGGCTCCACCGACGCGGCCTGGTCCGAGCCCCACATGGCGCGGTCCAGGGTGATGTGCCGCTCCACGAAGACGGCGCCGAGCGCGACGGCGGCCAGCGTCGTCTGGAGGCCCACCTCGTGGCCGGAGTAGCCGATCGGCACGTTCGGGTACTCGTGCTGGAGGGTGTGCAGCATCCGGAGGTTGAGCTCCTCGTGCTTGGCCGGGTAGGTGCTGGTGGCGTGGCACAGCACGATGTTCTCGCTGCCCAGCACCTCCACCGCGTGCCGGATCTGCTTCGGGGTGGACATGCCCGTGGACAGGATCACGGTCTTGCCCGTGGCGCGCATGGCGCGCAGCAGCTCGTCGTCGGTCAGGGAGGCGGAGGCCACCTTGTAGGCCGGGGCGTCGAACTTCTGGAGGAACTCGACGCTCGGCACGTCCCACGGGGAGGCGAACCAGTCGATGCCGCCCTTGCGGCAGTAGGCGTCGATGGCGCGGTACTCGTCCTCGCCGAACTCCACCTTGTGCCGGTAGTCGATGTACGTCATCCGGCCCCAGGGCGTGTCCCGCTCGATCTCCCACTGGTCGCGGGGGGTGCAGATCTCCGGGGTGCGCTTCTGGAACTTGACCGCGTCGCAGCCGGCCTCGACGGCGGCGTCGATCAGCTTGAACGCGTTCTCCAGGTCCCCGTTGTGGTTGATGCCGATCTCTGCGGTGATGTACACGGGCTGGCCGGTGCCGACCAGGCGCTGCCCGAGGGTGCGCAGGCGCTGGAGGGTGGTGGTCATGAGTTGAGGTCCTTTCCGAGAATCCACGACGCGATCTCGCGGATCGCGCCGTTCCCGCCGGAGGCGGAGGTGACCGAGCGGGCGGCCGCGCGCACGTTGTCGTGGGCGTTCGCGACCGCGACCGGCCAGCCCACGAGGCCGAAGCAGGGGAGGTCGTTGACGTCGTTGCCGACGTACAGGACGCGCTCCGGTGCGACGGCCTCCTCCTCGCACCACTGCTTGAGCGCGAGGTCCTTGCGGTCCACGCCGTGGATCACCGGGATGTTGAGCTTCCGGGCCCTGGCGGCGACGACCGGGTTGGTCTCCGTGGACAGGATCAGCACCGGCAGTCCGGCGCGGCGCAGGGCGGCGATGCCGAGCCCGTCGCCGCGGTGGACCGCGACCGTCTCCCGTCCGTCGGAGTCGATCAGCACCCGGTCGTCGGTCTGGGTGCCGTCGAAGTCGAGCACCACCGCGTCGACGTCCGCCCGGCCCGGCAGCGAGCCGGGGCGGGGCGCGTCGAGCAGCGGGGCGAGGGCGCGCGCCCGGTCGAGGTCGCCGGGCTCGTCCACCTCGAGGACCCTGGTGGGGTCGGTGTGCACCAGGGCGGTGCGCCCGAAGAACCGGTGCCCGTGCTCGCGCAGGCCGGGCCCGCGCATGGCGTAGGCGGCGCCGGTCTCCAGCAGGTCCAGCGGGCGGTCCTGGCGGCGCGGGCGGTGCGCCTTGTCGTGGTTGACGCCGTGCCCGCCCTCCGCGCCCTCGCGCCAGACGAAGCCGTGGAACGGGGCGACGGTCAGGGCCGTGTCGGCGCCGTCGTCGAGCAGCGCGGAGCTGACGCCGTCCACGTCGTCGGCGGTGAGGAAGGGGCTGGTGCACTGCACCAGCAGCACCACGTCGGGGTCGGCGCCGTGGTCGGCCGCGAACACGTCCATGGCGTGCAGCAGGGCCGACTCGCTGGTGGCGCCGTCGCCGGATATCTCGGCGGGCCGCACGACCACCTCGGCGCCCGCGCGCAGGGCCGCGTCGGCGATGGCCTCGTCGTCGGTGGAGACCACCACATGGGTGGGGCGGCGGGCGGCCAGGCACTCGCGCACGGCGCGCACGACGAGCGGGACGCCGCCGACCGGCAGGAGGTTCTTGCCCGGCACCCCCTTGGACCCGCCCCTCGCGGGTATGACGGCAAGGACTGTGCTCATGGACGGGCTCCCTGGGCGGAGGCTGAGGCGGACACGGGGCGGGCTGCGGGCGGCGGAGCGCTGGTCACAGCTCTCCCATACGACGGATGAGGGGGGCCACACGTTGTACGCCGGACCGGTACGCCCAGCGGGCGCTGCCGCGCACGGCCTTGCGGACGGGGCTGGGGGGCGTGTCGGGGTCGGCGGTCGCGGCGGCGTTCGGCAGGGGCTCGCCCGCGGCGTCGAGGCCGTACCTGGCGAGGATGCCGGGCAGGTAGCCGGCGGCGGTGCCGAGCGTGTAGTACGTGCTGACCGGCGGGGTCGGGTCGGCCTCCAGCACCCGGCGCACCCGCGCGCGGGCGGCGGCGAACGGGTCGCCGTCGAAGACCACGCCGTGCTGCCGCAGCCACGCCGGGTCGGCCTTGGGCACGTGCCCGTCGTCGAGCTGGTCCCAGGAGGCCAGGCAGCCGGAGCCGGTGAAGTGGTGGTTGCCCAGCGCCTCGCGGATCCCGAGGTCGGTGAGGATCGCCGTGGGGATGCCGCGGTGCATCGACTCCAGGGCGGCGGTGGAGCTGATCGTCACCGACAGGTCGGTGCGGTCCAGGACCTCGCCCATGTTCCCGTACACCAGGTGCAGGTTCTGCGGCCGCTCCGGCAGGCGGCGCACCAGCTTCTGGTAGGGGCTCTCCTCGATGTGCGTGGTGTGCTCGCCGGGCCTGCTGCGCAGCTTGACCAGCACCTCGCGGTCGGGGTGGCGGCGGGCGTGGCCCGCGGCGCGGCGCAGCAGGTACATCCGGTCCTTGCGGTCGGCGGGCACCGACGGCTGGACGGCGAAGGTCACCGTGAACGGCCGGTCCGCGCTGGGCTCGTAGCGGGCCCCGCCGAGGAACGGCAGTGACGTTTCGACCACGGTGTCGGGGTCGGCGCCCACCCCGGCGTACACGGCGCGGAACCGCTGGGCGTCGTGGGCGCTGTTGGCCAGCACCATGTCCGCCCCGGCGCGCAGCAGCAGCCCGTCGGTGAGCTTCTCGTAGACCACGCCCACGTAGCCGGTGACCACGCACGGGCGGTGTGCCAGGTTCTGCCAGACGCGCCCGAGGCCGTGCAGCAGGGCCTGCACCCCGCCGCCGACGAGGGACAGCACGAGGATGTCGCCGCGGCGCACCCGGTCGGGGCCGAGCTCGCGCAGGAACTGGGCGCACGTCACCTCGGTGAGGGAGGCGGGCTGGACGCCGACCTCCTTGAGCTGGCGCACCGTGGGCGTGGCGCGGCCGCGCAGCAGACGTCCGTGCAGGGCGGCGCCCGGGGCGATCTGCTGGGCCGTCAGGGCCCCCCACTTCCAACGGGTGTCGGAGTCCGCGAGGACGAAGATCCTGCCGCGCTGTTCGTCGGAGTCGTTCGGTGGACTGGCTGGCACGTTGGGGAGCATAGGCATGGAGGTGGTGGCTCTGTCCAACGTCGTCTGTACAAACGGTGAACAGAACGCCGCCGGAAACGTAACAGGTGAGACCCTCCCCACACCCTGGAAAGCGCTCTGGCCTGGGCAGATTGTTGCAGGAACGGTGAAGGGCGGGCGGCGGGAGCCCGGCGAGGATCACATTCGGCGGGGCCTCCGGGCCCCGCGGGGGCCGGCGGGAGGCGGGCCGGAGGGGTCTGCCGCCCCGCCGGTCGGGCGGGGCGGCGGGCAGGTGGCGGGAGGGTCAGTCCGGCACCTGCTGGGTCACGCATCCCACCGCGATGACGGCGAGGATGAAGTAGGCGAGCAGCAGGCCGGGCAGGCAACTGAACTTGGGCTGTTCCGGGGGGCGGGCCGGCCGGGCGGGGGGTGCGGGTGCGGGCCGGGCGGGGGCCTCGCCCGCCCGCTGGGCGGGGACGGAGGGTCTCGCGGGCTGTGCGGAGCGCCGGGAGCCGGCGTGTGGAGCGTCGTTCACGATCACTACAACGCGGCGGCGCGGGCGGGTGATGTGGGATGGCGCCGGTGTCTCAAGGAGTGGGACCGCGGGTTCACGGACCGGCCAGGACCCGTGGGGCCGCGCGGTGCGCGGCGGCCCGCCGGGGACGGTCACACCAGCGCGTCCTCGTAGGCGATGCTCGCCGTGCGCTGCCCCGGCCCGGCCGGGGGCAGCGCGGGCGCGCGCCGCGCGGGCCCGCCGCCGCGCCCCGCGGCCCCTCGCCGCCGCGTCCTCACAACAACAGGTCGAGCAGGAGCACGAACCCCAGCGCCACCACCGAGATGATCGTCTCCATCGCCGACCACGTCTTCAGCGTCTGCCCGACGTTCATCCCGAAGTACTCCTTGACCAGCCAGAACCCGGCGTCGTTGACGTGCGAGAAGAACAGCGACCCGGCGCCGATGGCCAGCACCAGCAGCGCGGTCTGGGTGGTGCCCATGTCGGCGGCGAGCGGGGCGACCAGGCCGGCCGCGGAGATCGTCGCCACCGTCGCGGAGCCGGTCGCGACCCGGATGGCCACCGCGATGAACCAGCCGAGCAGCAGCGGCGAGATGTCCCAGTCCTTGGACCAGTCCAGGATCATCTCGCCCACGCCGACGTCCACCAGCGTGGTCTTGAACCCGCCGCCCGCGCCGACGATCAGCAGGATCCCGGCGATCGGCGCCAGCGAGGAGTCCACGGTCGAGGAGATGCGCTCCTTGTCGAACCCGGCCGCCCGGCCCAGGGTGAACATGCCGACGATGACCGCGGACAGCAGCGCCACCAGCGGGGAGCCGATGATGTCGAACACCCGCCGGGTCATGTCCTCCTCGTCGTCCACCAGCACGTCCACCAGCGCCTTGCCCAGCATCAGGACGACCGGCAGCATCACGGTGGCCACGGTGGCGCCGAAGCCGGGGCGGCGGTCGAGGTCCTCCGAGGCGCGCTGCGGGATCAGGCCCTCGGGCGGGGTCACGTCCACCCAGCGGGCGGCGTAGCGGGCGAACAGCGGCCCGGCGATGGCGACGGTGGGCAGGCCGACGAGCACGCCGAGCGCGAGGGTCACGCCGAGGTTGGCGTCCACCGCGTCCACGGCGGCCAGCGGGCCGGGGTGCGGGGGCACCAGGCCGTGCATCACGGACAGGCCGGCCAGGGCGGGGATGCCGATGCGCATCAGGGAGTGGCCGCCGCGCTTGGCGACCAGCAGCACCACCGGGATCAGCAGGACGATGCCGACCTCGAAGAACAGCGGCAGCCCGACCAGCGCGGCGATCAGCGCCATGGCCCAGGGCATGGAGCGGCCGCTCGCCTTGGCCAGGATGGTGTCCACGATCTGGTCGGCGCCGCCGGAGTCGGCGAGCAGCTTGCCGAGGATGGCGCCGAGCGCGATCAGCACGCCGACGCCGGCGACGGTGGTGCCCAGGCCCTTGGTGAAGCTCTCGATGGTCTTGTCGACGGGGAAGCCCGCCGTGACGCCGAGCACGCCGGACCCGAGGGTGAGCGCGAGGAAGGCGTGGACCTTCCACCGGGTGATGAGCAGGACGATGGCGGCGACACCGGCCAGGACGGCCACGCCCAGGCGGGCGTTGCTCGCCCCGGCCGCGGCGTCCGCGCCCGCGGCCAGGATCTCGGCGCTGGGGACTGACACGGGTGGGACCTTCCGTACATGGGGGGATGTTCAGGGCGCGCGAAGGGCGCGCGCCGGCCCGGGGCGGGCCGGCGGTGGGCGAGGTGGTGGTGGGCGAGGTGGTGGTGGCGGTGGAGCGGGGCGGCGTCAGGCCGGCAGGCGGCGCACGGCCTCGGCGGCCTGGCGGGTGACCTCCTCGGGGGTGCCCGAGATGTCCACCGCCCGGCCGGTCTCGTCCAACTGGAGCGGCTCCAGGGTGGCGAGCTGGGAGTCGAGCATCGCCCGCTTCATGAAGTGGCCCTTGCGGGACTCCATGCGGCGGGCGATCAGCTCGGCGTCGCCGTCGAGGTGCAGGAAGAACAGGCCGGGCTCGGCCGCGCGCAGCCGGTCGCGGTAGGTCCGCTTCAGCGCCGAGCAGCTCACCACGCCGCCCAGGCCGCGCCGCGAGCGCGCCCACTCCCCGATGGCGTCCAGCCACGGCGCCCGGTCGGCGTCGTCCAGCGGGGTGCCCGCGGACATCTTGGCGACGTTCTGCGGGGGGTGGAAGTCGTCGGCCTCGGCGTACGGGACGCCCAGCTCGTCGGCGAGCATCGCGCCGATCGTGGACTTGCCCGTCCCGGACACGCCCATGACGACGACGACGGGGGGAACCGACATAGGCACCTCACTGTGCGGCGTGCGGTCTGGTGGGAACGCTCTGAGGGTCACGTTCCCGCACCACTGAACGCGATAGGTACTACTTATTCAAGGGTCCGTAACTAAAAAGTCATACGATTGGGCTTCCGGTCGTCTGGCCTACGCTGAAACCGGCCGGAACGCGGCACGACGAGCGGGGAGGGCCGGTCGATGGACACCGAGGCGCGGGGGCTGCACGCACAGGTCCTGGCGGCTCTGGGCCCCCAGATCGCCTCGGGCGAGTGCCCGCCGGGCACGGTGCTGCGCACCGACGACCTGGAGGCGCGGTTCGGCGTCTCCAGGACCGTGGTCCGCGAGGCCGTGCGGGTGCTGGAGTCGATGCGCCTGGTGGAGTCCAGGCGCCGGGTCGGGGTGACCGTGCGGCGGCCCGAGGAGTGGAACGTCTTCGACCCGTGGGTGATCCGGTGGCGGCTCGCCGGGCGGGACCGGCCCCGCCAACTGCGCTCGCTGACGATGCTGCGCTCCGCCGTCGAGCCCGTCGCCGCGGGGCTGGCCGCGCGGGCCGCGGACCCCGGGCAGTGCGCCAGGATCACCTCGCTGGCCATGGACATGGTCGCGGCGGCCAGGGGCGGCTCGCTGCGCGACTACCTGGCGCCGGACATCGCCTTCCACCGCGCGGTGCTCGAGGCGTCGGGCAACGAGATGTTCGCCCGGCTCGGCGACGTCGTGGCCGAGGTGCTCACCGGCCGCACCGAGCACCAGCTCATGTTCTCCACCCCCGACCCGGAGGCGGTGAGCCTGCACATACGGGTGGCCGAGGCGATCCGGGACCGGGACGCGGAGCGCGCCGAGTCGGAGATGCGCCGCATCGTGGTCGGCGCCATGAAGGAGCTGGACATCCTGGCCCCGGGCGGCGGGTGACCGCCCGGGGCGGGGGTCCGGGGCGGGGCGCCCCGGGGAGCGGTCAGAAGGCGTCGGAGGGCACGTAGGTGCCCCACACCCCGCGCAGGGCGTCGCAGACCTCGCCGACGGTGGCCCGGGCGGCCAGCGCCCGCTTCATCGGGTACAGCACGTTGTCCGTGCCCTCAGCGGCGGCCCGCAGCTCGGCCAGCGCCGCCTCCACCGCGGCGTTGTCCCGGTCGGCGCGGAGCTTCGCCAGCCGCTCCGCCTGCTGCTCCTCGATGGCGGGGTCCACGCGCAGGGGCTCGTACGGCTCCTCCTCGTCGATGGCGAAGCGGTTGACGCCCACCACGACCCGCTCGCCGGACTCCTGCTCCTTGGCGATGCGGTACGCGTTGCGCTCGATCTCGTCCTTCTGGTAGCCGCGCTCGATCGCCTCGACGGCGCCGCCGAGCTCCTCCACCTTGTCCATCAGCTCGACCGCGGCGGCCTCCACCTCGTCCGTCATCCGCTCGATGACGTAGGAGCCGGCGAACGGGTCGACGGTGGCGGTCACGTCGGTCTCGTAGGCGAGGACCTGCTGGGTGCGCAGGGCCAGTCGGGCGGCCTTGTCGGTGGGCAGCGCGATGGCCTCGTCGAAGGAGTTGGTGTGCAGCGACTGGGTGCCCCCGAGCACGGCGGCCAGGCCCTGGACGGCCACGCGGACGAGGTTGACCTCGGGCTGCTGCGCGGTGAGGGCGACCCCGGCCGTCTGGGTGTGGAAGCGCAGCATCATCGACTTCGGGTTCTTCGCGCCGAAGGTCTCCCGCATCACCCGGGCCCAGATGCGCCGGGCGGCCCGGAACTTGGCCACCTCCTCCAGGACGGTGGTGCGGGCGACGAAGAAGAACGACAGGCGGGGCGCGAAGTCGTCCACGTCCATCCCGGCGGCGATCGCGGTCCGGACGTACTCGATGCCGTTGGCCAGGGTGAAGGCGATCTCCTGGGCGGGGCTGGCCCCGGCCTCGGCCATGTGGTAGCCGGAGATCGAGATGGTGTTCCACTTCGGGATCTCGGCCCGGCAGTACTGGAATATGTCCGCGATCAGCCGCAGGGAGGGCTTGGGCGGGAAGATGTAGGTGCCCCGGGCGATGTACTCCTTGAGCACGTCGTTCTGGATGGTGCCGGTGAGCTGCCCGGCGGGCACGCCCTGCTCCTCGGCGACGAGCTGGTACAGCAGCAGCAGCACGGCGGCCGGGGCGTTGATCGTCATCGAGGTGGAGACCTCGCCCAGCGGGATGCCGCCGAACAGCACCCGCATGTCCTCCACCGAGTCGATGGCGACGCCGACCTTGCCGACCTCGCCGTGCGCGAGGGGGGCGTCGGAGTCGTGGCCCATCTGCGTGGGCAGGTCGAAGGCGACCGACAGGCCCATCGTGCCGTTGGCGATCAACTGCTGGTAGCGCGCGTTCGACTCCACCGCGGTGCCGAACCCGGCGTACTGGCGCATCGTCCAGGGGCGGCCGGTGTACATCGTGGGGTAGACGCCGCGGGTGAACGGGTAGCGGCCCGGCTCCCCGAGTCTGTCCGCCGGGTCCCAGCCGTCCAGTGCGTCAGGGCCGTAGACCGGCTCGATCGGCAGTCCCGACTCCGACTGGCGTGCCATAAGCCTTCTCCGCTCATCCGTGCCTGTCTGTGACCGCAGTGCGCCGTGCTCCCGCCGCGGCCGGCCCGCTGCCCGCCTCGCCGGTGCCCGGCCCGGTCCGGTCCGACGCGAGCCCCGGCGGCCGTGGACGCCGCGCCGTCCACCGTTCGCCACGGACTGTAGTGGTGGGCGCTCGAGCCGTGGAGGGGCGGCCCCTGGGAGCTTCCTCACACTGCCCGTGGCCGCGCCCGGACCCCGGCCGGGCGCCCGCGCCCGTGCGTACCAGTGTGCGCCCCCGGGGCCGGGCCGCGGGGTCACTCCACGCGGTCGGCGAGCCGGGTGAAGGACTCCCACGACAGGGTGGGCGCCTCCGGGTCCCACACCCGCTGGGCCAGGGCCCGCAGCGGCATCCGGATGCCCTGGGCGACCTGCGCCTGCGTCTGCGCGCCCGGCCGGTCGCACCACACCGCGAGCCGCGCGCCGAGCACCCGGTCGGGGCCGGACAGGCTCCGCGCGACGGGCGTGGTGCCGCGCAGCACGGCGGGCGACCACTCCCGGTAGATGCGCTCGCCGGTGGGATAGGTGAACCGGTTGGGCTCGCCGAGCACGTAGTAGAGGTACTCGTCGTTGAGGTTCACCAGCCGCCAGCCCTCGCGCAGGAACTCCTCCGGGGAGCGCTGCCCGTCCTCCCGGCCGGTCCAGTACTCCACCTCCCGGCCGGGGTGGGGGGAGACCAGGGGGCTGGAGTGGAAGCCGTCGTTCCACGCCTTGACGGTCCGGCCGAGGCCGCGCAGCACGTCGGCGCGGTCGTTGAGCCAGGCGGTGGCCGCGTCGGCGACGGTGGCGTCGGGGCCGAAGCGCTCCCTGGCCCAGGCGGCGAGCTGCGGGTACCGCTCCTCGGGGTTCTTCGACCACAGCGCGATGTACTCGTCGCCGCCCAGGTGCCAGTAGGGGCCGGGGAACAGTTCGGCGTACTCCCGGAAAAGGTCGTCGATGATCCTCGCGGCGGCGGGATCGGATATGTCGACGGTGCCCTCCGGGCGGTTCCCGGTGTTGCCCCGCAACTGGAGCTCGGGGTGGGCGCGCAGGACCGCCCCGAGGTGGCCCGGGCTGTCGATCTCCGGGATCACGGTGATGTGGCGGGCCCTCGCGTACGCCACGATCTCGCTCACGTCCCGCTTGCTCAGGTGCCGGGGCGAGACCACCTCCGGATGGCTGGTGCTCTCCACCCGGAAGCCCTGGTCGTCGGAGATGTGCAGATGGAGCTGGTTGAGCTTCAGGTCCCCCATCTCGCGCACCCGGTCCAGCAGCCACTCCTTGGAGAAGTGCTTGCGCGCGATGTCCACCATCAGGCCGCGCTGCGGGCGGTCCGGGCGGTCCTCGGCGACGCCGGAGGGCAGGTGGCCGCGGGCGCGCAGGGCCTGCGCGGCGGTCCTGGTGCCGTAGAACACGCCGGTGTCGGTGCCGCCGGTGACGACGAGCCGGGAGCCGCTGCTGTCCAGCCGGTACGCCTCCCGGGCGGCGCCCTCCGCGGGCCCGGACAGCACCAGCCGGACGTCGCCCTCCCGCGCGTCGCGCGCCGTGCCCCGGACGGCGGTGGCGCCGATCTCCGCGGCGAACAGGCGGGCCTCGTCCTCCACCGCCGGGTCCTCGGCGACGACCCGGGTGCCCGGGCGCGGCCACCAGCCCTGCCCCGCCGCGGCGTGGAACGAGCGCACGGCCGGGACGGCGGGCAGCGCGGGCGTCCCCGGGGGCAGGGGCGCCGCCGTGGGCCGGGCCGGGGCCGTGCGGCCGGGGGCGGAGGAGCCGTCGGGGGCGGAGGGGCCGGCGGAGGTGGACGCCCGGGGGGACGGGGAACCGGAGGACGACGGGGACGCGTCACAGGCACCGAGCCCGAGGGCGAGCAGTGCGCTCAGCAACCCCCCGCGGAGAGCATTTCGTCGCATAGATACGACTTTATGATTATTCAGGCGAGTTCTCCCCGGGGAGAGGTGGAAACGGCGGAGCGGCCGCGACGGCGGACGGGCGGCCCGGGGGCGCGGCGGCGGGGCACGCGCACCCTCCCGCACCACCCGCCCCCCGCGTCAACCCATGTGACGCCTACCCCACCGAAGGGTGAACTTGTCGCCAGGCCCGAGCACGGGCGCGCCCGGCGCACTACATTGGCTCCGCCCCCCGAACAACCACCCAACTCCCGCCTCGCAGTGCCGCATTCACCCCCCGGCGGCGAGGCGTGGGCTCCCACCCGCACAGCCCGGGAGGTACCGCTGACCAGCGAGCACACCGGGGCCGCCCCGAGAGGGCTGCACCGCTTCAACGCCGCGCCGGAGGGTGACGCCGAAGCCGCCCTCCTCGCCTGCTGCGGCAGCCGCCGCTGGGCCCGGCGCATCGCCCGCCACCGCCCCTACCCCGACCTGGACGCGCTGCTCGCCGCCGCGGCGGAGGCGTCCTACGACCTGACGGCCGGCGACCTCGCGGAGGCGCTCGCCGAGGAGAGCGGGGTGCCGCAGCCGCTGCTCCACCCGGGCGCGTCCGTCTACCGGGCCGCCGAGACCGCCCTGCGGGCCGCGCACGCCGCGTACGAGAGCCGGTTCGGGCACGTGTTCGTCGTCCACCTGGACGACCTGCCGTCCGACCAGATCCTCGACCGGGTCCTCACCGCCCTGCGCACCCGGCTGAACCACTCCCCCGAGGAGGAGCGCCCGGTCGCCGCCGAGGAACTCCGCCGCGTCGCCGGAGCCCGGCTGGCCCACCTGGTCACCACGACGGAGAGGCCGGCGGTCCCGCAGTAGCAGGAACGGTCCCTCACAGGAGTGGCCCTCCCGCCCGCCCGTCGCCCCTTTCGGGGCGGTGGGCGGGGCGACTCGGTGCGGGTGCTCGGGGTGGGCCGTCAAGAGGTGCCCTGCGGCGCCAGAGCCCTCCCCGCCACGCCGAGGTGCCCCGTGACGGGACACGGCCCCCGCCGCTGCCCCCGCACCCGGTGTAAGCGGCCCACCCGTCCGGCCCCCTCCCTCCCCCGGACGGGCCCGGGCGCCCGGAGAGGCGCGGGTCGGGGTGGGGCGGCGCACAGGGAGTAATTGCTCACACCTGTACCACCCCCCGCTCTCGCGGGCGTGATGGCGTCGCTACGATGGCCAGGGCCGGTGGACCGTGATCCGGCCGGGCCCGACCGACAGTGAAGCCGGCAGGCCCTTGTCCCCGCACTCGGAGGGTAGTTTCCGTGCCGGCTGGAACGTTGTACCGCGGCCGGGAAGGAATGTGGTCCTGGGTGGCTCACCGAGTCACCGGTGTGACCATCTTCTTCTTCCTGTTCGTGCACGTCCTCGACACGGCGCTCGTCCGGGTCTCTCCCGAGGCCTACGACGACGCCATCGCGACCTACAAGCACCCGATCGTCTCCCTGATGGAGTACGGGCTGGTCGCCGCCGTCCTGTTCCACGCCCTCAACGGCCTCCGCCTCATCGCCGTCGACTTCTGGGGCAACGGCCCCCGGTACCAGCGGCAGATGCTGTGGACGGTGATGGGCATCTGGGTCGTGCTGATGGCCGGGGCCGCGTACCCCGTGCTGCACCACGCCGCCGCCACCGTGTTCGGGGAGTGACGAGAACGTGTCCGTGGAATCGCCCATCGAGATGACCTCCTCGAGCGCCGCCTACAGCCCCGACAACCCCGCCCCGGTCATCGAGCCGCCGCGGGCCAGGACGCGCCGTACGCCGCGCACGACGCGCACGAACTTCGAGATGCACGGCTGGCTGTTCATGCGGCTGTCCGGCATCGTCCTGGTGGTCCTCGTCCTCGGCCACCTGCTCATCCAGTTGGTCCTGGACGGCGGTGTCTCCCGCATCGGCTTCGCCTTCGTCGCCGGCCGCTGGGCGTCCCCGTTCTGGCAGACCTGGGACCTGCTGATGCTGTGGCTCGCCATGCTCCACGGCACCAACGGCATGCGGACGATCATCAACGACTACGCCGAGCGGGACACCACGCGGTTCTGGCTGAAGATGCTGCTCTACACCGCCTCGGCGTTCACCATCCTGCTGGGGACGCTGGTGATCTTCACCTTCGACCCGAACATCCGCTAGACCAGGGCTGGGACGCGACCTCATGCAGACGCACAAGTACGACACCGTCATCATCGGCGCCGGCGGCGCCGGGATGCGCGCCGCCATCGAGGCGACCAAGCGCAGCCGCACCGCCGTGCTGACCAAGCTCTACCCGACCCGCTCCCACACCGGCGCCGCCCAGGGCGGCATGGCCGCGGCCCTCGCCAACGTCGAGGAGGACAACTGGGAGTGGCACACCTTCGACACGGTCAAGGGCGGTGACTACCTGGTCGACCAGGACGCCGCCGAGATCCTGGCGAAGGAGGCCATCGACTCGGTCCTGGACCTGGAGAAGATGGGCCTGCCGTTCAACCGGACGCCCGACGGCAAGATCGACCAGCGCCGGTTCGGCGGCCACAGCCGCGACCACGGCAAGGCCCCGGTGCGCCGCTCCTGCTACGCCTCCGACCGCACCGGTCACATGATCCTCCAGACGCTGTACCAGAACTGCGTCAAGCAGGGCGTGGAGTTCTTCAACGAGTTCTACGTCCTCGACCTGCTGCTGAACGACGGCAAGACGGCGGGCGTCGTCGCGTACGAGCTGGCCACCGGCGAGATCCACGTCTTCCAGGCGAAGGCCGTGGTGTTCGCCTCCGGCGGCTGCGGCAAGTTCTTCAAGGTCACCTCCAACGCGCACACCCTGACCGGCGACGGCCAGGCCGTGGCGTTCCGGCGCGGGCTGCCGCTGGAGGACATGGAGTTCTTCCAGTTCCACCCGACCGGCATCTGGCGGATGGGCATCCTGCTCACCGAGGGCGCCCGCGGCGAGGGCGGCATCCTGCGGAACAAGGACGGCGAGCGCTTCATGGAGCGCTACGCGCCCGTCATGAAGGACCTCGCCTCCCGCGACGTGGTCTCCCGCGCGATCTACACCGAGATCCGCGAGGGCCGCGGCTGCGGCCCCGACGGGGACCACGTCTACCTGGACCTGACCCACCTGCCGCCGGAGCAGCTCGACGCGAAGCTGCCGGACATCACCGAGTTCGCCCGCACCTACCTCGGCATCGAGCCGTACACGGACCCGATCCCGATCCAGCCCACCGCGCACTACACGATGGGCGGCATCCCGACGAACGTCCGCGGCGAGGTGCTGGCGAACAACACCGACGTCGTGCCCGGCCTCTACGCGGCCGGCGAGGTGGCGTGCGTGTCCGTGCACGGCGCGAACCGCCTGGGCACCAACTCGCTGCTCGACATCAACGTCTTCGGCCGCCGCGCGGGTCTGGCCGCGGCCGAGTACGCGTCGGGCGCCGACTGGGTGGAGCTGCCCGAGCAGCCGGAGCGCGCCGTCCACGAGCTGATCGAGGGCCTGCGCACCGGCACCGGCAACGAGCGGGTCCCGGAGATCCGCACCGCGCTCCAGGAGACCATGGACGTCAACGCGATGGTCTTCCGCACCGAGGCGACGCTGAAGCAGGCGGTGGCCGACATCGCCGAGCTCAAGGAGCGCTACCGCAACGTCACCGTGCAGGACAAGGGCCGCCGGTACAACACGGACCTGCTGGAGGCCGTGGAGCTCGGCAACCTGCTGGACCTGGCCGAGGTGCTGGCCGTGTCCGCGCTCGCCCGCAAGGAGTCCCGCGGCGGCCACTACCGCGAGGACTACCCGAACCGGGACGACGTCAACTTCATGCGGCACACCATGGCGTACCGCGAGGAGGGCGCCGACGGCACCGTGTCGATCCGGCTCGACTACAAGCCGGTCGTGCAGACCCGCTACCAGCCGATGGAGCGTAAGTACTGATGAGCACAACGACGCTCGACAAGACCGAGGACGCGGCCCCGGCGCCTTCCGTCGCCGTGGAGCGCATCCAGGTGACCATGCGGGTGCGCCGGTTCAACCCCGAGGTGTCGGCTGATGTCGCGTGGGTGGACTACCGGATCGAGATGGACCCCAAGGAGCGGGTCCTCGACGCCCTCCACAAGATCAAGTGGGAGATCGACGGCACGCTGACCTTCCGCCGGTCCTGCGCCCACGGGATCTGCGGGTCCGACGCGATGCGGATCAACGGCCGGAACCGGCTGGCGTGCAAGACGCTGATCAAGGACGTCAACCCCGACAAGCCGATCACCGTCGAGCCCATCAAGGGCCTGACGGTGCTGAAGGACCTCGTGGTCGACATGGAGCCGTTCTTCCAGGCGTACCGGGACGTGATGCCGTTCCTGATCACCACGGGGAACGAGCCGACGCGGGAGCGCCGGCAGTCCCCGGAGCAGCGGGAGCGGTTCGACGACACCACCAAGTGCATCCTGTGCGCGGCGTGCACCACGTCGTGCCCGGTGTTCTGGAACGACGGGCAGTACTTCGGCCCGGCGGCGATCGTCAACGCCCACCGCTTCATCTTCGACTCGCGTGACGAGGGCGGGGAGCAGCGGCTGGAGATCCTCAACGAGAAGGACGGCGTGTGGCGCTGCCGCACCACGTTCAACTGCACCGAGGCGTGCCCCCGCGGCATCGAGGTGACCAAGGCGATCCAGGAGGTGAAGCGGGCGCTGCTCACGCGCCGCTTCTGACGCGCGGGAGCGCGGACACTTCCACGGCGGGGGCCCGGACCACTGGTCCGGGCCCCCGCCGTTTCGGCTTTCCGGGGGCGGCCGGGTCTCGGGGACTTCGGGTTCCGGGGGCGGGCGCGGGCCCGTCGTGCCTTCCGGTCCCGGGGAAGGGGCGAGCCCCCGCCCCCCGGTGAGGGGGCGGAGGCTCGTGGGGATTGCTCCGGTGCGGGTCAGGTGCCGACCGGGACCTTCTCCTGCTCGGTGGCGGCGGTGCCGGGCGGCGGGGTCTCCTCGTCCGGCGGCTCGACCGCGAAGTGGGGCAGGCGCTTGTCCAGCCACTCCGGCAGCCACCAGTTGGCGTTGCCGAACATGTGCATGAGCGAGGGCACCAGCACGGTCCGCAGGATGAACGCGTCCAGCGCGACCGCGCCCGCGAGGCCCAGGCCGAACATCGCCATGATCCGGTCGCCGCTGAGCAGGAACGCGCCGAACACGCAGATCATGATGATGGCCGCGGAGTTGATCACCCGGCTGGTCTCGGCGAGGCCGACCCGCACCGAGCGGCGGTTGTCGCGGGTGTGCACCCACTCCTCGTGCATCCGGCTGACCAGGAAGACCTGGTAGTCCATGGAGAGGCCGAACAGCAGCGAGAGCATGATGACGGGCAGGAACGCCTCGATCGGGCCCTCCCGGCCGCCGGCCAGCGCCTCGCCGCCCCAGCCCCACTGGAAGATCGCGACCAGCACGCCGAAGGAGGCGGCCGCGGCGATGAGGTTCATCGCGGCGGCGGTCAGCGGCACCACCAGGCTGCGGAACGCGATCAGCAGCAGCAGGAAGCCGAGGGCCACGATGATGCCGATGAACATGGGCAGCTTGTCCATCAGCACGGCGGCGAAGTCCTTGAAGATCGCCGTCTGGCCGCCGACGTACGCCTGCATGGTGCTGCCGCGCTCGGCCTCGGGGACGACGTCGGCGCGCAGCCGGTCGATCAGCTCGTCGGTGGCCTTGTCCTGCGGCGAGGTGGTGGGGACGATCTGCGCGATCGCGTACTTCGCGTCGGGCTTGGCCGGCATCACCGCGGCCTGCGCCACGCCCTCGGTCTCGCGGGCGGCGGCGACCAGCTTCTCCAGCGCGGCGTGGTCCCCGGGGGCCGGGGTCTCGGCGACGATGGTCAGCGGGCCGTTGAAGCCGGGGCCGAAGCCGTCGGCCAGCATGTCGTAGGCCTGGCGGGTGGTGGTGCTCTCCCGGTTGTTGCCCTGGTCGGAGGAGCCGAGGCGCAGGGACAGCGTGGGGATGGCGAGCGCCGCCATGACGACCACGGCGACGGCGGCCAGCGCCCTGGGGTTGCGCTCCAGGAAGGAGGACCAGCGGGCGGCGGCGCCGGTGGCCTCGCCGGACTCGGGGCCGTTCTCGGCGAGCCTGCGGCGCTGGCGGCGGCTGAGCACCCGCATCCCGAGCACGCCGAGCATGGCGGGCAGCAGGGTGACGGACGCGGCCACGGTCAGGACCACGGTCAGCGCGGCGGCGACGGCGACGCCGTTGAGGAAGGACAGGCCGAGCGCGAACATGCCGAGCAGGGCTATGCACACCGTGGCGCCCGCGAACAGCACGGCGCGGCCGGAGGTGTTGATGGCCTGGACGGCCGAGTCCTCCGGGGTGCGGCCGCGCAGGATGCCCTTGCGGTGGCGGGTGACGATGAACAGGGCGTAGTCGATGCCGACGCCGAGGCCGACCAGCGTGGCCAGCATCGGGGACACGTCGGCCATGTTCATGCCGTGGCTGAGCAGGATGATGCCGGATATGCCCATGCCGACGCCGAAGATGGCGGTGACGATCGGCAGCAGCATGCCGAACAGCGAGCCGAACGCCAGGAACAGCACCACGGCGGCGGCGGCGATGCCGACCATCTCCGCGAGGTGGGCGGGCGGCTCCTCGGTGAGCTGGACGGCGGTGCCGCCGACCTCGACCTTCAGGCCGTCCTTCGCCGGCTCCTGCGCGACGTCGACGAACTCCTTCATCTGGTCGGCGGTGAGCTCGTTGCCGCGCAGGGTCCAGGTGACGGTGGCGTACGCGGTACGGCCGTCCTTGCTGATCTGGGTGGCGTTCTCCTTCGCGTAGGGGCTGGCGATCTCCCCGACGTCCGGCAGCGCCTTGATCTTGTCCAGCGCGGCGGTCATCTCCCGCCGCACCTCGGCGTCGCGGACGGTGCCGTCCTCGACCTGCCAGACCACGCGGTCCGACTCACCGGACTGCGCGGGGAACGCCTTCTCCATCAGGTCCAGGGCCGTGGAGGATTCCGTTCCCGGAAGCTCGAAGGCATTGGAGTACCGGTCTCCCAGCGCCCCGCTGGCGCCCCCCAGTCCCACCATGGCGAGCAGCCACAGCAGGATCACCACCCATTTGCGCCGAAAGCACCAGCGTGCCAATGCGGCCACCGTGAACGCTCCTGTCCGTTTCGTACTTTTGTTGCTGTTTTACGTTGTGTGCGGTGCGCCGGATGCCCGGCTTCGCACCACGCGCCGGGCCGGCCCCCCGCCGGTCCGATGCGGTGGTGCTGATGCGACGATTCCTCGCTTTGATGTTCAGCGTCCGTGGTGCCCACAACGTCGAACAAGCGAGAGCAAGTTCTCCAAGGAAACTCACAAGTTCCTGTGAGCCGATCCCAAGCCACGACCGCCGCCCGCACCGGGACCCGGCCCGATACTGGAGCGATGGACAGTCCCACCCGTCCGGCCACGGTACTTGTCGTCGAGGACGAGCCGAGCATCGCCGACATCCTGGAGATCACCCTCAAGTTCCACGGCTTCTCCGTCGTCCACGCCGCCACCGGGCGCCAGGCCGTGGAACGGGCCCGGGAACACCGCCCCGACCTGCTGCTTCTCGACGTGATGCTGCCCGACGGCAACGGCTGGCAGGTGTGCCGCAGGCTGCGCGCCGAACAGGACGGGCTGGCCGTGATTTTCCTCACGGCGCGCGACGCCCCGTCCGACATCCTCGGCGGGCTCGCCCTCGGCGGCGACGACTACATCACCAAGCCGTTCAACGTGGACGAGGTGGTGGCCCGGATCCGCGCGGTGCTGCGCCGCACCCGGCGGGATGTCCCCGCGAGCAGCGTGCTGCGCCACGGCGACCTGGAGATGGACGAGGCCACCTGCACGGTGCGCCGCGCCGGGCGGCCGGTGGACCTCACGCCCACCGAGTACAACCTGCTGCGCTATCTGCTGCGCAACGCCGACCGCGTGGTCACCAAGGAGCAGATCCTCCAGCACGTGTGGCAGTACGACTTCTCCGTGGAGTCCACCGTCGTGGAGACCTACATCAGCTATCTGCGGCGCAAGCTCGATCCGCTCGGCCCGCCGCTGATCATCACCCGGCGGGGCGTGGGCTACCGGCTGCGCGGCGAGGACGACGCATGAGGTTCCCGCCGCCGTTCCCCCGCCCGCTGGACCCGCGGGACGCGCGGGCGCTGCGGGCCCTGCGCGGCCTGCTGCCGCACCCGCACTCCCTGCGCGGCAAGCTCGCCCTGACCAACGTGGTGCTGCTCGCCGTGGGACTGGTGATCGCCGCCGCGGCGACCCTGGCCGGCATGTACCAGGTGCTGGTCGGCGACATCGACGCCAAGCTGGACAGCCAGCGCAGCACCCTCGCCTCCGGGGCCGTGGACGGGGTGACCGTACGGCAGTGGTGCGCGGCCGCCGCCCGGATCTGGGAGCGGGCCGGACGGCAGGAGGCGCCCGAGGGGTTCACCCAGAGCCCGTTCGTGGTGCTCGACTCCGCCGGCCGGGTCACCGACACGTGCGCGGGGCTGGACGGGCACGGGGCCGAGGAGCGCGCCCAGCTCGCCGCCGCCGTCACCGACCCCGCGGCCCTGGCCGCCTCGGGCGCCGCCACCACCGTGCACGCGGGGCCCGACGTCTACCGGGTCGTCGCGGTGCAACTGGAAGACGGCGGCGTGATCCTCACCGGCATCGAGCTGAACGGGGTGCACTCGGCGGTGAAGAAGCTGTGCGTCGTGGAGGCCGTGGTGGGCGTGTGCCTGCTCGGCCTGCTCACCGCGCTGTCCCTGATGGGCTCCGGCCGCAAGCTGCGCCCGCTGAAGGACATGGTGGAGACGGCGTCGGCGATCTCCGAGGGCGACCTGTCCCGCCGGGTGGAGGCGCACGGCGACTCCACGGAGGTGGCGCAGTTGCGGAACGCGCTGAACGCGATGCTGCACCAGATCGAGACGGCGTTCCAGACCAGGGAGCGGGCCACCGCGCAGCTCCACCAGTTCGTCGCCGACGCCTCCCACGAGCTGCGCACGCCCATCGCGTCCATCCGCGGCTACCTCCAGTTGTACGAGAAGGGCATCCTCGGCCCGGACGAGCAGAAGCGGGCCTTCGGGCGGGTGGCGGCCGAGGCCGGGCGGATGGGTCACCTGGTGGACGAGCTGCTGGTGCTGGCCAGGCTCGACCAGCAGCCCGCGGGCCGGCCCACCGCCCCGGTGGACCTGGCCGCGCTCGCCAGGGACGGCGTCCACGACCTGGCCGCGCTCCAGCCGGAACGGCCGATGCACCTCCGGGCCCCGGTGCGCCTGGAGGTGCCGGGCGAGGAGGCCCAGTTGCGCAAGGTCGTCGCGAACCTGCTGAGCAACGTCCGCACGCACACGCCCGCGCACACCCCGGTGACCGTGGAGGTGCGCGGCGGGGGTGAGACGGCGGTGCTGCGGGTCGCCGACCGCGGGCCCGGGATGCGGCCCGAGGACGCCGCCCGGGTCTTCGACCGCTTCTTCCGCGCCGACCCGGACCGGGCCAGGGTCACCGGCGGCAGCGGGCTCGGCATGTCGATCGTGCAGGCCGTGGTCCAGGCGCACGGCGGCACGGTGCGCCTGGACACCGCGCCGGGCGCGGGCCTGGCGGTGGAGGTGGAGCTGCCGGTGCGGTCCTACGCCCGCGGCGAGGCGAGCGTGACGACGGTGATGTCCGGCGGCGCCCCCACCCGCACCGGCGGCCCCCAGAACCCGGCGCCCCGGGTGACGTAGAGCTGGGTGTCGCCGTACCGCTCGAGACCGGCGACCGTGGGGTTCTCCAGGCCCGCCAGCAGGTGCACCGGCCACATCTGGCCGCCGTGGGTGTGCCCGGACAACTGGAGGTCCACCTTGTGCCGCACCGCGTCGTGGATCTGCACGGGCTGGTGCGCGAGCAGCACACAGGCCCTGGCCGGGTCCCGGTCGCCGACCGCGCGCTCGAAGTCGGGGCCCTGGCCCTCGCTCTCCCCCTCCACGTCGTTGACGCCCGCCAGGTCGAACCCGCCGACCTCCAGGCGCTCGTTCTGGAGCGGGTGCACGCCCAGGGAGCGCACGTGGTCCACCCACTCCTGGGCGTCGCCGAAGTACTCGTGGTTGCCGGTGACGAAGAAGCTGCCGTGCCTGGCCCGCAGCCGGGCCAGCGGCTCGGCTGCGGGGCCGAGCTCGGCGACGCTGCCGTCCACCAGGTCGCCGACTATGGCCACCAGGTCGGGCTCGGCGCGGTTGATGGTGTCCACGATCCGCCGGGTGTGGGCGCGGCCGGAGATCGGGCCCAGGTGGATGTCGCTGACCACGGCGATCCGGAAGCCGTGGGAGCGCGGGTCGAGCTTGGCGAGCGGCACGGTGACCCGCTTCAGGCGGGGCGGGCCGAGCGCCTGCCGCATGCCGTACCCGACGGTCGCGGTGGCGGCGGCGCCGGCGAGCAGCGCCACGGACCGGCCGACGAACAGGCGGCGGGCGAGGTCCCGGCCGTCCTCGGCGGGGGCGGGCGGGGCGGGCGGGGCGGCGGGGGGGCCGTCCGCGGGCGGGGCGGCGGGCTCGGGCTCCTGCGCCCGGGGCTCCGGAGCGGCGGGCTCCTGGGCGGCGGGCTCCTGGGGGGCGGGGGCGGACGGTGCCTGGGCCCGGTTCCG
The DNA here is from genome assembly GCF_054782095.1 of Streptomyces capparidis. Classification (NCBI taxonomy): domain Bacteria; kingdom Bacillati; phylum Actinomycetota; class Actinomycetes; order Kitasatosporales; family Streptomycetaceae; genus Streptomyces; species Streptomyces capparidis. The sequence goes on along the minus strand of NZ_BAAGTD010000019.1, from coordinate 14,683 downwards.
GTTCTCCTCCGCGGACGGGGCCGGCGCCGGGGCCGGGGACACGGCCGGGGCCGCCGTCCGGGCCGTTCCGCCCGGCGTCCCGCGCCGCCGCAGCACGGCGAGCAGCAGCGGGCGCAGCAGCTCCCCGGCGAGCAGCGCCAGCACCAGGTACAGCACCATCGCCAGCCACAGGTAGCCGGGCCACGCCAGGACCCGCGCCACCTCGATCGGCAGGGTCCTGCCGCCGATCAGCGCCGCGACGGCGAGGACGGCGAGCGCCGGGGCCGCGATCGTGCCGGCGCGGCGGGCGCGGCTGCCGGGGAGGGTGGTGTCGCGGACCAGCCGTCGCCACAGGTAGTAGTGCACGCCGCCGAGCAGGGCCACGGCGATCACCAGGATGAGCAGGATCAGAGCCACTCGCGGACTGTATCCCGGGGTCCGGGGCGGGCCGCCGGGAGGCCGCCCCGGGCCCGGGCGCATACTGGGAACATGAAGCTCAGCCGCACCGCCTCCTGGTTCCTGCTCGGCTTCGGCGTGTGGAGCTGGGTGGTCTGGACGACGTTCGCGCGCAACCTGTGGAAGGACTCCAGCGGGCTCGCGTTCGACGACGGCGACCCCACCGGGTACTTCTGGGTCCACCTCACCCTGGCGGTCGTCTCCCTCGTGCTCGGCACCGCCATCGGCCTGCTCGGCCTGCGCGGCGCCCGCGCCGCGCGGCACACCGGGCCCGGCGAGGACCGGGCGGAGCGGGACACCCCGCGGCACCCCGCCTCCACCGGCGCGGCGTCCTGACCTGTTTCCAGAGGGATTGAGCTGCCGCTTTCCGGGGGATCCGTACGCGCATGCCCACTTCTGCGCTGCGCGTACTGGACTCCCTGGAGGAGCTCGCGGCTCTGGTGGACGGCGGTCCGCCGCTGTTCGTCCGCTGGTCGCGCGGGCCGGACGTGGACATCCCCCGCGGCGGCAGCCGGGACGACCTGACCGGCAGCCCGCTGCCCGGGCTCTCCGCGAACTCCCTCGCGGTCGAGCCGTGGTGGGGTGACCGCCCGGTCCTGGTGTGGGTGGCCAGACGCCTCTACGACTACAGCCATCTGCCCCGGGAGAAGGGGCCCGACGTCTTCCCGTGGGTCTTCACGGGCGAGGAGGTCGGGCGGGGGCCCGACAACGAGCCGCTGGTGCACTGCGTGAAGGTCGTCGGACGGATCTCCGAGGGCACCATCGAGGAGGCCGCGGCCACCGTGGAGAACCACGGCACGTCGTGGGGCCCGCTGCGCCGCCCGGCCGGCGGCTGAGCGCCCCCGTCCCGCCGCTCGCCGGCCGAATCCCGCCGCCTACCCCGCGACCCGCCACAGAAACCGGACATTCCACACGGTTCACCGCGCGGATCCCGGCAACCCGGTGGTTGAGGGACGCGACGAAAACGGCACCGGAAGGCGCGAGGAGGGCTGCATGACCCTCAGACTGATCAAGCACCGCCACGGCTCCCACCACGGCCGCGACGACAACCGCGACGACACCCGCGAGGCCGGGGAGCGGCACGCCGCCGACGAGGGCCCCGGCCCCACCCGCCGGCAGGAGGAGGCCGCCCCCGACCAGCTCTCCGGCCTGCCGGCCCGGTCCTGGCCCGCGGTGCTGCGCCGCACGGTCAAGGAGTTCATGGAGGACGAGCTGCCCGACCGGGCGGCGGCGCTGACCTACTACGCGGTGCTGTCGATCTTCCCGGCGATCCTGGTGCTGGTCTCGGTGCTCGGGATCATCGGCGAGTCGGCGACGAACGCGGTGCTCGACAACATCCAGAAGCTGGCCCCCGGCTCGGCGCGGGACATCCTCCAGGACGCCGTCCGCCAGTTGAGCGGCTCCTCCGCCACCGGCAGCGTGCTGGCGGTGGTCGGCCTGGTCGCCGCGCTGTGGTCGGCCTCGGGCTACGTGGCCGCGTTCATCCGCAGCGCCAACGCGGTGTACGACGTCCGCGAGGGCCGCCCGGCGTGGAAGGTGCTGCCGCTGCGGCTCGGGGTGACGCTGCTGCTGATGGTGCTGATGGCGGTGAGCGCCGTGATCGTGGTGTTCACCGGCGGGCTCGCCGACCAGGTGGGCACGGCGCTCGGCGTCGGCGACACCGGCCTGAGGGTCTGGCAGTACGCCAAGTGGCCGGTGCTGGTGCTGCTGGTGATGCTGATGGTCGCGGTCCTGTACTGGGCGTCGCCCAATGTCCGGGTGCGGGGCTTCCGGTGGCTGACGCCGGGCAGCGCGATCGCCGTGGTGCTGTGGATGCTGCTGTCGGCGGGGTTCGCGCTCTACGTGGCCAACTTCGGCTCGTACAACAAGACCTACGGCACCCTCGCCGGTATGATCATCTTCTTGGTCTGGCTGTGGCTGTCCAACCTGGCCATCCTGCTCGGCCTGGAGTTCGACGCCGAACTGGCTCGCGAGCGGGCCATCAAGGGCGGCTTCCCGCCGAAGGAGGAGCCCTACGTGGAGCCCCGCGACACCAGGAAGTGGCCCGAGGACGAACGGTAGCCCCCCGCCGGGGACCTGACGGTGCGGCGGACATGAGGGACATCACTCAATTGCGTCCGATAATCGGGCCGGGGTGGTGGCGTTCACCAGGTACGGTCTCGGAGTGTGCCTACGTCGTCACGCCCTCGCCGCACTGAGCGTTGCCGCGCTGCTGGCCTCCGCCTCCCCCGCCGCGGCGGCGCCGCCCGCGCACCAGTCCGGTAGGACCGGCAAGCCGGGGAAGTCCGCGGAGCCTGCGCCGCCGGACGGGATGTCCACCGTCGGCGGGCCGCTGCTGGGCCGGCCCGGCACCCAGGTGCGCCTGGCGGACGGGGCGCCGCCGGTGCCCGAGGATCTGACGGCGCGTTCGTGGATCGTCGCGGACGCCGGGAGCGGCGAGGTGCTCGCCGCGCACAACGCCCACTGGCGGCTCGCCCCGGCCAGCACCCTCAAGATGCTCTTCGCCGACACGCTGCTGCCCAAGCTGGACAAGGACGACCGGCACCTGGCCACCCTGGAGGAGCTGGACCGCGTCCAGCCCGGCAGCAGCCTGGTCGGCATCAAGGAGGACCTGAGCTACTCCGTCCACGACCTGTGGCTCGGGGTCTTCCTCTCCTCCGGCAACGACGCCGTGCACGTGCTGTCCGCCATGAACGGCGGGGTGGACCGGACCGTGCGGGAGATGCAGGAGCACGCGGAGGAGCTCGGCGCCCGGGACACCCACGTGGTCAGCCCGGACGGGTACGACGCGCCGGGGCAGGTGTCCTCCGCCTACGACCTGACGCTCTTCGCCCGCTCGGGGCTGCGCAAGGCCGACTTCCGCGAGTACTGCGCCACGAAGACCGCGAAGTTCCCCGGCGGCTACAAGGACGACGGCAAGAACCCGAAGGACAAGAAGAAGAAGAAGAAGGAGGAGGACCGGAAGACCGAGCAGGCCGGCGGGGCGCGGGACCGGGCGGCGGACCGGAAGGACGGCAAGGCGGGAGGCCGCCGCGCCGAGACCCGCCCGCGGGAGACGTTCGAGATCCAGAACACCAACCGCCTGCTCACCGGCTTCTCCTCGCTGCCCGCCTACCCGGGCCTGATCGGGGTGAAGAACGGCTACACCTCGGGCGCGGGCAGCACCTTCACCGGCGCGGCCGTCCGGGACGGGCGGACCCTGCTGGTCACCGTGCTGCGCCCGGACGGCGGCGGCCTCGCCGTCTACCGGGAGGCGGCCGAGCTGCTGGACTGGGGGTTCGCGGCGGCGGGCAGGGCGGAGCCGGTCGGCACGCTGGCGGTGGGCGAGGACGACAAGCCGGCCGGCGGCGGGGAGCGGCCCGCGGCCCGGCCCGACGACGGGCGGCCGGGCACCCGGGCGGGCGGCCCGCAGCCGGACACGGCCGCCGCCGGGGACTCCGGCGGGCCCGGGGCGCTGGCCACCCTGGCGGGGGTGGTGATGGTGCTCGGCGCGGTGGTGCTGCTGCTGCACCGGCGCAGGGCGCCGGTGCCGGTGGTGCGCCTGGTCAGGTCCTGGCGCGGGGACGGCTCCCGTCCGCCGGGGCCTTCTCGGCCGCCGGGCCCGCGGCGGCGGCGCCGTCCGCGGCGGTGACGGTCCGCCCGTCCGGGACCTCCACGGCGCCGTCCTCGTCGATCGGGAAGCACCGCACCTCCCGCTCCCTGGGGCGGCGGCGCCCGGTGCCGGTCGCGGTCCACGCGGCGCAGAACAGCAGCAGCCGCGCCATGAAGTTCATCCACAGCAGCACCGCGACCGGGGTGCCGAACGCGCCGTACATGCTCTTGCCCGCGACGCCGCTGAGGTAGCCGGACAGCAGCAGCTTCAGCAGCTCGAACCCGACGGCGCCGATCAGGGCGGCCTGGGCCAGCGAGCGCCGCCTCGGGTGCAGGCCGGGCAGCCAGCGCAGCAGGTACACCACCAGCAGGAAGTCGGCGGCGGCGGCCATGGCCAGACCGGTCAGGCGCAGCAGGACCGCGCCGGGGCGCTGCGCGGCGAGGCCCACCGAGTCCGCGGCCTGCCCCACCAGGACGGTGGCCAGCGCCGAGCCGCCGAGAGAGACGGCCAGCACCCCGCCGAGGCCGAGCAGGACCAGCAGGTCCTTGCCCTTCCTGGCGAGGATGTTCTCCTGGTCGGCCGCCAGCCGCCACACCCCGCGGATGGAGCTGCGCAGCGCGTCCACCCAGCCCAGCCCGGACAGCAGCAGCCACACCGCGCCGACGAGGCCGACCGTGCCCGCGTTGCTGACCAGGCCGTCCAGGTCGAGCCGGTCGGACAGGAAGCCGAACTGGTCGGAGAACCGGTTCTCGGCCCGTTCCACCTGCGCCGGGGTGAGGAAGGCGGCGGCCATCGCGGCGGTCACCGCGACCAGCGGGAACAGCGCGACGAACCCCGTGTAGGCCACCGCCGCCGCGAAGCGGTCCCCACCCACGTCGCTGTAGTGCTGCCAGGCCCGCCACACACGCGTCCGCATCAGCCGGGCGAACCCCGGCCCGACCACCGGCACCCTGGCCAACCAGTCCATACCCGGCGACTGCCCCGAATCCGCCACCACCACTCCCGCCCACCCCGCCCCGCAGAACGGCACCCGGGAGGGGGCCAGGGGGGCGGGCACCCGGGGATCGGGTGAGGGCGGAGGCCCAGGGCCGGGTGCGGCAAGGCACTCGGGGAGTTGCGTGGGGGGGCCTTGAGCGTTGCGGAACGGCGCGGTCCCGACCTGCGCAACCCCACCCAACACCCAAGCGCGCGCGGGGCGGAGCCCCGGCAGCGGGCCACAGGCCAAAGCCCCGGCCCTCCCCGAAGACCACCCGCCCGGAACCCCGGGGGGGTGCGGGGGGCGGAGCAGCCTGACCTCCGGAGGAACCCCCGCCACGCACTCGGCCCCGCGGCCGAGCGGGGGCTCAGCCGCCCGGCTGGCGGGCCGGCAGTCTCGCCGGCTGGTGCGGCACCGCGGGCGCCGGGAAGCGGTACTCGCGGGTCAGCCGCCACCGCGCGTCGCCGCCCTGCTCGTACAGCGCGAAGCCCGTCACCGCCCAGGCCGCCCGGAAGTCGGCGAGCTCCAGGTGCGCCCGGTCCAGCGCCTCGTCGGGGATGCCGTGCGCCACCGTCACGTGCGGGTGGTAGGGGAAGGCCAGCTCCCGCTCCAGCGGCCCGGAGCGCACCCGTTCCTGGAGTTCGCGGCACTCCTCGGCGCCGCGCACCAGCCGGACGTAGACCACGGGGGACAGCGGCCGGAAGGTGTCGGTGCCGTCCAGCCACACCTCGAACGGGCTGCCCAGGTCGGCCACGTCCGCCAGGTGCGCCTCGATCCCGGGCAGCGCCTCGACGTCCACCTCGGTGGGCGGCAGCAGGGTCACGTGGGTGGGGATGAGCGCGGCCTGCGGATCACCGAAGCCCGCGCGGCGCTGCTGGAGCAGGCTGCCGAAGGGCTCCGGGACCGCGATGGACACGCCGATCACGCAGCTCCCCACAGGTCTCTCCATCCCACTCGGTACGGACCGTTGCAGCTTTCCCGGCGGCTTCCCCCGTGGCCCTGCGGCGGCACCCGGGCGCCCGCCGGGGCGACCGGGTGCCCGGCTCAGTGCTTCGCGGGCAGGAAGCCGATGCTCCCGTACACCGCGGCCAGCGTCTCCGCCGCCACGGCCCTGGCCTTCTCCGCGCCCTTGGCGAGGATGCCGTCCAGGGTCTCCGGGTCGTCCAGGTAGCCCTGTGTCCGCTCGCGGAACGGGGCGACCCACTCGGTGAAGATCTCGGCCAGGTCCGTCTTGAGGGCACCGTAGCCCTTGCCCTCGTAGGACCGCTCGAGCTCGGGGACAGGGGTGCCGGTGAGCGCCGAGTGGATGGTGAGCAGGTTGCTCACGCCCGGCTTGGCCTCCTCGTCGAAGCGGATCACCGTGTCGGTGTCGGTGACCGCGCTCTTGATCTTCTTGGCGGAGGTCTTCGGGTCGTCCATCAGGTTGACGATGCCCTTCGGCGAGGACGCCGACTTGCTCATCTTGATCGTCGGGTCCTGGAGGTCCACGATCTTCGCGGTCTCCTTGACGATGTACGCCGCGGGGAGCGTGAACAGCTCGCCGTAACGCGCGTTGAACCGGGTCGCCAGGTCACGGGTGAGCTCCAGGTGCTGGCGCTGGTCCTCGCCCACCGGAACCGCGTCGGCCTGGTACAGCAGGATGTCGGCGGCCTGGAGCACCGGGTAGGTGAACAGGCCGACCGTGGTGCCCTCGGTGCCCTGCTTGGCGGACTTGTCCTTGAACTGCGTCATCCGCGACGCCTCGCCGAAGCCGGTGATGCAGTTCATCACCCAGGCGAGCTGGGTGTGCTCGGGCACGTGGCTCTGCACGAACAGGATGCAGCGGTCCGGGTCGAGACCGGCGGCGAGCAGTTGCGCGGCGGCGAGCCGGGTGTTGCTCCGCAGCTCCTCGGGGTCCTTGGCGATGGTGATCGCGTGCAGGTCGACCACGCAGTAGAACGCGTCGTGCGTGTCCTGGAGGGCGACCCACTGCCGCACGGCGCCCAGGTAGTTGCCGAGGTGGAACGAGCCCGAGGTGGGCTGGATCCCGGAGAGCACGCGGGGGCGGTCGAGGTTGGCCATGGCCACATTCTCTCAGGATCGCCAAGCGGTTTGCCGCGCCGTCCGCCACGTCCCGCGGCACGCGGGGTCACGCCCCGGGGCACTCGTGGAACGGGTGCCCCGGGGCGTGATCCGCATGACGACGCGGGCCCCGCCCGCCGCGGGCCCGCCCGTCCCGCGGCGGGCGGGCCCCGGGCGGGCGGGCACGGGTCAGTCCACCCGCAGCCCCGGCGCCGGGTGGGCGGCCATCAGTTCGCGGACCTCGCCGCGGATGGCGAGGAGGGCGTCCTCGTCCCCGGTGCGGGCCGCGGTCACGCCGCGGTCCAGCCAGTCGGCGACGGCCGGCATGTGCTCCTCGCGCAGCCCCCGGGAGGTGAGCGCGGGGGTGCCGATCCGGATGCCGGAGGGGTCGAACGGCTTGCGCGGGTCGAACGGGACGGTGTTGTAGTTCACCACCACCCCGGCCCGGTCCAGCGCCTGGGCGGCGGCCTTGCCCGGCACCTCCTTGCCCGTCAGGTCGATGAGGACCAGGTGGTTGTCGGTGCCGCCGGAGACCAGGTCGTAGCCGCGCTGGAGCAGTTCGCGCGCCAGCGCCCTGGCGTTGGCCACCACCTGGTGGGCGTAGGCCCGGAAGGTGTCCTGGGCGGCCTCGTGCAGCGCCACCGCGATGCCCGCGGTGGTGTGGTTGTGCGGGCCTCCCTGGAGGCCGGGGAAGACTGCCTTGTCGACGGCCTTGGCGTGCTCCTCGCGGGCCAGGATCATCGCGCCGCGCGGGCCGCGCAGGGTCTTGTGGGTGGTGGTGGTCACCACGTCGGCGTGCGGCACGGGCGAGGGGTGCGCGCCGCCCGCGACCAGGCCGGCGATGTGCGCGATGTCGGCGACGAGCACCGCGCCGGTCTCCCGGGCGATCTCCGCGAACGCGGCGAAGTCGATGACCCGCGGCACCGCGGTGCCGCCGCAGAAGATCAGCTTGGGCCGCTCGGCGCGGGCCAGGTCCCGCACCTGGTCGTAGTCGATCAGGCCGGTCCCGGCGTGCACCCCGTACTGCACGCCGCGGAACCACTTGCCGGTGGCGGACACGCCCCAGCCGTGGGTGAGGTGGCCGCCCATGGGCAGCGACATGCCGAGCACGGTGTCCCCGGGCTCGGCGAACGCCAGGTACACGGCGAGGTTGGCGGGCGAGCCCGAGTACGGCTGCACATTGGCGTGGTCGGCGCCGAACAGGGCGGTGGCCCGGGCGATCGCCAGGTTCTCGATCGGGTCGACGTTCTGCTGGCCCTCGTAGTACCGGCGGCCGGGGTAGCCCTCGCTGTACTTGTTCTGGAGGACCGTGGCCCCGGCCTCCAGCACGGCCTCGGAGGCGTAGTTCTCGCTGGGGATGAGCCGCAGCGTCTCCGCCTGGAGCCGCTCCTCGGCCCGGATCAGCGCGGCCAGCTCGGGGTCGGTCCTGGCGAGCGCGGACTGGGTGTTCACTCGCGTGGTCAACGGGTCCTCCCGGGTTACTCGGCGCGCGGCGGGCGCGCGCGTGGGGTAACCGGGGGCCCAGGCGGACGGCACCGCGGGGTGGTCACGGGGCGCCCCACCCGCTCCGGGCGCGGGACCCCGCCTCGCCGCTTCCTCGTGGTCGCTTCCACGCAGTCGCCAGTCGCGGCCCTCCCACCCTACTGGCTCCGCGCCGCGCGGTCCCGGTGACGGGGCCCGGCTCGACGCGACCGTGAGCGGCCCTCGACCGCCCGCTCACCGAAACCTTTGCCGAGGGCGCCCCGATGCGAAAAGATCGATGGGCAAAGCCCACTCCCACCCACAGAATGACTCGGCAGACCGCGTGCAGGCGCCGAAATATCCGCAAGGGAGCGTTCCATGAGCACCGCACCCGTCAACTCCGCCTCCAGCCGGCTGATCGCGGCCGCCGACGCCCGCAGCGCGCACAACTACCATCCGCTCCCCGTGGTCGTGGCCTCGGCCGAGGGCGCGTGGATGACCGACGTGGAGGGCCGGCGCTACCTGGACATGCTGGCCGGGTACTCCGCGCTGAACTTCGGGCACCGCCACCCCCGGCTGATCGAGGCGGCCAAGGCCCAGCTCGACCGGGTGACGCTCACCTCCCGGGCGTTCCACCACGACCGCTTCGCCGCCTTCTGCGAGGAGCTCGCCGACCTGTGCGGCATGGAGATGGTGCTGCCGATGAACACCGGCGCCGAGGCGGTGGAGACGGCGGTGAAGACCGCGCGCAAGTGGGGCTACCGGGTCAAGGGCGTGCCGGACGGGCGGGCGCGGATCGTGGTGGCGGCCAACAACTTCCACGGCCGCACCACCACCGTCATCAGCTTCTCCACCGACCCCGAGGCCCGCGCCGACTACGGGCCCTACACCCCCGGGTTCACGATCGTGCCGTACGGCGACGCCGACGCGCTGCGCGAGGCCGTGGACGACGACACGGTGGCCGTGCTCATCGAGCCCATCCAGGGCGAGGCCGGGGTGCTGGTGCCGCCCGCCGGGTACCTGGAGGCGGTGCGGGAGATCACCCGGGAGCGCGGCGCGCTGTTCGTCGCGGACGAGATCCAGTCCGGCCTCGGCCGCACCGGGCGCACCTTCGCCTGCGAGCACGAGGGCGTGGTGCCCGACATGTACCTGCTCGGCAAGGCGCTCGGCGGCGGCGTGGTGCCGGTCTCCGCGGTGGTCTCCTCCCGCGAGGTGCTCGGGGTGTTCCGGCCGGGCGAGCACGGCTCCACCTTCGGCGGCAACCCGCTGGCCTGCGCGGTCGCCCTGGAGGTGATCGCGATGCTGCGCACCGGGGAGTTCCAGCGCCGGGCCGCCGAGCTCGGCGACCACCTGCACCGCGAGCTGCGCACCCTGGCCGGGACGGGCGCGGTCACCGCGGTGCGGGGCCGCGGCCTGTGGGCGGGGGTGGACATCGCCCCGGAGCACGGGACGGCGCGGGAGGTGTCCACGGCGCTGATGGACCGGGGCGTGCTGGTGAAGGACACCCACGGCCAGACCGTCCGCATCGCCCCGCCGCTGGTGGTGACCAAGGAGGACCTGGACTGGGGCCTGGAGCAACTGCGCGAGGTGCTGGGGGCCTGACGGCTCCCACCGGGCCGCCCGGCGCCCGCCGGGCGGCCCCGCCCCGCCCCCGTCCGCTACCCGAGCACCTCGCACAGCCGCTCGAGCGCGCCGGCGAACGCGTGCTCCGGCGGGGTGCCGTAGCCGACCACCAGGGCGGGCGGCGCGCCGGGCGCCGGGCGGAAGCCGAAGTCGGCCAGGCCGTACAGGGCCAGCCCGCGGGCGGCGGCGCGGCGGACCACCTCGGCCTCGTCCGCGCCGTCCGGCAGGCGCACCAGGACGTGCAGCCCGGCGGCCACGCCCGTCACCCGGGCCCGGGGCGCCCGCCGCGCCAGCTCGGCGACCAGGCGGTCGCGGCGGCGGCGGTACCGCAGGCGGGCGCGGCGCAGGTGCCGGTCGTAGCCGCCGTGCCGCAGGAACTCGGCCAGGGTGAGCTGGTCGGTGACGGACGAGTGCGCGTCGCGCAGCTTCCTGGTCTCGACGACCGGCTCCACCAGGTGCTCCGGCAGCGCCATCCACGCCAGGCGCAGGCCCGGCGCCAGGCTCTTGGACGCCGTGCCCAGGTACGCCACCCGGCCGGGGTCCAGGCCCTGGAGCGCGCCGGGGCCCTGCCGGTCGTAGCGGAACTCGCCGTCGTAGTCGTCCTCGATCACCACGGCCCCGGCCGCGCGCGCCCACGCGACCGCGGCGGCGCGGCGGCGCGGGGTCAGGCAGGCGCCGAGCGGCATCTGGTGCGCGGGGGTGAGCAGCGCCGCGTCGCCGGTGAGCAGGTCGGTGCGGGCGCCCTCCCCGTCCACGGGCACCGGCACCGGGCGGGTGCCGCTCGCGGCGGCGGCGTTGCGGTGGTACCCCACGCCGTACTCCTCCACGGCGAGCGTGGCGGCGCCGGCCGCGTGCAGCGCGGCGCACAGCAGGGACAGGCCGTGCAGGAACCCGGAGCAGACCACCAGGTGCTCCGGGTCGGCGCGCACGCCGCGGGCGCGGGCGAGGTACCCGGCCAGCGCCTCGCGCAGCTCGGGGCGGCCGCGCGGGTCGCCGTAGCCGAAGGCGTCGCTCGGCGCGGCGCCCAGCGCGCGGCGCGCCGCGGCCAGCCACGCGGTGCGCGGGAAGTCCGACAGGTCGGGCGCGCCGGGCCGCAGGTCGTACGGCGGGGCCTCCTCGGCGGGGCGGGTGACCGGCGGGGCGGCGGACGGGGCGGGGAGCGGCCGGGCGGCGACGGAGGTGCCCGAGCCCTGCCGGGCCGTCAGCCAGCCCTCGGCGACGAGCTGGGCGTACGCCTCGGCGACGGTGTTGCGGGCCACGCCGAGGTCGTGGGCGAGCGCCCGGGACGACGGCAGCCTGGTGCCGGGGGCGAGCCGCCCGCCGCTGACGGCCTCCCGCAGCGCGCGGGTGAGCCCTTCGCGCACCCTCGGCCCGGTGAGGTCCAGGTGGAGGTCGACGCCCAGGGTGGCCCACGATTCCCGCACGGAAGTGGACCATACCCGGGCTCCGGCGGCGCTCTAGCGTGAGGAGCGCAAGCGAAGGAACGACCCGAGGAGCGGGAACGTGGAGCACGGCCACCGGATGAACTGGTACAAGACGGTGCCGGACGTGTACCGGGCGCTGCACGACCTGAACAAGGTGGCGCACCAGGGAGTGGACCCGGTGCTCGCGGAGCTGGTCAAGCTGCGGGCGTCGCAGCTCAACGGCTGCGCGTTCTGCCTGGACATGCACTCCAAGGACGCCCGCGCCGCCGGCGAGACCGAGCAGCGCATCCACCTGCTGAGCGCCTGGCGGGAGGCCCCGCACCTGTACTCGGAGCGGGAGCGGGCCGCGCTCGCCCTGACCGAGCAGGTCACCGAGCTGGGGCGGGGCGGCGTCTCGGACGAGGTGTGGCGGGAGGCGGCCGAGGCGTTCCCGGCGGAGGAGCTGGCCCGGCTCATCGGCCTCATCGTGGTGATCAACGGCTGGAACCGGATCAACGTGGCCACCCGCCACCCGGCGGGCGACTACGTGCCGGGCAGCCTCGCGTGACGGCCGCGGCGCTGCGGGAGTTGCACCACGGGCCGGATCCGCTGGTCCTGCCCAACGTCTGGGACGCGGCCGGTGCCAGGGCGTTCGCCGAGGCCGGCTTCCCCGCGCTGGCCACGACCAGCGCCGGGGTGGCCGCCTCCCTCGGCTACGCCGACCGGGAGGGCACCCCGCCGGAGGAGATGTTCGCCGCGGTCGCCCGGATCGCCCGCGCGGTGCCGGTGCCGGTGACGGCGGACATGGAGGCCGGGTACGGGCTGTCCGCGGCGGAGCTGGTGGACCGGCTGCTGGCGGCCGGGGCCGTCGGCTGCAACCTGGAGGACACCGACCCGCGCAGCGGGGAGCAGCGCCCGCCGGAGCGGCAGGCGCGGTGGCTGGCCGAGGTGCGCGCGGCGGCGGGGGACGCGCTGGTGGTCAACGCCCGCGTGGACACGTTCCTGCCGGGGCGCGGCGGCGGGCCGGCGGACGCGGTGGCACGGGGCCGGTGCTACCTGGAGGCGGGCGCCGACTGCGTCTACCCGATCTTCGCACCGGCGGAGCTGCTGCCGGAGCTGGCCGCCGGCACGGGCGGGCCGGTCAACGCGCTGCACCTGCCCGGCGGTCCCTCGCCCGAGCGGCTCGGGGAGCTGGGGGCGGCGCGGGTCACCTTCGGGGCGGGTCTGTTCCGGCGGGCCCTCGGTCTGGTGGACGAGATGGCGCGGGAGCTGACGGCGCGGTAGGCGGCGCGGGGGCGCTCGGCGGGAGACCCGCCGCCCGGGGCGGAGCCGGGCGGCGGCGGCTCCGCCCCGGGCGGGTGCGTCAGATCAGGCCCAGGCGGGCGACGGCGTCCCGCTCGTCCACCAGCTCCTGGACGGAGGCGTCGATCCGGGTGCGGGAGAACTCGTTCACCGACAGGCCCTGGACGATCTCGAACCGGCCGTCCTTCGCGGTCACCGGGAAGGACGAGATCAGGCCCTCCGGCACCCCGTAGGAGCCGTCGGACACCACGGCGGCGGAGGTCCAGTCGCCCTCCGGCGTGCCGTTGACCCAGGTGAAGACGTGGTCGACGGCGGCGTTGGCGGCGGAGGCCGCGGAGGACGCGCCGCGGGCCTCGATGATGGCGGCGCCGCGCTTGGCCACGGTCGGGATGAACTCCTCGGCCAGCCACTTCTCGTCGTTCACGGCCTCGGCGGCGCTCTTGCCCGCGATCGTGGCGTGGAAGATGTCCGGGTACTGGGTCGCCGAGTGGTTGCCCCAGATGGTGAGCTTCCCGATCTCCGACACCGGCACGCCGGTCTTCTTCGCGAGCTGGGACAGCGCCCGGTTGTGGTCGAGGCGGGTCATCGCGGTGAAGCGCTCGGCGGGGACGTCCGGGGCGTGCTTCTGGGCGATCAGGGCGTTGGTGTTCGCCGGGTTGCCGACCACCAGGACCCTCACGTCGTCGGCGGCGTGGTCGTTGATCGCCTTGCCCTGCGGGCCGAAGATGCCGCCGTTGGCCTCCAGCAGGTCGCCGCGCTCCATGCCCTTGGTGCGGGGGCGGGCGCCCACCAGCAGGGCCACGTTGACGCCGTCGAACGCCACGTTGGCGTCGTCGGTGATGTCGATGCCCGCGAGCAGCGGGAACGCGCAGTCGTCCAGCTCCATCGCGGTGCCCTCGGCGGCCTTGAGCGCCGGGGTGATCTCCAGCAGCCGGAGCCTGACCGGGGTGTCCGGCCCGAGGAGCTGACCCGAGGCGATGCGGAACAGCAGTGCGTAGCCGATCTGGCCTGCCGCACCGGTGACGGTGACGTTCACGGGAGTGCGAGTCATTGCCTTCTCCTGTTGGTTCCCTTGCCGCCCCGGGGGCGTCCCTCGCCCCGGCAGCGAAGATCTCTTGGTGTCGAGAGATATCCGTCAGGCTATCCGAAGGGCTGCGCCGATCACCTGGAGGGAGGGGGCCGGTCACCACGCGTCAGGGCTCCCTGATGGGGAGGGGCGACCGATGGGGTGGTGGGCGGGGCGACGGGCGGGCGGGAGGGGGCCGGTCACCACGCGTCAGGCGGGGCGGCGGGGGGCCGTGTCACTCCCCCGCCCCGGCGGCCCGGCGCCGAGGGGGTCAGCCGCTCGGTTCGGGCTGGGGGGCCGTCACGGGGGTGGGGCCGCCCCAGGGGGTGCAGCCGGTCTTCCCGGTCCTCAGCAGGGCGCAGGCGCGGGCCTGGGACGGCTTCGGGGCGGCGATCATCGGGGTGTAGGTGTCGGCCTCGTACCGGATGCGGTTGCCCTGCGCGGTGCCGTCCCTGCCGGCCACCCGCACCCCGTCGCCGACGCTCGCGGAGGCGATCCTGCCCCACGCGGCCCGGCACGCCGGGCTGTACCGCAGTTCGACGTGGGTGCCGTACAGCCAGGTGGCGGCGGCGGAGTACACGTCCTGGTCACAGCCCATCGCCTTGGGGTCCTCGCCGGCGCAGGAGTCGCCCGCGCACCGGGGCGGCGTCGCGCTCGCGGACGGGGCCGAGGCGGACGGGGCGCCGGACGGCGGGCCGGACGCGGCGGCCGGCCCGCCCCCGCCCCCGCCGCCGTCGTCCAGCAGCAGCGCCGTGGCCGCCCGC